>JBILDR010000005.1:0-64525 GCA_044352515.1 Polaromonas sp.
TATGAACGAGGCCCGCTGGCTGAATCATCGCCGCATCGCTGCGAGGGCGCAGCTCCCACACCCCCTCCAACGGGATTCGCTGGAACTTTGTGGGAGCGCCGCCTCGGCGCGATAGGGCCTATGAACGAGGCCTGCTGGCTGAATCATCGCCGCATCGCTGCGAGGGCGCAGCTCCCACACCCCCTCCAACGGGATTCGCTGGAGCTTTGTGGGAGCGCCGCCTCGGCGCGATGGGGCAGCCCCTTGCCTGCTGGCCCCTCTTAAAACCGCGGCAGGTCCGGGTGCTTGATCTGGCCTGCGCGCACCAGCATCTTGCCGTATTCGGCGCAGCGGTTGAGCGTGGGAATGACCTTGCCGGGGTTGAGCAGGCCTTGCGGGTCGAAGGCGCGCTTGAGGGCGAACATCTGCTCGTTTTCATCGGCTGAGAATTGCACGCACATGCTGTTGACCTTCTCGATGCCCACGCCATGTTCGCCGGTGACGGTGCCACCCATGGCCACGCTGGTTTCCAGGATGTCGGCACCAAACAGCTCGCAGCGGCGCAGTTGGTCTGCGTCGTTGGCATCGAAAAGGATCAGCGGATGCAGGTTGCCATCGCCCGCATGAAAGACATTGAGGCATTTCAGGCCGTACTTGACTTCCATCTCGCTGATGGCTTGCAGGATGTCGGCCAGGCGCTTGCGCGGAATGGTCGAGTCCATGCACATGTAGTCTGGGCTGATGCGGCCCGATGCGGGGAAGGCGTTCTTGCGTCCGCTCCAGAACTTCAGGCGCTGGGCCTCGTCGCGGCTGACCGTGATCGCGGTGGCGCCGGCTGCGGTCAGTACCGCGCTCATGCGGCCGATTTCCTCTTCCACCTCTTCGGGCGTGCCGTCGCTCTCGCACAGCAAGATGGCGGCCGCGCTCAGGTCGTAGCCGGCGTGCACGAAGTCTTCCACCGCGACCGTCATCGGCCCGTCCATCATCTCAAGCCCGGCCGGGATGATGCCGGCGGCAATCACCGCCGCCACTGCCTCGCCGGCCTTGCGCAGGTCGTCAAAGCTGGCCATGATGCAACGCGCCAGTTGCGGCTTGGGCACCAGCTTGACTGTCACCTCGGTGGTGATGGCCAGCATGCCTTCGCTGCCGATGACCACGCTGAGCAGGTCGTAGCCGGGCGCATCGAGCGCGGTGCTGCCCAACTCAATCGGCTCGCCTTCGATGGTGTAGCCCTTGACCTGTAGCACGTTGTGCACCGTCAGTCCGTATTTGAGGCAGTGCACCCCGCCTGAGTTTTCGGCCACATTGCCGCCTATGGTGCAGGCGATCTGGCTGGAGGGATCAGGCGCGTAATACAGGCCGTAGGGCGCAGCCGCTTCGGAAATGGCCAGGTTGCGCACGCCGCACTGCACGGTGGCGGTGCGCGCCAGCGGGTCTATGTTCAGGATCTGGTTGAACTTGGCCAGCGACAGCGTCACCCCCAGGCGGTTGGGCATGGCCCCGCCCGACAGGCCGGTGCCCGCCCCGCGCGCCACCACGGGCACCGCCAGCGCGTGGCAGGCCTTGAGGACGGCTTGCACCTGCTCTTGTGTTTCAGGCAGCGCCACCACCAGCGGCCGCTCGCGGTAGGCGGTCAGGCCGTCGCATTCATAGGGCGTGGTGTCCTCGCTGTGCCACAGCAGGGCATGCGCAGGCAGCACCCGCTGCAGAGCCGCGACCACCTGGGCTTGGCGGGCGGCGCGCTCCATCGACGAAGTTTGGGCAGGACTTAGGGGGGCGTTCATGGGCAATCTCCAGCAGCAGCCACTGTAGCGGACAGTCCGGGCCGCCGCGTGAGGAAATTTACATCTCCCCGTGAACGCCCCTCAAGCCGCCTGCCTGAGCCACTGCGCGAAAGCCTGGCACTCCCAGCGGTCCATGGCGCCGGTGCGCCAGCACAGGTAGTGTGCATGCGGGCTGGGGACCGCTTGGGCGAACAGGCGCACCAGCGACCCGTTGTCCAGCCAGGGCGCGCCGAGCTTGAGCCTGACCAGGGCGATGCCCATGCTGGCCGCGGCGGCGTCACACATCAGGCCGACGTCGTTAAATTGTGAGCCTTCGGTCGGCTCGGGCCAGTCCAGATGCTGGGCGGCAAACCAGGTGCGCCAGGGCTCCAGGGGCGAGCGCAGCAGGGCCTGGCCTTCGAGGTCTTGCGCAAGCTCAAAGGGGCCGTGCTCGCGCACAAAGGCGGGCGAGGCCAGCGGCGTGACCTCGTCCTTGACCAGGCAGACATGCTCGACATCGGCATAGCGGCCGCTGCCAAAGCGGATCATCAGGTCGGCGTCTTCGGCCACCACGTCGAGCAGCGGAATCGAGACCTGCAGAGCCAGCTCGATCTCGGGGTAGGCGTCGGTAAATTGCTTGAGGCGCGGAATCAGGATGGCCCGTGCAAAGGTGGGCGTGACCGCCACCCGCAGCCGGCGCTTGCCCGGCGCTGAGCTTTGGCCGGCAATGCCCGGAAATTTTTGCAGCGTGGCCAGACCGTCGCGCACATGGGCCAGGTATTCAATGCCCTCGGTGGTCAGCGAGAAGTCGGCCCGGCCAAACAGCTTGGTGCCCAGGATCTGCTCGAGCTGCTTGACCCGGTGGCTGACCGCACTCGGCGTGACGAAGAGCTCGTCGGCCGCCAGGGTGACGCTGCGCAGGCGCGCCAGCGCCTCGAAAGTCAGCAGGCACTGAATGGGCGGGATGCGCTTGGCAGCGGCCTGGCTCATGGCCGGCGGCTTACTTGAAGATCACCGTTTTGTGGCCGTTGAGCAGCACGCGGTGCTCGCTGTGCCACTTGACCGCACGCGCCAGCACCAGGCTTTCGGTATCGCGGCCCAGGGCGGTCAGGTCTTCGACCGTCTTGCTGTGCTCGACCCGGGCCACGTCTTGCTCAATGATCGGGCCTTCGTCGAGGTCGGAGGTCACATAGTGGGCGGTCGCGCCGATCAATTTGACGCCGCGCGCATGGGCCTGGTGGTAAGGCCGCGCGCCTTTGAAGCTGGGCAAAAAGCTGTGGTGGATGTTGATCGCCCGGCCCGAGAGCTTGCGGCACAGTTCGTCGCTGAGGATTTGCATATAGCGCGCCAGCACCACCAATTCGGCGCCCTCGCTTTGAATGATCTCGTACTGCCGGGCCTCGGCATCGGCCTTGGTGGCCGCCGTCACCGGGATATGGTGAAACGGCACGTTGTAGCTGGCCGCCAGTTGGTAGAACTCGCGGTGGTTGGAGATGATGGCGCGCACATCGAGCTTGAGCAGGCCGCTTTTCCAGCGAAACAGCAGGTCGTTGAGGCAGTGACCTTCCTTGCTGACCATGATCACCGTCTTGACCGCCTCGCCGGTGGGCTTGAGCTGAAAGCTCATGCCAAAGCCCTTGGCCAAATCAGCCAGCTCGGCCTTGAGTTGCTCGGCCGGCAGCGCGCAGCCAAAACCCACCCGCATGAAAAACAGGCCGGTGGCGTCCTCGTCCTTGTCGTCGGCATATTGCGCCGCATCCAGGATATTGCCGCCGCGCTCGAACAGAAAGCCGGAGACAGCGTGGACGATGCCAGGACGGTCCAGGCAGGACAGGGTGAGGATATAGGTGGAGCTCATAGTGCGCGATTGTCTCAAATGCGCGCACGGCGGTCAGCCTGGCGGCCCATGCTGCAAGGCCGGTGCGAAAATCCCCACGGGGCCGCCCTGGCTCCGCAGGAAAACCCATGGCCTACCCTGAGTTCAATATGGAGCACCAGTGGCTCCCCTTCACGCCCAACCGCAGCTTTGCCCAAAACCCACGGGTTTTTGTCGCTGCCGATGGCGCCCATTTCACCACCCATGATGGGCGGCAGGTGCTCGACGGCATCTCCAGCCTCTGGTGCGTGAGCGCCGGCCACAAGCGCAAGACCATCAACGAGGCCATCACCCGTCAGCTCGCTACCCTGGACTACGCCACCGCTTTTCAGGTGAGCAATGACCAGGCTTTCAAGGCTGCCGAGATGATTGCCGCCCTGGCCCCAGGCGATCTGAACAAGGTGCTGTTTTGTAACTCGGGCTCGGAGGCGGCCGATACCTCGCTGAAGGTGGCGCTGGCTTATCACCGCGCCCGCGGCGAGGGGCATAGGCATGTGTTCATCGGCCGCGAGAAGGGCTACCACGGGGTCAATTTCGGCGGCATGAGCGTGGGCGGCCTGCCCGCCAACCGCAAGGTCTATGGCACGCAAATGCTGCCGCATGTGGATCACATGCGCTTCATCCACGATCCGGTCAACCATGCGTACATACAGGGCAGCGAGCCGGTCTGGGCCGAAGACCCGCTGCTTGAGCTGGAGCAGCGCATCTTGCCGCTGCACGATGCGAGCAATGTGGCGGCCATCATCGTCGAGCCGGTGGCCGGCAGTGCCGGCTGGTACATCCCGCCCCAGGGCTATCTCAAGCGCCTGCGCGAAATTTGCGACAAGCACGGCATCTTGCTGATCTTCGACGAGGTGATCACCGGCTTTGGCCGGCTGGGCACTGCCTTTGGCGCCGACTACTTTGGCGTGGTGCCGGACATGATCAACTTTGCCAAGGGCGTGACCAATGGCGTCATCCCCATGGGCGGCGTGATCTGCTCCGATCGCATCTACCAGGCCATGATGCAGGCCCACAGCGGCAGCCCCGAACATGCGATCGAGCTGTTTCATGGCTACACCTATTCGGGCCATCCGGTGGCCTGCGCCGCCGCCATCGCCACTTTGCAGCTGTACCAGCAAGAAGGCCTGTTCGAGCGCGCCGCCCGCATGGGCCCGCTGCTCGGTGATGCGATGCACAGCCGCCTGCGCGGCCAGCCCCATGTGGTGGGCATACGCAGCCTGGGGCTGGCGGCCGCCGTTGAGCTGGCCCCCGGGCCGGTGGCCGGCCGGCGTGCCTACGAGGTGTTCATGCGCTGCTTTCAGACTGGCTTGCTGGTGCGGCCGGCGGGCGACAACATCGTGCTGTGCCCGCCCTTCATCATCGAGCCGGCGCAGATCGAGCGCATGGTCGATCTGCTGGCCGACGCGATCTCGCAGCAGGCCTGAGCGTCTTTTGCCCGGCCTGTTCTGGCGCCTCAGGGGCGCGCTGGCGGATTGGCGCTGCGTCCTTTGAACTGCTCGCGCAGGGCCGCGCAGTGGTCGGTCGCCGGGGCAGGGCCGGTGGGCCAGTGGGCGTCAAAGCTGCCGCCGGCCGGATCGCTGCCCTGGCTGAGCAGGCGCACGCTCACCGCCTTGAGCGATGCACTCAGGTGCCTGGGCACCCCCAACTGCTTGTCGGCATGGACGCTGCCGCTGAGCAGCAAGACCTGCTGGCCGGGGCTGGCTGATGCGGCCGCGCTTTGCAGCGTGTCCGCCAAGCTGAGGTCGCGCGCGATTTGTATGCGCGCCATGGGAGCGATCTGGCTTTCAGGCAAGAGCCCGCAATGGCCTTCGCGCATCAGCTGCTTTTGCTGCTCCAGTGCGGGCGCGGGCAGGCGCTGATCGAGCTCGCTGCGCCCCATGCTGGCCCGCAGCGCTTCCAGGGGCAGATTGCCACCGAACACCGGCACGCCAGCTGCGACCGCCGCCATCACCACCGGGCCATAAGCCTGCCAGGGCCAGCCCCGCTCGTCCCAGCCCAGCGCCTGGCGCACGGTCTGCTCCTGGCTGCCCGGGGCCAAGCCGCTGCTGCTGCGGCCGGCTGGCAGCATTTCCAGCACCAGAGCGGCCAGTTGATTCTGGGCGGCCAGGGCTTGAACCAGCTCCCTGGCGATCTCCTGGTGCTCAGCGACATCGTGCTGCTCGCCCAGCAGCAGCACCTGCGAAGGCGCTAGCGCGCTCAGCCGGGTGCTGAGCGCGGCGCGGGGCTGCGCGTGGGCGGCCCCCAGCACCGAGCTGGCCAGCACCAGGCCGAGCATGAGCAGGCTGGTGGCCAGCCGGCCTGTCCTTGAGCGGGTGGCGTTTTGGGCAGGGGTCATGCCGCCATGCCAAATTCAGCGCGTCGAGGTGAAGCCGGCCTGAGTTCAGCGCGCGGCTGGGCTGTGCTGCGGCTCTCGGCTCGCTGCATCAGTGCAAGCCAATCGGGGTTTGCGCCAGCTGGGCATAGCCTTCCAGGGTGGCCTCGACCTCGTCCTGGGTGGGCGCGTGATCGCGCCAGTGCTGCAAGCGCTGCTGAAAAAGCTCGGCCCAGGAGCCTTCCAGGAAGACCTCACGGCCGTGGCGCTTGTCAACGATCTCAAAGCCATGGCGAACCAGGGCGGGCTGCTGCGCATCGGCGGGCGACTCGGCGTCGGCCACCATGTGCATCACCACGAAGTCGTCGGAGTCATAGAGCATTTGCAGAGTCATGGGGTTGTGGCCTTATCGGGGGTTGGGCTCAATTGTGGGTCGGTGGGGCGTGTTTCAAGGGCGCTCGATGCTGGCCAGACGCTGGTCGACCAGATCACCATTGCCTTGGCTGAGCAGGATGCGCACCGGTAGATAGCCCAGGGCCGGCGCAAACCAGAGATCTATCGTCTGGTCATAGGGGTGTCTGGCCGCGCGTCTGAGGTGCAGCGCGGGCTGCGTGCCCATGGGCAGGCTCAGGCTTTCGCTGCCGATGACGCTGAAGTCCCAGGGCTCGACGTTGCGGCTGCTGGCCGTGAGCATGCTCACCGTGACGCCGGGCTTAAAGTGCCCGGGGTCGCCGGCCAGCAGGGCCGCCAGCTGTAGCGTCACGCTCAGGCGGTCCTGGGCCCCGGCTTGCCAGGCCACCGGCGGGCTGTTGGCGCTAAAGCTGATGCGACCGAGCTCGGGCTGGAAGTGCACCGCCTGCTCGCCCCGCGCCCGATCGGAATAGCGCCGGGGCGACAGGCCCTCGGGCCCGATCTCGCCCACGCTGCTCTGGCTGCGGCTGGGCAGCAAAAAGCCGCTGATGGACAGCCGCGCCTGGTAGCGCTGGCCGTCGTGCTGCCAGTCGAGCTGGCCGCTGGCCGAATACTCGAAGCCGCGTGCCCGGCCGGTGAGCTGGTAGTTCAGGCGGGCCGAGCCGGGCACCGCCAGTGCCAGCTGCCGCTCGGCCGCTGGTGGGGTGACCGGCGGGCTTGTTGGGTCGGATGCCAGCGATGGTGCGGTGGTGGGTGCTGCAGTAGGTGCAGTAGTAGGTGGGGGCTCGACCGCCTCCGCGCTTGCAGGCGCAGTCGCTGGTGGGGTCTGCGCCAGCGATGGGCTGGAGGCCGGCGCCGAAGGCTGGGGCGCCTGCTCGGCCAGCGCCTCGGACGGGCTGGCAGCGGCCACCTGTTCGGCCTGCGCTCGCTCGGCCTGCGCCCGCTCGGCCTCAGACGGGGCGGAGCTAGCCTCAGCGCTCTCTTGCATCGTCAATGTGCTTGGGCTGGTGGACTTGCGCTCGGGCGGCGCCGGCTTGGCGGCCGTGGCGGCGGGCTCGGCTTGGGCACCTTCCGCCACAATGCTGCGCGTATTCAGAGAGACCTTGGGTGTCAGGGCCTCGCGCGCGCCCAGCCACATGGAATCGGGCCCCTGCGCCAGCAGCCAGCCGTGGAGCGCCACCACCACCAAGGTCAGCGCCAGTGCCGTCGGCCAGGGGGGCGTACCGGTGTGGTGCGTAGAGAGGTTAAGCTTGAGCTTTGAGTCCACAAACATGACGCTGCCTGCCAGGACCTGCCGGGCAGCCTGTCCACCATGAAACTTGCAAGCTACAAAGACGGATCCCGTGACGGCCAACTGATCGTCGTCTCGCGCGATCTCACGACGGCCCATTATGCGACCGACATCGCGCAGACCCTGCAACAGGTTCTGGACGATTGGAACTTTTTGTCACCCCAATTGCAGGACCTTTACCAGACGCTGAACCTGGGCAAGGCCCGGCATGCCTTCCCTTTTGAGCCGCAGCGCTGCATGGCGCCTTTGCCGCGGGCTTATCAGTGGGCCGACGGCTCGGCCTATATCAACCATGTGGAGTTGGTGCGGGCGGCGCGGGGCAGCCAGGTGCCGGAGAGCTTTTACAGCGACCCGCTGATGTACCAGGGCGGCAGCGATGACTTCATCGGCCCATGTGAGCCTGTGATCTGCGCCGACGAAGCCTTCGGCATTGATTTTGAGGCCGAAGTCGCAGTCATCACCGGCGATGTGAGCATGGGCAGCGATGCCGAGCAGGCGATTGACGGCATACGTCTGCTGATGCTGGCTAATGATGTGTCGCTGCGCAACCTGATCCCCGCCGAGCTGGCCAAGGGCTTTGGCTTTGTGCAGAGCAAGCCGGCCACCGCCTTCAGCCCGGTGGCGGTGACGCCCGACGAGCTCGGTGATGCCTGGCAGGGCGGTCGGGTCCACCTGACGCTGCAGTCGAGCTGGAACGGGCGCAAGGTCGGTCTGTGTGAGGCCGGCCCCGAGATGACTTTTCACTTCGGCCAGTTGATCGCCCACCTGTGCAAGACGCGCAATGTACGCGCCGGCTCGGTGGTGGGCAGCGGCACTGTCAGCAACCGGGCGGTGGAAGAAGACGGCCGCAAGAGCTGGCCGCGCGGCTACAGCTGCATTGCGGAAAAGCGCGCCATGGAAACCATACTCGACGGTCAGCCCAGCACCGGCTTCATGAAGTTTGGTGACACCATCCGCATCGAGATGAAGGGCAAGGACGGCCAGAGCTTATTTGGCGCGATCGACCAGCGCATTGCGCCGCTGGCTGCGGCCTCAGACGCTGCGCGTCAGCCGGGCCCCAGCAGCGCCCCTGCTTCAATCAGGGCTTGAACAAGCTGGGCAGCCCAGTGGCCAGCCAAGGCAGCATGGCGATCGCCAGGGTGCCCAAGAATATGGCCAGCAAGGCGGGCAAAACCGCCACCGCGACTTCGCGCACCGGCTTGCCGAACATGGCCGAGGAAAAGTAGATGTTCATGCCAGCCGGTGGGCACAGAAAGCCCATCTCCATGGCCGCAAGAAAAATGATGCCAAAGTGCACCGGGTCGACGCCGTAACTCATGGCCACGGGAAGCAGCAGGGGCACCAGCACCACAATGGCCGCAAAAATCTCCATCAAGGCCCCAGCAAGCAATAGAAACAGCGTCAAAGCCACCATGAAGACATATTTGTCGGAAATAACCCCTTGTACCGCCTCGATGGCTGCATCGGGAATGCCGGCGTCTATGAGGTAATTGGTCAGGGCCAGCGCCATCCCTAGGATCAGCAAAATTCCGCCGATGATCTGTGCCGACTCGCTCAGGCAGCGACCCAGCAGGCGAGGGCCCAACTCGCGGTGCGCCCAGGCCTGGGTCGCGATGGCGTACAGGGCCGTGACCGCAGCACTCTCGGTGGGCGTGGCCAGGCCGCTAACCAGCGAGCCGATGGCCACCACTGGCGCGAGCAACTCCCATTTTGCAGACCATGCGGCCTGCCACACCGGGGTCTTGATGGCTGGGCTGGGCAAGTTGCCGGCAAGGCCGGGCGGGCGTGGCGATCGCAAGTAGCCGCCAAACACGACTAAAAATGCAATCATCACCAGCGCTGGCAGCAGTCCTGCCAAAAACATGGTGTGGATGGGCACCCGCGCAATGACGGCGTACATGATCAGCGGGACCGACGGTGCCAGCAAGACGCCCAATGCACTGGCACTGGTGACCAGGCTAATGCCTCGGCGTTCTGGGTAGCCTGACCGCAGCAGCAGTGGCAGCAGCAAACCACCGAGTGCCAAGATGGTCACTCCGCTGCCGCCGGTCAGCGCGGTAAAGCAGGAGCACAGCAGCGCGGTCGCCAGCACCGTGCCGGTAGTGCCCTGGCCGAACAAGGCCACGAACAGATGGCTCAGCCTTTGCGCTGCACCCGTCTTTGCAAATATCAGGCCGGCCAGGGTGAACAGCGGCAAAGCAGGCAATGAAGGATTGACGGTGATCTGGTAGTGAGAAAGCGCAATCGAAGCCAGGGGCATGCCTTCTTGCCAGAACAGGGCCAAGGCCAGTCCGCCGAGCACCGCGAAAATTGGGGCGCCGGCCAGCAAGGCGAGCAGCAACAGACAAGCCCCAGGCCACAAAAGCACCGGCGTGCCATCGAACAAGCTCAGCAAATAGCCGCCGCACAAAGCCAGGGCCAATCCGGCCAAGTACCGAAGCTTTGGGGCCGTGACGCAACGCGCGCCGAGTTTGACCGCCAAGAGCGCAAAACCCACCGGCATGCTCGCTTGAATCCACCAGACGGGCAGGCCATAGGCCAGCGTCTGCGCGGCCTGACGTTCGCTGCTCACCAATAGCCAACTGCTCATGGCGAGCATGCCGCAGACCAGCGCCGCCATGCCGTGGGCGAACACCGCTGTCCAGCCAGCCAGCCCTGGGGCCTGCGCCTGCCGCGCACCAGCCAGCGTACTCAGATGCCCGTGCCGTTCGGCCGCCAGCGCGCCCCACATGGCCAGCACCAGCCCCAGATGCTGCACCACCACCGGCGCATTCTCGATGCCGCTGCCCAGCCAGGGCCGCATCAGGATTTCGACGACCGGTATGAGCACCATCAGCAGCAGTGCGGCTGAGGACAGGGCTTCGTCGAACGCCGGCAGGCGCCGGGCACTGGGGCCAAATAGCGCGGGCATCACTTTGGCAGCGCGGCGCGGTAGGCCTTGATATGAGTCATGACCTCGTCAAAAGTCTGGGCGGGCACCATCGTGCCGCGAATGCGTGGATAAAGCTTTTCCGCCAGCTCATTCCACTCTTTCATCTGCTCGGCGTTGGGCGTGCTGACGATCAGCCCGCGCTTTTGCATGGCGGCGACCGCCTCCTGAACCTCCTGCCGGGCCTGGCTGCGGATTTGCGTGCCGGCTTTCTCGCTGGCGCTGCGCACGGCCTGCCGGGTCTGGGCCGACATCGCGTCCCAGGCCTTGCGGGTCACCACCAAAGCCCCCACGATGGGCGCCCAGTTGATGTTCAGCATGTGCGGTGCCGAGTTGTAGACCTGGGTGGCCAGCGCGAAGTAGGGTGTCGATGGCACCACATTGATCATGCCCGTCTGAATGGCCGGCAGGATGTCGGTCGTCTCCAGCGGCACCGGCGTGTAGCCCAGGCTCTTCATGATCGCCTGCTGGTCGGGCTCGGAGCCCCAGGCAAAGAATTTCATGCGCTTGTAGTCATCGGGCCGCACTGCAGGCTCTTTCGAGAAGAACCGAACCCAGCCTGCATCGCCCCAGGCGAGCACCACGAAGCCGTTGTCCAGGAATTTCTGTTCCATGGCCGGGCGCATCTTTTCCCGCACA
Source organism: Polaromonas sp. (assembly GCA_044352515.1). GTDB lineage: Bacteria > Pseudomonadota > Gammaproteobacteria > Burkholderiales > Burkholderiaceae_C > Polaromonas. The sequence continues at coordinate 11,203 of JBILDR010000005.1, forward strand.
TGATCGACTTCTTCCCAGTTGCGAAACAGCAGCGGCATGGACTGCAGCGCAGCGATGGATGGCTCGATCTCGCGCAAGCCCACCACCGACAACAAGGCACCCTGCAATTGGCCGATTCGCATGCGTCGGACCATCTCGGCCTCGCCACCTTGGCTGCCGTCGGGGTAGACCATGTATCTGGCACCAGCGCCTTGAGCGTTGCGCCAGCTGTCGGCAATTTCCAGCAGTTGGCGGTGATACAGGGAGTTCTTGGGCACCAGCGAGCCGATGCGCAAGGTCTTTTCGTTGGCATGCGTCAGGCCGGCGCCCAGTGCAGCCCCGATGGTCAAAGCGCGGGCCAGCCATTGCCTACGCGCGGCATGCTTAAAGGTCATGGGGTATTCCGTTTAAAAGAGGTCGTCGGCAGCGTCGAGCAGCCACTGGGCGCGCTCACGCATGATCTGGTTGGAAAGGTCGGTGCGCTTTTCACTGGCAGCCAGGGCCTGCTTGAGCAAGGCCTCGAAGGCGGGCCGGTCACCGGCCGGCAAGGCGATGGCCTCGGCCTTCGCGACATAAGGCCCCGCGTTGAGACCAGCGCTGATCGCCATGGCCTGGTTGAAGTAGGCTGCGGCCGTCGAAGCAGAGCCTCCGGGGCGGGCGGCCTCGAAGTTGCCCATCAAGCTGGCCAGGGCGCCGTCACCAAACTGGGGCGAGGTCTTCCAGGCCAGCTCGGCCAGCCCTATGGCCAGCGGCAGATCTGCCACAGCGTCTGGATCGTCTTTGGACAGTGCGATGTAGGCCCCCCAGGACGCGGCCGCCCAATAGGTCAGCCCCACTTCCTCCTTGCGCAGCTGCGGCAACGGCCCGGTTTTGGCCGGCTTGAGCGCCTGCACCAAAGCGGGGTTGGACAGGGCCAGGGCAGCCATGGCGTGCCGGTGGGCGCGCAGGTAAAGCCGGCGCGCCCGCTGGTTGAGTCGGTGCGCGGCCTGGGGCGCAGAGGCCTGCAGACGCTCGGCTTCAAAGGCCACGAAGGCATAGGCGTACTGCGTCAACCCTGAGGCCACCGATTCGGCCAGCGGCAAGTGGCCCGGTGTCTGCCGCAGCAAAGCCTCAGACGCCTTGAGATAAAAGGCGCTCGCCTCGCGGGCCAGTCCGATGTCTTCCTCTTCGGCCTGCCCCTGTGCCGTCCATGCGTCGGCGGCCTGGTTCAGGAGAAATTGACGCGGCGAGCAGGCTGCCAGCAGCCCGACCAGCAGCAGCGCGGCAATGCTTCGACGAGAAATCACGGAGCCTCTGATCATGGACGGGGGTGACCGAATGGGAGGAGGTACACCAGTGCCGGTGCTTGCTGGGTTCGAGTGGTATTCCGGTGACTTTATGTCGATCGCATGAAAAAATCGTGACATTTGTCAGCCCGGTGCTTGCAGCAGCGTGACATTCGACCCCGCGCAGCTAAGCCAGCGCCCCCGGGGCGCGCATGCTTGCCACGTGCTTGTCATGGCTGGCCGCTAAGCTTATCTGATTCATTTAGCTTGGAAACTCGCTTATGCCGCGCCCGGCCCAGTTCATCCCTACCGTCTTGCGCTGTGTCGCCGCTTTGGCTTTGGTCTTGTCCGCGGCTGTGGCCAGGGCGCAAAGCTTCGAATTTGTGGCCCTGGGGGATCTGCCTTATGGCGATGCGGCCAAAGTGGGAGCGCCTTATCGCGCCCTGATTGAAGGCATCAACCGCGCTCGGCCGGCGTTTTCCATCCACGTGGGGGACATCAAATCCGGCGGCTCGCGTTGCGATGAGCAGGAGTACAGGACTCAGCTCGGACATTTCGGCCTCTTTGAGGCACCCGTGATCTATACCCCAGGAGACAACGAGTGGACCGACTGTCATCGCGCCAGCAATGGTTCCTATGACCCCCTGGACAGGCTGGCTTTTTTACGCACCCTGTTTTTCCCTGCTGGCTGGTCCCTGGGCCGGGAGCGCTTGGCGGTGCACAGCCAGGCCCGGGAGGGCCATGACAAGTTTGTGGAGAATTTACGCTGGCAGCACCAGGGGGTGCTCTTCGTCACGGTGCATGTTGTCGGCAGCAACAACAATTTTGAGGTGCGCGATGCCGGCGCGGTCACCGAATTCCTGGAGCGCGACCGCGCCAATGTGGCGTGGATCAAGGCCGCGTTCGCCCAGGCCCAGCAAAGCAGGGCCCAGGCCCTGGTGATCGCCATGCACGGGGATCCGCTGGAGTCCAAATCGGCGTGGGAGGATTTTCCGCCACACTCGGGCTTCAGGACCAGCATTGGGCAAACCCTGCTGCCGCTGGCCGCCGCCGCCGGCATTCCCGTCCTGCTCATCCATGGCGACAGCCACCTGTTTCGCTTCGATCAACCTTTCAGTCTGAACAGGTCCCCGATTCCCAATTTATCCCGCCTCATCGTGCCTGGCGCTAACGACGTGCGTGCCGTGCGTGTGGGGGTCGAGCCCGGCAGCGCACAGCCCTGGAGCGTGCGCCTGCTGCAGACTAGGCCTTGAGGTCGCGCCTCGCGCCGAATGCCCTGGCGCGCCCGGCTGTCGATCAGATTGAGCGCCAGTGGGCCTGGCGCTCAGCCGATCTTGAGAGGTAGGTGCTTTGGCCCCTCAGGCGACTTCAAACAGACCCGCCGCGCCCATGCCGCCGCCCACGCACATGGTCACCACCACGTACTTCACGCCGCGGCGTCGGCCCTCGATCAGCGCGTGGCCGACCAGGCGGGCGCCGGTCATGCCATAGGGATGGCCGATGGAAATGCCGCCGCCGTTGACGTTGTAGCGCTCGGGGTCTATGCCCAGGTGGTCGCGGCAGTAGAGGGCCTGGCAGGCAAAGGCCTCGTTGAGCTCCCACAGGCCGATGTCCTCGATGCCCAGGCCATGGAGCTTGAGCAGCTTGGGGATGGCGTAGATCGGGCCTATGCCCATTTCTTCTGGCGCGCAGCCGGCCACGGCCATACCGCGATAGACCCCCAAAGGCGTCAGGCCGCGCCGCGCCGCCAGAGCGGCTTCCATGATGACGCAGGCCGAGGCCCCGTCAGACAACTGGCTGGCATTGCCGGCGGTCACCACGCCACCGTCGATCACCGGCTTCAAAGACGCCAGGCCTTCGAACGTGGTGTCGGCGCGGTTGCTCTCGTCGCGGTCCAGGGTGATGGTTCGCAGGCTGATGGCGCCGCTGGCTTTGTCGGTCACCGCCATGGTGGTGGTGATCGGCACGATTTCCTGGTCAAAGCGGCCTAAGGCCTGCGCTTGCGCGGTGCGGCGCTGAGATTCCAGCGCATACGCGTCCTGCGCCTGGCGGCTGATGCCGTACTTGCGGGCCACAAACTCGGCGGTCTGCAGCATCGGCATATAGGCGTTGGGGGCCATGCGCTCGACCGCTGGATCGCGGCTGGCGGTGACCGCGTCGAAATAGGGCTTTTGCACCGCGGTGATGTTTTCCTGACCGCCGGCCACGACGATCTGCATGCCGTCGACCATCACCTGCTTGGCCGCGGTAGCGATCGCCATCAGGCCCGATGCGCATTGCCGGTCCATAGTCTGGGCCGCGACCGAAGCCGGCAGGCCTGCTGCGAGCAGGCCGTTGCGGGCGACGTTCATGCCGGCGGTGCCCGTGGCCAGCACGGTGCCGATCACCACGTCGTCGACCTCGCCGCCTTCGATCTGGGCGCGCTCGACCGCGTGGCCGATCACATGGCCGAGCAGGCTGGGCGAGGGGGTGTGGTTGAGCGAGCCCTTATAGGCGCGGCCTATGCCGGTGCGCGCGGTCGAGACGATCACGGCTTCTTTCATGCGGGGGCTTTCCAGTCAGACAGGCGCTGGCCTTGATCGGCCAGGGATTGAAGCAGAGGCGACACATTCCAGTAGCCGTAGGCATTGCCGCGGGTCTGTGCATAGTGCGCCATGCGCTGCACAATTTGCGGCAGGCCGACCTCATCGGCCATGAAGATCGGCCCGCCGACATGGTCGGGAAAGCCGTAGCCGGCGGTCCAGACCACATCGATATCGCCCGGCCTGTACGCTATGCTTTCTTCCAGAATCCGCACGCCTTCGTTGATCAGCGGATACAGGAGCCGCTCGGTGATTTCTGCCCGGCTGATGTCCTTGCGGCGAACGATGCCGTGGGCTTGCGCAAGCTCTTGCGCCAGCACATCTACCGCCGGGTTGGGCAAGGCCTGGCGTCCCTCGTAGCGGTAATAGCCCAGCCCGGTCTTCTGGCCGAACTGCCCTTGCGCAAAGAGTTTTTGGACCAATGCACGGTAACTGGCGTCAGGCGGCAAGCCGCCGGCCTTGCCGTACTCGATGACGGTCTTGGCGCCCACGTCGATGCCGGCCAGGTCCAGCATGCGGCAGGGCCCCATCGCCATGCCCAGATCTTCGACCGCCGCATCCACCTCCGATGGCGCTGCGCCCTCCATGATCAGGAATTCGGCCTCGCGCATATAGACCTCGGCCATGCGGTTGCCGATAAAGCCATAGCACACGCCCGAGACCACCGCCACCTTGCCGATGGTGCGGGCCAGCTGCATGACGGTGGCGAGCACCACCGGGTCGGTCTGCGCGCCGCGCACCACCTCCAGCAGCTTCATGACATGGGCAGGGCTGAAAAAATGCAGGCCCACCACATCCTGCGGCCGGCCGGTGGCCATCGCCAGCGCATCGACATCGAGCGTGGAGGTGTTGGTGGCGATGATGGCGCCGGGCTTGCAGATCGCGCCTAAGCGGGCACAGACCTGTTTCTTGAGGGCCATGTCCTCGAACACCGCTTCAATGACCAGATCGCAATTGGCAAGAGCGCTCTCGCTGAGTGCACCACTGAGCAGGCCCATGCGCTGCTCCAACTCGGTCGCGGCCAGCCGCCCTTTGGCCACATTGGCCTGATAGATCTGGCGTATGGCTGCCTCAGCCGCTTCCAGCGCCTGCGCGCTTTGCTCGACCAGCAGCACCGGCAGGCCGACATTGAGGAAGTTGATGGCGATGCCGCGGCCCATGGTGCCGGCGCCGAGCACGCCCACCTGCTGGATCGATCGCAGCACTAGGTCTTGCGCAAGGCCGGGCACGCGGCCGGCCTGCCGCTGGGCGAAAAACAGGTGGCGCAGCGCGCGTGACTGCGGCGATGCGCGCAGCGCCTCAAACAGCCTGGCCTCAATCGCCTCGCCCTGGGCGAAGGGCTGGCTGGCAGCTCGCACCGCTTCAACGATGGCCGAAAGAGCCGGATAGAAGCGGCCTTTGCGCTGGGCCTGCTGAGCGGCTTGCTGCTCCTGGCTGGCATCGCCGGCGGGCAGGCTGCGCGCGCTGGTTGGCCGCACGGGTGCCTGGCTATCGAGCAGCGATTGGGCATATTTCAGGCCCGCAGCCTCGGACTCTTCGCCAGAGACCGCATCAATCAGCCCCCAGTCCAGCGCTTGCGCGGCGCTGATGCTGTGGCCGTCCGAAATCATGGCCAGCGCCCGCTCGGTGCCGATCAAACGCGGCAGGCGCTGGGTGCCCAGCGAGCCTGGCAGCAAGCCCAGCTTGACCTCCGGGAAGCCCAACTGTGTGCGGCTGTGCGCGACGCGGTAATGCGCCGCCAGCGCCAGCTCCATACCGCCGCCGAGAGCTGTTCCGTGCAGGGCGGCGACCACCGGACGGTCCAGCGCCTCGATGCGCGCCAGCACCGCGTTGTAGGGCAGCGCCGAGAAGTCGGGTGCATCAAAGGCGGTGATGTCGCCGCCGGCCACGAAGGTGCGGCCCGCACAGGTGATCACCAGCGCCTTGGCGTCGGCATCGTTTGCGAAGGCCTGGACAGCCTGGCTCAAGCCCTCAATCACCGCTTGTGACAGGGCGTTGACCGGCGGGTTATTGATGCGCAGCAGGGCCACCGCGCCGTCGCGTGTGTAGGCGACGGTGGGATTCATGGCGCCGGCCTGCACTTCATCAGGCGCAGCGGTTGGTAGATCAGCACCACCTTGCCGGCCTGGTTCTTGACCGTGTTGCGGGTGCGAACCAGGGCCTTGTCGCCGGCCGATGTCAGCCGCGATTCAATCACCTCGCAGTCCACGTAGACGGTGTCGCCCACCTGAATCGGTCCCTTCACATCCATCTCAGTGTGCAGGAAGGCCTGGCCTGTGCGCTCCATGGAGGGCAGCACCAGACCTTCGGCGACAGCCATCACCATGAGGGCCGGCACCGGCCGACCCGCGATGGCATTGCCGCCGCGGTCGTCGAGGTTGGTAAAGAGCTCTTCGGTGAACCAGGTCAGGTTGACGTAGGCGGCCAGGTCGGCCTCGAAGAGGGTGCGGCCGGCACTGTGCCAGCGCGTGCCCACCGGCAGGTCTTCATAAAACAGGCCTCGGCTCAGGCGCCCCAGATCCTTCATGGCGGGTCTTTCTCTCAGTAGGATTTTGGAAGGCCCAGCACCTTCTCGGCGATGTAGCACATGATGAGCTGTATGCTGATGGGCGCAATGCGCAGCAGCATGGCCTCGCGGAAGTAGCGCTCCACGTGGTATTCCTTGGCGTAGCCAAAACCGCCGTGGGTCAAGATGGCCTGCTCGCAGGCTTTGAAGCCGGCCTCGCCCGCCAAGTATTTGGCCGCATTCGACTCGGCCCCGCATTCCATGCCTTGGTCGTAACGCCAGGCTGCGTTCATGACCATCAGGTTGGCCGCTTCGAGTTCCATCCAGCATTTGGCCAGCGGGTGTTGCACGCCCTGGTTCTTGCCGATGGGTCGGTCGAAGACGATGCGTTCATTGGCGTAGGCTGCCGCGCGCTTGAGGGCGACCCGCCCCAGGCCAATGGCGGCGGCCGCAGCCAGGGCGCGCTCCGGGTTCATGCCGTGCAGGATGTTGCGAAAACCTTCGCCTTCCTTGCCGATCAGGTCGGCGGCGGGGACGGGCAGGTTTTCGATGAACAACTCGTTGGAGTCGACCGCCTTGCGGCCTAGCTTTTCAATCTCACGCACGTCCACATAGCGCCGGTCGAGGTCGGTGTAGAACAGGCTCAGGCCGTCGGTGGGTTTTTTGACCTGGTCGAGCGGGGTGGTGCGCGCGAGCAGCAGCATCTTCTCGGTCACCTGCGCGGTGGTGATCCAGACCTTGCGGCCTGTCACATAGTAGGTGTCGTCTTCCTTGCGGGCGAAGGTCTTGAGTTGGGTGGTGTTCAAGCCGGTGTTGGGCTCGGTCACGGCAAAGCAGGCTTTTTCCTTGCCGGCGATCAGCGGCGGCAGCATGCGCTGCTTTTGCGCATCGGTGCCGAACTTGACCACTGGATTCAAGCCGAAGATGTTCATGTGTATGGCCGACACGCCGCTCAGGCCGGCGCCCGATTCGCTGATGGCCTGCACCAGCAAGGCGGCCTCCTGTATGCCCAGTCCGGCGCCGCCATACTCCGGCGGCATGCAGATGCCCAGCCAGCCGGCTTCGGCGATGGCCGCGTGAAAGTCGAGTGGGAAGCCGCCGTGGCGGTCCTTCTCCAACCAGTAAGCGGCGTCGAACTTTTCGCAGGTGCGCAGCACCGCCTCTCGGATCGATTGTTGTTCGGGGCTTAAGCTGAAATCCATGGTCTTGTTCCTAGCTGTCGAGCTTGATGCCGGCGTCGTCCACAGCCTTTTTATAGGCGGCCAACTGCTCGGCGATGAAGGCGCCGTAGCGCTGCGGGGTGCTGGCAATGATGTAGGCGCCCTGGTTGGCCAGCGAGCCTTTGAGTTCCGGGTTGTTCATGGCCCGGCCGATTTCTTCGGCCAGTCTGGCCACCACCGCCTGCGGTGTGCCGGCTGGCGCCATCACGCCCTGCCAAGCCGCCATGTCGAAGTTGGCCGCGCCGCTTTCGGCCATGGTGGGCACATTGGGCAGGGCCGGCGAGCGCTGGGCCGAGGTGACGAACAGGGGTTTGATGCGCCCGCTTTTGATCAGCGTCATCGGTGAGTTGACCGAGTCGAACTGGAAGTGGGTGGCGCCGCTGAGCATGCCCTGCAAGGCCTCGCTACTGCCTTTGTAGGGGGTGTGGACGGCGGACAGGCCGTTGGCCTTGAGGATCATGGCCGGCACCACATGGGCCAGGTTGCCGGGCCCGGGGCTGCCATAGTTGTACTTGCCCGGGTTGGCCCGCACCCGGGCCACCCAGTCGCGGTAGCCCTCGGCAGGAAAGTCGCTGGGCACCACGCAGACCAGGGGCAGCGAGGCGGTGCCAGTGACCGGCGTCAATTCGGCCAGCGGCTCGACCACCTTCTTGGGGTAGAGCGCCGGGCTGAGCGCGAGCGACGAGCTGTTGTACAGCAAGGTGCTGCCGTCGGCCTGTGCCCGCGCCACATGCATGGCTGCGATGTTGCCGTTGGCGCCGGGCCGGTTTTCCACGATCACCTGTTGCTTGAGCTGGTCGGACAGGCGCAGCGCCAACTGGCGCGCGACCAGATCGTTCGGCCCTCCGGGCGCGAAGCCGACCACCAGGGTGATGGGGCGGCTGGGCAGATCGCTTTGCGCGCGTGTGCTGGCTGCGAGTGTGCTCAGGGTGGCTGCGATGGCGGTGCGACGGCTGATCGGATTCATGGCTGGGTCTCCTGGGTGTTGTGTTGAATGGCGGCGCCCGTCTGTAGCAGATGGGCGATGGTCTCTGGCGATACGCCGGCGGCTTGCAGCACCTCGACCGTGTGCTGCCCCAGGCGCGGCGGCAGGGTCGGACGGGCCCCGGCGCCATCGAACTTCAGGGGCGCATCGGGCATGATCAGCGCGCCCATTTTCGGGTCTTGCAGCGAGATGAAAAACCCGGTGTCCTGCAAATGCGGATCGCTTTGCAGGTCGGCCAGGCGCCGCAGGGGGGCGGCCGGTATGTCCAGCTGTTCGCAGGCTTGCAGCCACTGCGCGGTCGATCGGCTGAGCACGCAGGCGGCGAGCTCCCGGTACAAGGCATCGATGTGGGCGGTGCGTGCCGACATGGTGCAAAAGCGTTCGTCCTGCAACAGCTCGGGCCGCTGTGCTTCGGTGAAAAACCGCTGCCAATGCTGGTCGGTGTAGGGCACGATGCAGACGTAGCCGTCTGTGGTTGCATAGGGCCGGCGCCAGGGCGTGGTCAGCCGGGCATAGCCCGGTGGCGTCAGCGGCGGTTGGAAGTGGGCGCCGTAGAAATGCTCGACCAAGGTGAAATTGACCATCGCCTCGAGCATCGGCACTTCCACATGGCAGCCGCGTCCATGGCGGCCTCTGGCCACCAGGGCCGTCAAGATCGCCTGAACCGCAAACAGGGCGCAGGTCTTGTCGGCCACGACGGTGGGCACATAGCTGGGTGCGCCCCCGCCGATTTCGCTGAGCGAGGCCAGGCCGCACAGGCCCTGGATGATGTCGTCATACGCTGGTTTGCCCGCGTAGGGGCCATCGGCGCCAAAGCCGGAAATGGCTACAACGATCAGCCGGGGGTTGCGCTCACGCAGTTGCTCAGGCGCCAAGCCCAGGGCTGCCATTTTTTGCGGGCGGATGCTGCAAATCAGTACATCGGCGCTGTCAACCAGGGCGAGCATGGCTTGGCGCGCGCTGGCCTGCTTGAGGTCCAGAACCACGCTGCGCTTGCTGCGATTGGCGCCGATGAAGGTGGCGGCCATGCCCGGCTCCATGGCGGGGCCGGTGCGTCGGGTGGTGTCGCCCTCTGGAGCTTCTATTTTGATGACTTCGGCGCCATAGTCGCCCAGCTGCTGGGTCGCATAGGGGCCGAGCATCACACTGGTCAGGTCCAGGATGCGGATCCCGTCCAGTGGCAGCTCGTTCGAAGAAGGCGGGTGTCGGCTCATGAACCTGAAGGGGGAAGAAGGGCGGGCCCTGGGTTTGCAGCGGTGCTCAAGTGGCTGCGCCGACCCAGTGCGCTGCCGACACCACTGCAGCATTCAGGCGCGCGGTGGTGTCGGCGGGGCAGGCACTCTCACTCGGGCACGATGCCGCGAACCTTGGCGACCTCATGCCAGCGCTTGTTGTCCTGGTCGTAGTACTCGTACAACTGGGCACGGGTACCGCCAATGATGCGCATGCCGGCGCCGTTGAAGCGGTTGCGGATTTCGGGCTCGTTCAAAACTGCGTTGATCTGGCGGTTCATGTATTCCAGGCGGTCGATGGGCGTGCCCTTGGGCGCCCACAGGGCGTTCCAGGCTTCCATCTGAAAGCCCTTCAAGCCCACTTCCTGCATGGTCGGCAGGTCGGGCAGCAGAGCTTCTCTTTGCGCGCTGGCCACAGCCAGCGAGCGCACGATGTCTTTCTTGGCGTTGGCAGTTCCCGAAGGAATGAACATGAAGGGCACGCGCTGGGCGGCAATGTCGAGCACCGGGTCCGAAGAGCCGAAGGGCACATGGGTGAGGCTGACCTTGCCGATGGAACTCAGTTGCTCGCCCGCGATGTGCGGTGAGCCGCCGCGCCCGTAGGTGGCATAGGCGGTGCCTGGGTTCTTTTGCAGGTAGTCCAGCAAGTCCTTGGCGGTCTTGAACGGCGAATTGCTGCTGACGATCAGCACCAGCGGGAAGACGCCAAAGTTCACGACCGGCAGCAGGTCTTTGCGCATGTCGTAGCGCATGTTCTTGTAGAAGACATCGGCTGTTGAACAGGTGATGCCGCAAACGATGTAGCTGTAGCCGTCAGGCGCTGAGTTGGCCACGTGTTCGGTGCCGATGTTGCCGTTGGCACCGGAGCGGTTATCGACCACCACGGTTTGGCCAATCCGGTTGGACAGCGAGGGGCTGATGATGCGTGCCAGAAGATCGGGGGGCGATCCAGCCGGGAATGGCACGACCAGGCGGACCTGCTTGTCAGGAAAGCCGGCCGGTTTTTCGATGGTCTGGGCATGGGCGCTCAGGGCTGCCAAGGAGCAGCCGAGCAGGCCCGTCGCGAGTTTGGCAAGGAATGGACGGCGTACGAGGCTCAGTGGTGTCATGTGAAAGCTCCCTCAAAGATGGTTGTTATGGGTTCTCGACAAGATCAAGCGCTCATGCCAGCTTGTGATCGATCCGGGCGGTGTGGTTTGTGCCGAGAAGCGATCGCAGGCCGGCCATCGAACCCGGCTTGTCTGTCCAGGGCAGAAGCTCCTTCACCGCCCTTTGCTGGCTCAGCCAGAGCTTGCATCCTAGGAACACCCTCATATGCTGTCTAATATTGTTTTTTGTCAAACTGATACGAAACTGATATCAAGAAAATGGATCTCAAACAGATGCGCCAGGTGCTGGTGCTGGCGGAGACCCTGAATTTCAGGCTGGCGGCAGAGCGTCTGCACATGGCGCAGCCGCCTCTGTCGGTATCGATACGCAAGCTCGAAGAAGAAATCGGTGCCCCTCTTTTTGAGCGTTCGCGGGCCGGGGTCAAGCTCACCGTGGCGGGCAAGGGGGTGCTCGAGCATGCGCGGCGCACGCTGTTTCATGCCGAGCAGTTCAGGCTGTCGGCCCGCATGGGCTCGCTCGGCCAGATTGGAACCTTGCGCATCAGCTTCGTGCCCTCGTCGACCATACGGCTGCTGCCCCGCTCGATCGCGCACTTCAGGGCGCGCCATCCGGGGGTCGATTTGCGTCTGTCTGAATCGGGCACCAATGCTGCCATGGTCGGCTTGCGAGACGGCGTGATCGATCTTGGACTGGTGCGATACCCGGCGCCCAATCATCCGACGGTGGCCACCGTCGTTGTAGAGACCAACCACTATGTTGCGGCCCTGCCGGCTTCGCACCCGAAAGCAGGCAAGCCCCGCTTGAAACTGGCCGACTTGCGGGACGAACCCTTCATCATGCCCTCGCCGCTCGAGGGGTCGGCGTCCTATATGTCCATGATGCATGCCTGCGCGAGCGCCGGCTTTACGCCCCATATCGTCCAGGAGGCCTCACAGGCGCAGACCATGCTGGCATTGGTTGAAAGCGGTCTGGGCGTCGCACTGGTGCCCAATGTTTGGCAACACCTGGCTGTCCGCGCGGTCCGTTTTGAGCGGCTTCATGATCTACCCCTGGGCAATATTGGCCTGGCCCTGGCCTATCGCAAGGAGGAAGAGGGCGCTGTCTTACTCCGTGCCTTTGCCCAGTCGGTGGAGGCGGCGGTGCAGGCCGACTGAGGCCTCAGTCAAAAAAATCGTGCAGACGTCGGGATCAGGCCGGCCAGGTCTGGGCCAGGGTCTTGATGCCGCGGATCAGCATTTCTACCGAGATGCTGACCAGGATCAGGCCCATCAGCCTTTCGAAGGCGTTGATCATCCGCGCGCCCACCACCCGCTGCAGCCGCTCGGCCGACAGCAGCACCACCGCGCACACCGCCATCGTGACGCACAGCGCCGCAACCCATTCCAGCCGCCGCTCGGGCGCCTGGCTGACCAAGAGCAGCACCGTGGCCAGCGCCGAGGGGCCGGCCAGCGCCGGGATGGCCAGGGGCACGATCAGCGGCTCATTCTCGGTCTCGGGGCTGTCTTGCGGTGCTGGCGGAAAGACCATGCGCAGCGCAATCAGGAACAGCACCAGCGCGCCACCGATTTGCAAGGACACCTCGGACAAATTCATGGCCCGCAGGAAGGCCTGGCCGGCGAACATGAAAGCCAGCAGCACCCCAAAGGCAATCAATACCTCGCGCAGGATTACGCGCGCACGTCGCTCGGCGGGTACCGCCTTGAGCGCGTTGACGAAGATCGGGATATTGCCCAGCGGGTCGGTGATCAGCAACAGCAGTATCGTGGCCGAGGCAAAGCTGTGTTCCATGGTCTTGTGGGCCTGTTCATCGGCTGCGTTCGTCGATTGAGCGCCAGCGCCGATAAGAGTATCTCCTCGCCTGCGAAGTTAAAAAAGGGGGCGGGTCAGAGGCGGCTAAAGTAGAGTCAAAACTTCACAGTCCGCGCAACGGTCATTGCACAATGGTGTCATCGTGTTGTGCTGGCGGGCGCATCTGGCCGTTCCCGGTCAGGATCCACCAAGGAGAATTCATCATGAGTGACGCCCAAGCAGCGGGTTTCGGAGATTTCGGCAAATGGGTGCCCGGCTTTGATTTTCTGCAAAGCCTGACCCAACCGGCGCCCACGGCCGCCTCGCCTCTGGGCCACTGGGTGGCGCCCACGCTGAATGTGGAAGAGCTCGACAAGCGCATCCAGGAGCTCAAGGCGGTGCTGTTCTGGCTGGAGCAAAACGGTACCGCGCTCAAGGCCACCATTCAGGCCCTGGAGGTGCAAAAGATGACCTTGAGCGCGCTCAAAGGCATGAATGTGAGCATGCAGGACATGGCCCAGGCCTTTAGCGCCAAGCCTTCTTCTCCTGCTCAAGCCCCTGCTGCCACGGCGGCTGCTGAGCCGGCAGCAAAAACGCCCGAGCCGGCAGCGCCGGCGGCCAAAGCCCGTGCCAAGTCTGGCAAAGCCGCCGCCAGGGCTGGCGCCGCTGCGGGGGCGGACGCAGCGATGGTCGACCCCATGCAGTGGTGGGGCGCACTGACCCAGCAGTTTCAGCAGATCGCCAGCACCGCCATGGCCGACGCCCAATCGGCACAAGCGCGGGCGGCGGGCGCCGCTGCTGTGGGCAATCCGGCAACCAAGAAGCCAGCCGCCAAAAGATCGGCGAAACGCGCTCCCGCCGCCTCGCGCAAGTCCTCGGCGTCCCGTTGAGCCCGTACGGTGGGTAAATTGTTTGCCTTTGGCCATGCCACCCACCCGCAGTGGGGCATGGCTGCCGCTCTGGTGCTGGCGCAGCTGCGTGCGCTGCTGGCCCGGCCCGACCATGCCGGCTCGCCCAATCTGGGCTTGCTCTACATCACTGACCATTACGCCGAGCAGGCACAGGACATCGTCGACTACCTCAGCGCTGAGCTGCCGCAGGTGCTGGACTGGGCCGGCACGGTGGGGGTGGGCATTGCATCGAACAATGTGGAGTACTTTGACGAGCCGGCGCTGGCGGTCATGCTCTGCGAGCTGCCGGCCGATCAGTACCGGGTGTTTTCTGGCGTCGCTCCGCTTGGCGCCTCAGGCAGTGGTTTTGCCGCTCATACCGCTCTGGTTCATGCCGACCCGGGCGAGCCGGAACTGGCCGAGCTGATCGCCGAATTGGCCCAGCGCACCCGCAGTGGCTATCTGTTTGGCGGCCTGGCCGCCAGCCGGGGGCAGGTGGTTCAGTTTGCGCAGAGCGGGCGGGGCCATATGCGCGGCCAGGGCGCTGCCGGCAGCGTGTTTGCCGGCGGCTTCAGCGGCGTGGCATTTGGCCCGGAGGTGGCGCTGATCTCGCGCGTGACCCAGGGCTGTCAGCCGATTGCGCCGGAGCGCACCATCACCGCCTGCGACGGCCATGTGGTCATAGAGCTCGATGGCCAGCCTGCTCTGGAGGTCCTGCTGGCGGACTTGCAGGTCAGCCTGGATGAGCCGCAGACGGCGCTGGCCAAGGTGCGGCGCACCCTGGTCGGTCTGCGTCCTGCGGCCGAGGTCGGCGAGGGCAAGCGGCGTACCGGCCCTTTTGGCGCCGACACCCTGGTGCGCCACATCATCGGCCTGGATCCGGCCCGCCATGCAGTGGCCGTGGCGCAGGCCACCGAGCCTGGCATGCGACTGAGTTTTTGCGAGCGCCATGCGGCCGCCGCGCGCAGTGATCTGGTGCGTATTTGTGCCGAGATCCGCGAGGAGATTGAGTCCACCGAATCGCCTCTGGTGCAGTTGGCCCCGGTCGCCGCCTCGCAGCGCATCGCAGGGGCGATTTACGTCAGCTGCTCGGGCCGGGGCGGGCCGCATTTCGGCGGACCCAGCGCGGAACTTCAGATCGTGCGGCGCGCGCTCGGCGATGTGCCGCTGGTCGGATTCTTTGCAGCCGGCGAAATCGCCGGCAACAGCCTGTACGGCTACACCGGTGTGCTGACCGTGTTCGCGGTGGCGGCCTGAGTCCCTGGCCCGGATGGTGAAATTTTGTGGCTTGCCTAGGCGCCAGGCCAGCCATGGCCGATGATGTCGGGTCCCTTTGTTGACCACGTCCCCCATGAAGCTCTACATCGCCAACAAAAACTACTCCTCCTGGTCGCTGCGCCCCTGGGTCCTGATGCGCACCCTGGGTCTGGACTTCGAAGAGTCGCTGCATCCCTTTCCCATGGGCGGCGGGCCGTCCGGATTTGGCACCTTTTCGCCTTCGGGCAAGGTGCCCTGTCTGGTCGATGGTGAGCTAACCGTCTGGGACAGCCTGGCGATTGCTGAGTACCTGGCCGAGCGCCATGCAGCGGTTTGGCCCCAGTCGGCCGCCGCACGGGCCTGGGCGCGCTCGGCCGCTGCCGAAATGCATGCTGGCTTTTCGACGCTGCGCAATGTCTGCTCCATGAGCTGCGGCGTGCGGGTGCGCCTGCGGCCTGAGGCCTTGGCCTCGCTGACCGCCGATTTGCAGCGGCTGCAAGGTCTGTGGCGAGGCGGCCTGCAAAGCTTTGGCGGCCCTTTTTTGGCGGGTGCGGCATTTACCGCCGTTGACGCGTTTTTCTGCCCGGTGGCGTTTCGGGTGCAGACCTACAGCTTGCCGCTGGATCCGCCGTGCAGCGCTTATGTGCAAAGACTGCTCGCGCTGCCGGCCATGCGCCAGTGGTACGACGCGGCGCTGGCCGAGCCTTGGATAGAGCCCGCGCACGACGCCGATGTGCTGGCTTTCGGCGAGCTGGTCAGCGACGCCCGCGTCCCCACCGCTTAGGGCTAGGTTCAGGCCCAGCTCGGGCTCACGGCAGAGGGTTCCTGTTGAGGGCCCAGGCTGGGCCCCGAGCGCGGACCCGCTTGTTTCAGCAGCCGCTGGCGCGCTCGCTCTGAAACTGCTGCCTGAAGCTGGCGAAGCTGCCAGCTTCCAGCGCCTGTCGGATCTCCTGCATCAAGTTCAGGTAGTAATGCAGGTTGTGGATGGTGGTGAGCATGGGGCCAAGCATCTCGCCGCAGCGGTCGAGGTGGTGCAGATAGGCGCGTGAAAAGCCGCCGCGCCCGCCCTGATTCCAGGGGACGCCCGATGTGCCTGCGCAGGCATGGCAGGTACAGCTCGGGTCCAGCGGCTGCGGGTCGCTCTTGTGGCGGGCATTGCGCAGCTTGAGGTCGCCGTAGCGGGTAAAGACGGTGCCGTTGCGTGCGTTGCGGGTGGGCATGACGCAGTCGAACATGTCCACCCCGTCGGCCACGCCCTGCACCAGGTCTTCAGGCGTACCCACCCCCATCAGGTAGCGCGGCTTGTGCGCGGGCAGGCGGTGCGGCGTATGGGCCATGATCTGGCGCATCAAGTCCTTGGGTTCGCCCACACTCACGCCGCCGATCGCATAGCCCGGAAAATCCATGGCCACCAGGGCCTGCAGCGACTCCTGGCGCAGCGACTCGAACATGCCGCCCTGCACGATGCCAAACAGCGCATTGGGGTTGGCCAGGCGCTCGAATTCGTCCTTCGAGCGCTGGGCCCAGCGCAGGCTCATTTCCATGCTGGTGCGCGCCTGCGCCTCGGTGGTGATCCGGCCCTCGGTCTCGTAGGGCGTGCACTCGTCGAGCTGCATCACGATGTCCGAGTTCAGGACGGCCTGGATCTGCATGCTCACCTCGGGGGACATGAAGAGCTTGTCGCCATTGACCGGCGAGGCAAAGTGCACGCCCTGCTCGGTGATCTTGCGCATCGCGCCCAGCGACCAGACCTGAAAGCCGCCTGAGTCGGTGAGGATGGGCTTGCTCCATTGCTCAAAGCCGTGCAGACCGCCGAAACTTTTCATGATGTCCAGGCCCGGCCGCATCCACAGGTGAAAGGTGTTGCCCAGGATGATCTGCGCGCCCATCTCGTGCAGGCTGCGCGGCATCACCCCCTTGACGGTGCCATAGGTGCCCACCGGCATGAAGATCGGCGTTTGAACCACGCCGTGGTTGAGGGTCAGCGTGCCGCGGCGGGCATGGCTGGTGGGGTCCGTGTTGAGCAGTTGGAACTCGAGCATGGGGGGAGTGTAGGAGGACGCGCGCCGGGATAGCCCAGCGGGGCGAGGCCATGGAGGCGGCATCGATGACAAATTCTGGACTTTCTCGGGCCTGGGCGGGGGCTTGCCTTGCTTGACGGGTATCTGCACCCCGGCTTTAATGCCGAGACCGCAGCGTCACGGCGCTTTCTTCTGCTGCGCTAGCCCACCTTCTATCCACTGGAGAACATCATGAGCGATACCTATGTCCTGATCCATGGTGCCTGGCACACCGGCGAACTGCTCGAGCCCACTGCGCAGTACATCCGCCAAAAAGGCCACACGGTTCACTGCCCCACCCTCAAAGGCAACCGCCCGGGCGACGACCGCAGCCAGATCGGGCTCGAAGACGCTGCGCAGTCGGTCTGTGACTACCTGCGGGAGCACAATCTCAGCCAGGTCCGGCTGGCCGGCCACAGCTATGGCGGCATGGTCATCTCACGGGTGGCCGACCTCATGCCCGAGCGCATCGCCCGCCTGATCTATGTCAACGCCTTTGTGCCTAACCCGGGCGAGTGCCTGAACGACATGGTGCCGCCGCATTACAAGCAGTTGTTCGATGCGGTGGCGGCGGCTAACAACAACGCGGTGACCCTGCCCTTTCCGATCTGGCGCGAGGCCTTCATCAACGATGCCGATCTGGCGCTGGCCCAGTCGGCGTACGAGCGCCTCAACCCGCACCCGTACAAGACGTTTACCGAAGGGATTTCGCTCAAGGCACCCTTGGCCGCGCTGCAGATCGGCAAGTCCTATCTGAACTGCCAGCAGGATGCGGCCATGCCCCACAGCATGCCCTGGCATCCGCGGCTGTCGGAGCGCCTGGGTCTGTTCCGGCTGGTCGAGTGCCAGGGCAGCCATGAGATCTGGTTCACCGATCCGGCGACCATCGCCGACGCGCTCATGCGCGCGGGACGCGACTGAGCAGCATGGCATCGCCGTAGCTGAAAAAGCGGTAGCGCTCGGCGATGGCGTGGCGGTACAGGGCCATGATGTGCTCATAGCCGGCGAAGGCGCTGACCAGCATCATCAGCGTGCTTTTGGGCAGGTGAAAGTTGGTCAGCAGCAGGTCGACCACCTTGAATTCAAAGCCTGGCGTGATGAAGATGTTGGTGTCCTCGCAATCGGGGCCGAAATGCGCGGCCGACTCCAGCGCCCGCACGGTGGTCGTGCCCACCGCCAGCACCCGACCGCCTGCGGCCTTGCGGCGGGCGATGGCCTCTTGGGTGGCCGCCGGCACCTCGAAGCGCTCATGGTGCATCAGGTGGTCGGCGATGCGCTCGGTCTTGACCGGCTGAAAGGTGCCCGCGCCCACATGCAGGGTGATTTGGGCCCGCTCGATGCCGCGCCGTTCCAGTTGCTCCAGCATGCCTTGGTCGAAATGCAGGGCGGCGGTCGGCGCAGCCACTGCCCCCGGCTTGGCGGCAAACACGGTCTGGTAGCGCGCCTCGTCGTCGGCGCTGTCCTCGTGCGCGATGTAGGGCGGCAGCGGCACATGGCCGTGCGCGGCCATCAGCGCGTAGGGATCGCCGCTCAGCGCCAGTCGGTAAAGAGGGCCGCTGTCTTGCGGCCAGCGGCCCAGCAGCCGCGCCTCGAAGCCGCCGTCCATGTGCAGCAGCGTACCGACGGCCGGTTTTTTGCTGACCCTCATGTGCGCCGCCACCAGGCCAGTATCCGCATCGAGCACCCGCTCGATCAGCAATTCCAGGCGCCCGCCGCTGGGCTTGTGGCCAAAGAGTCGGGCCTTGATGACCTGGGTGTCGTTGAAGACCAGCAGATCGCCTGCGCGCAGCAGTTCGGGCAGTTCGCGCATGCCCCGATCCAGCGCTGCATCGCCGCGGCCATCGAGCAGGCGCGAGGCCGCGCGCTCTGCCAGCGGGTGCTGGGCGATCAGTTCGGGCGGGAGTTGAAAGTCAAAGTCGGCCAGGGTCCAGTCGCGGGCTGCGCTGGCGTCGGGGGGCAATGCCATGGTGCTTGAGGGCCGGACGGGCCCGTTCCAAGGAAGTGAGGGGAGCGGATTTTGTCATGCTGCCCGCCGGCAATCACCAGAGCGGGTCGGGCAGGCGTCAGGGTCGCAAGTGGGTGCGCACCGAGGCTCGGGGCACAGGCGTGGGGCCGGTGGCGTCGATGGCGAAGCTCCAGCCCTCGGCCGAGGGGACGTTCAGGTGGAAACCGCTGGCCTGGGCAGGCCTGCTGTAGACCATGCCCAGAGCGGGCTGATCGACCAGACTGAGCCAGCTCTGACCGGCCTCTTGGCTGCTGTATTGCCCAGCGCCCGCCGACACCACTGTGTTGGCGGCTGTGTACCCCGATACCGGCTGGCCACTGGCATCCAGGCCGACGAACCATAGACTGCGCTCGGCACGGGCTGACCCAGGCTCGGGCGTGGCCTGAGGGCTGGCGCGCGAGACGATCATGATGCCGCGCGCCAGCACCTGGCCGCCGGTCAGGCCAGGAGCCGCAATCGGGAAGTCCTGCACCGCCACAATGCTGATGGCGCTCGAGCCGGACACAAAACCGATGGACTGACCGGCCGCTGCGTTGTCACTGCGCCGGCATTGCAATGGGGCCTCGCGCGCGTCCACGCCCGGGGTGGGCGAGCAGCTGAGGATAAAGGACTGGCTCAGGTCGGTGGCGCAAGCCGGTCGGCTGGCATCGCTGAAGTCGCAGCCGTAGGTGCTCAGGCGCCCGGCATTCCACTCGAAGCGGTTGGCAATGGCCTGTGTCACCGTTTGCCCGCTCACGTTGGCCACCAGATAAGCCAGCGAAGCCTGGGTGGCCTGGTATTGCAGCGGAGCAAGGTTCAGCAGACTTTGGCGCGGCACGGCCAGCCCGGCGTAGCGCGGGTTGTTCCAAAGCATCAGGCCGCTGCCAGAGACGCGAAATTGGGTCGTCTGGCCGTCCAATTGGGCGCTGAATGCGCAGTATTCGGTGCTTGATAGCGCGATGGGGCTGCGTGCCAATTCTTGCTCCTGCGGACCTTGCTGCACCAGGGCACTTTGGGCATAGTCGATGCGAAAGCGCCGGGGGCCGTCGAAAGCGTTGCTGAAATCGAGCAGCCACAGCGGACCGCTGCGCGCTATTGGGCAGCCGTCCAGCTTATCTTGACTGGTGCCGAGCAGGGCCTTGGCCTTGTCCGGCGCGTTGCTCTGAGTGGCCGCTGCCAGGCCCAGGGCCAGTGCGGGCAGGCTGGTGTCGGCCGCGATGATGGACGCCATCAGCGCGTCCAGGGTTTGGTCAAAGTTGTTGCCGCCAGCCAGGCTGGTGGCGGCCTTCAAAGGCGCCTGGAAGGGGTCAAATTCGGCCTGTTCGGGCGTGGCCAGGCGCCAGCTTTTGGTGGCCTCCAGCACCACTGCCTTGCTCAGCGCGAGCCGCTCGGCCGTGATTTTCTGGATCTGCTCGGGGCCGAAATTGGCAAACACCTCGGCCGGAGCGCGCCCGAACAGATGCGCCAGGATCAGCTCGGTGACCGGCGTGATGTTGGCGCTGCTCGCGCCGCCCTCGACCAGCGAATGCAGTACCAGTCCGGTGGCTGGCTGGCTGGCGCGCAAGATGCAGGGCCCCTGGCCACCGGCGATGGTGACGCTGTAGCTGCCGTCCAGCGCGGTGACGGCGCTGGCCGAGCCTTGTTGGCAATGCACGTCCAGGATGCCCTGTGAAATTGCGGCGCCCGAAGCAGCCACCCCGGTGATGGTGTAACCCGCCCTGCCGCCCCCGCCGCTGCAAGCGGTCAGGACCACCAAGCCGGCGGCTACCAGGGTCTGCAAAAGTTGACGACCTGCGTTCATAGTTGCTCTCGGTTCGAAATTCAATTGACGGTCAAAGTCATTGACCGGCCGGCGATGATGGTAATCAATTGGTTAAATATTGATAAGGGGAAAAGTATCAAATCTTGTTAATTAAATTAATCAATAGTCAACTTTGTGGCGTCGACTGTCACTGTTTGACCATGGCCCTGGTCAAACGCCTTGCGATGCGGGCGAGGGAGCCGGCGAGGCACAATCGGCGCGCATGTCGAACGCCGCAGCCGCGAGCCAGTCCAACAGGCCCACATCTCCAGCGCAAAAAGCGCTGCAAAAGCTGGGTTTGGCGCGCGATATCGACCTGGCTCTTCACCTGCCCTTTCGCTACGAGGACGAAACCCGCATCACCCGCTTGGCGGACGCCCGCGACGGTGAGACGGTGCAAATCGAGGCGCGGGTGCTGCGCAGCGAGGTTGCCCTGCGCCCGCGCAGGCAGCTCAAGGTGGAGGTTGACGACGGCAGCGATACCTGCGTGCTGCGCTTTCTCAATTTCTACCCTGCCCACCAAAAAACCCTCAGCGAAGGTGCTCTTGTGCGGGTGCGAGGCGAGCTGCGCGGCGGCTTTTTGGGTCGCGAGATGGTGCATCCGAGCTTCAAGCTCGCCGGCGGCGAATTGCCGCAGGCCCTGACCCCGGTCTACCCCACGGTCGCCCAACTGCCCCAGGCCTATTTGCGCAAGGCGGTGCTCGGAGGCTTGGGCCGGGCTGATTTGTCGGAGACCCTGCCTGCTGGCGCTTGGCCGGCGGCGCAGGGCCCGGCCTGGACATTGCGGCAGGCGCTGACTTTCTTGCACCAGCCCAGCCCGCAGGTCAGCCTGGCCGAGCTCGATGACCGCAGCCATCCGGCCTGGCAGCGCCTGAAAGCCGAGGAGTTGCTGGCCCAGCAGCTGTCGCAGTTGCAGGCCAGGCGCGCGCGCGACGCCATGCGCTCGCCGGTGCTGCAGCCTGCCGCGGTGGCCAGCGGCCTGCGCGAGCGCCTGCTGGCGGCGCTGCCCTTTCGCCTGACCGGGGCGCAGCAGCGGGTGGAGGCGCAGATCGGCGCCGACCTGCTGCGCGAGCAGCCCATGCACCGCCTGCTGCAAGGCGATGTGGGTT
The DNA here is from genome assembly GCA_044352515.1 of Polaromonas sp. Classification (GTDB taxonomy): domain Bacteria; phylum Pseudomonadota; class Gammaproteobacteria; order Burkholderiales; family Burkholderiaceae_C; genus Polaromonas. Next base: position 32,971 of record JBILDR010000005.1, read on the forward strand.
CGGGCAAGACGGTGGTGGCGGCGCTGGCCGCGCTGCGCTGCATCGAGGTGGGTTGGCAATGCGCGCTGATGGCGCCCACCGAGATCCTGGCCGAGCAGCACTTTCGCAAATTGGTGACCTGGCTGGAGCCGCTGGGCATCGTCACCGCCTGGCTGACCGGCAGCCAGAAGGCGGCCGAGCGGCGCGCGGCGCTGGCGGCCATTGCCTCAGGCCAGGCGCAGTTGGTGGTGGGCACCCATGCGGTGATCGAGAGCAAGGTGCAGTTTGCCCGGCTGGCTCTGGCCATCATTGACGAGCAGCACCGCTTCGGCGTGGCCCAGCGTCTGGCCCTGCGCAGCAAGATGAGCAGCGATGACAACGGCGACAGCCTGGAGCCGCACATGCTGATGATGTCGGCCACGCCGATTCCGCGCACGCTGGCCATGAGTTACTACGCTGACCTGGATGTCTCGACCATCGACGAGCTGCCGCCAGGGCGCAGCCCTATCGTGACCAAGGTGGTCAACCAGAGCCGGCGCGACGAGGTGATCGAGCGCATTCGCGCGCAGTTGGGCGAGGGCCGGCAGGTCTACTGGGTCTGTCCCCTGATTGAAGAGAGCGAGGCGCTGGATTTGCGCAACGCCACCGAGACCCACGAGGAGCTCGCCGCTGCCCTGCCGGGCCATGCGGTGGCCCTGCTGCATTCACGCATGCCCACGCTCGAAAAGAAGGCGGTGATGGCCGCCTTTGCCAGCGGTCAGACAGTAGTGCTGGTCAGCACCACCGTGATCGAGGTCGGTGTGGACGTGCCCAATGCCTCGCTGATGGTGGTCGAGCATGCCGAGCGCTTCGGCCTGTCGCAGCTGCACCAACTGCGCGGACGGGTTGGCCGCGGCGCGGCGGCTTCGGCCTGCGTGCTGATGTACAGCACGGGTGATGCCCCGCGCCTGGGCGAGACCGCCCGCTCGCGCCTCAAAGCCATGGCCGAGACGCAGGACGGCTTCGAAATTGCCCGCCGGGATCTGGACATACGCGGGCCCGGGGAGTTTTTAGGCGCGCGTCAGTCGGGCGCGCCGCTGCTGCGCTTTGCCGACCTGGCCACCGATGTGCAGTGGCTGCAATGGGCCCGCGAACTGGCCCCGCGCATGCTCGAGCGGCACCCTCAGCTGGCCGAGCGGCATGTGACGCGCTGGCTGGGGGCACGCTCGCAATTCGTCAAAGCCTGAACCTGTAAGCGGTACCGCAGGCCGGCCAGCTTGAAGGACAATTGCGCTTATGACGTTGACCGAACTCAAGTACATCGTGGCCGTGGCGCGCGAGAAGCACTTTGGCAAGGCCGCTGACGCCTGCCATGTCTCGCAGCCGACCTTGAGCGTGGCCATCAAGAAGCTCGAGGAGGAGCTCGATGTCAAGCTCTTCGAGCGCAGCGCCAGCGAGGTCACCGTCACGCCGCTGGGCGAGGACATCGTGCGACAGGCCCAGAGCGTGCTCGAGCAGGCCGACGGCATCCGCGAAATTGCCAAGCGCGGCAAGGACCCACTGGCCGGCCCCCTGACGCTCGGTGTGATTTACACCATCGGGCCCTATCTCTTGCCCGACCTGGTGCGCCAGGCGATATCGCGCCACCCCCAGATGCCCCTGATCCTGCAGGAGAACTTCACCGTCAAACTGCTCGAGCAGTTGCGCACCGGTGAGATCGACTGCGCCATCCTGGCCGAGCCCATCCCCGACAGCAATCTGGCCATTGCGCCTTTGTACGACGAGCCCTTTGTGGCGGCGGTGCCCAGCAGCCATGGCTGGGCGGCGCGCAGCACCATCCGAGCCGAGGAGCTCAAGCATGAGACCATGCTTTTGCTGGGCAATGGCCATTGCTTTCGCGACCATGTGCTCGAGGTCTGCCCGGAGTTCGCCCGCTTCTCCAGCACCGCTGACGGCATACGCAAGAGCTTTGAAGGCTCATCGCTCGAGACCATCAAGCACATGGTGGCTGCCGGCATGGGCATTACCCTGCTGCCGCGCCTGAGCGTGCCGCAGGGCGGTCTGCAGGCCAGCGATCCGGCGCCTGTGCGGCGTGGGCGCGCCCTGCGCGGTGAGTCGCCCGAGCGGCCGTCCTACGTGAAATACCTGCCCTTTGAGGGCCATATACCCAGCCGCCGCGTGGTGCTGGCCTGGCGCCGCAGCTTTACCCGCTACGAGGCGATTGCCGCTCTGCGCAATTCGATCTACGCCTGCGAGTTACCCGGGGTGACGCGGCTGTCTTGAGACACCCGCTTGCGCAAGATGTCCGACCTGCCCATCGAACCCCAGCCATCGCGGTGGCAGCTTTACCTGGACCTGATCCGCTGGAACCGGCCGGCTGGCTGGCTGCTGCTGCTGTGGCCCACGCTGTCGGCCCTGTGGCTGGCCGCTGGCGGGTTTCCCGGCTGGCATCTGCTGCTGGTGTTTGTGCTGGGCACTGTCTTGATGCGCAGTGCTGGCTGCTGCATCAACGATGTGGCCGATCGCGACTTTGACCGCCATGTCAAGCGCACCGCCCAGCGGCCGGTCACGCGCGGCGCGCTGTCGGTCAGGCAGGCGCTGGTCTTTGGTGGGGTGCTGGCGCTGGCTGCCTTCGCCTTGGTGCTGACCACCCAGGCCACGGCCATTGCCTGGTCCTTCGCTGCGCTGGCGGTGGCCATCGCCTACCCCTATGCCAAACGTTTCGTGGCCATGCCCCAGGCTGTGCTGGGTGTGGCCTTTAGCTTTGGCATCCCCATGGCCTATGCGGCGGTCCAGGGCCAGGTACCGCCGCAGGCGCTGTGGCTGCTGCTGGGCAATTTGTTTTGGGTGCTGGCCTACGACACCGAGTACGCCATGGTCGACCGCGACGACGACCTTCGCATCGGCATGAAGACCTCGGCCATTACCTTGGGCCGTTGGGACGTGCCGGCCATCTTGGCTTTCTATGCGGCTTATCTGCTGATCTGGGCCTGGGTGCTTGATGCGCCGCAGCGCTCGGTCTGGCTGTGGCTCGCCCTTGGTCTTGCTGCAGCTCAGGCGCTGTGGCACGGCTGGCTGATACGCCACCGCGAGCGTCAGGCCTGCTTCCTGGCCTTTCGCATGAACCACTGGCTGGGGCTGACGGTTTTCCTGGGGGTGGCGCTGTCGGTCTGATCCGGCCGCTGCGGCGCCGCTCAATGGCGGCCGAACTCCTGCCCCAGCTCATGCGCGCGGGCCTGCGCGGCCCGGATGGCGGCCATGAAATGCGCCTTCATATCGGCCGCCTGCATGGCGCTCAGGGCGGCGTAGGTGGTGCCGCCCTTGGAGGTCACCCGCTCGCGCAGCACCGCTGGGGACTCAGGCGAGTCGGCCGCCAGCGCACAGGCGCCGCCAAAGGTGGCCAAGGCCAGTTGGCGTGACTGCTCAGGCGCCAAGCCCATGTCGATGCCAGCCTCGATCATGGCCTCTAAGAAATAAAACACATAGGCTGGCCCGGAGCCCGATAGCGCGGTGACCGCATCGAGCAATTCCTCGCGCTCCAGCCACAGCGACGGCCCGGTCGGGGCGATCACCGCTGCGATGGACTCGCGCTCGGCGCTGCTGACCGCCGGGCGGGCGTACAGGCCGGTAATGCCGCGTCCGATCAGCGCGGGCGTGTTGGGCATGGCCCGCACGATGCGTTCGCTGCCCAGCCAGCGCGCCAGCGTCTCGGTGCCTATCCCGGCGGCCACGCTCAGCTGCAGCGCCGAGCGCAGATGCGGCCCGGCTTGCTCGGCAGCCTGGGCGAATATCTGGGGCTTGACCGCCCACACCACCAATTTTGAGCCGCTCAACTCGGAGCCGGCGGCGCCCAGTGTCTGCACGCCCCACTGGCTTTGCAGGCGCTCGCGCTGCTCGGGCTGGGGCTCGACCACCCAGATTTGCTGACCGGGCATGCCTTGACGGCATAAGCCGCCGATCAGGGCGGTGGCCATATTGCCGCCGCCGATAAAGGCGATGGATGGGGGGATGCTTGTTGGGCTGATCATGGGAAGGTGGCCTGAAGGGACGGAAAGTGTGATCCTAGGTTAGCAGAGCCCAGGTCAACTCCAGGAATGCACCATATCGGTGCGCTTTGACTGGCGATTGGCTTGTTTGCGTCTCATCCGATCGATTTCCGACCAGGGGAAGGTCCGATCGGGCGTTCAAGGCGGGGCTGACCCAAGGCGCTTGACAGGCCCTGTTGACGCCATCGCCGAGACAAGTTATACTTGCGGGCTTCGCTTCTTGAAACCCAAGGTAGTGAAGGTCGATCAGTAAAGCGGAAAGTAAAGCCCAATCGAAAGTCTGGCGAGTGGTTTGCCAGGTGGACGACGGGCCCAAGACTGACTGGCCCAGGGCCAGCCGAACGGTGTCAAGCCGGCCGGCGATCCTGCCAGGACAAGTTGGGAACCATCAAATGATTCAAACGCAATCGAAACTCGATGTTGCTGACAACACGGGTGCCAAGTCCGTCATGTGCATCAAGGTGCTTGGAGGCTCCAAGCGTCGCTATGCCAGCGTGGGCGATGTCATCAAGGTCAGCATCAAGGAAGCCGCCCCGCGGGGCCGGGTGAAAAAAGGCGAGGTCTACAGCGCCGTCGTGGTGCGCACCGCCAAGGGCATCCGCCGTGGCGATGGCTCGCTCGTTAAGTTCGACGGCAATGCCGCCGTCTTGCTCAACGCCAAGCTCGAGCCCATCGGCACCCGCATCTTCGGGCCGGTCACGCGCGAATTGCGCACCGAGCGCTTCATGAAGATCGTCTCGCTGGCGCCTGAAGTTCTGTAAGGACCTCCACCATGAACAAGTTAATCAAAGGCGACGAAGTCATCGTCATCGCCGGTCGGGACAAGGGCAAGCGCGGCAAAGTGTCGCTGCGCTCCGGTGAAGATCACCTGGTGGTCGAGGGCATCAACCTGGTGAAGAAACACACCAAGCCCAACCCCATGAAGGGCACCACTGGTGGCATCGTTGAGAAAAGCATGCCCATTCATCAGTCCAACCTGGCGATCTACAACGCCGCTGCCGGCAAGGCAGATCGGGTTGGTATTAAGTTGCTCGCTGACGGCAAGAAGGTTCGCGTCTTCAAGTCCAGCGGCGAAGAAATCAAGGGTGCATGACCATGGCTCGCTTGCAAGCTCTCTATCGCGAAAAGATCGCGCCGGCCCTGATCGAAAAGTTCGGTTACAGCTCTCCCATGCAGGTGCCGCGCATCACCAAGATCACCCTGAACATGGGTGTCAGTGAAGCCGTTGCCGACAAGAAAGTCATGGACAACGCCGTGGGCGACCTGACCAAGATTGCTGGTCAAAAGCCTGTGGTGACCAAGGCCAAGAAAGCCATCGCCGGCTTCAAGATCCGCGAAGGTCTGCCGATTGGCTGCATGGTCACCCTGCGCGGCGTGCGCATGTATGAATTTCTGGACCGCTTTGTCACTGTGGCCCTGCCCCGTGTGCGTGACTTCCGGGGTATCTCCGGTCGCGCCTTCGATGGTCGTGGCAACTACAACATCGGGGTCAAGGAACAGATCATCTTCCCTGAGATCGAATACGACAAGGTCGACGCTCTGCGCGGCCTGAACATCAGCATCACTACAACGGCCAAGTCTGACGATGAGTGCAAGGCACTGCTCGCCGCTTTCCGTTTCCCGTTCAAGAACTGAAGGCGCGCACCATGGCAAAAAAAGCTCTGCTGCAACGTGAACTCAAGCGCGACAAGCTCGCAGCTAAGTTCGCCAAGAAATATGCTGAACTCAAGGCCATCGCCGGTGACGCTAAGCGTTCCGACGACGAGCGTGCGCTCGCCCGCCTGGATCTGCAAAAGTTGCCCCGCAATGCCAACCCGACGCGTCAGCGCAACCGCTGCGCCATCACGGGTCGTCCGCGTGGCACCTTCCGTCAATTCGGTCTGGCCCGCGGCAAGATCCGTGAGCTGGCGTTTGCTGGGGACATCCCCGGTATCACCAAGGCCAGCTGGTAAGCACCCGGAGAACTTTTATGAGCATGAGTGATCCCATCGCCGATATGCTGACGCGTATCCGCAATGCACAGATGGTTGAGAAGACCACGGTGCTGGTGCCTTCGTCCAAAGTCAAGGTGGCCATCGCCCAAGTCCTCAAGGACGAGGGATATATCGATGGCTTCCAGGTCAAGAGCGATGACGGCCGTCCGCAGTTAGAAATCGCGTTGAAGTACTACGCGGGTCGTCCGGTGATCGAGCGCATCGAGCGCGTCAGTCGCCCTGGCCTGCGTGTGTACAAGGGCAGCGGCGCCATCCCCCAGGTCATGAACGGTCTGGGTGTCGCCATCGTCACCACGCCCAAGGGCGTCATGACGGATCGCAAGGCCCGGGCCACTGGTGTGGGCGGCGAAGTCTTGTGCTACGTGGCTTAAGGCCGGGACAGAAAGGAACATCAAGATGTCTCGAGTAGGCAAGAACCCCGTCGTCGTGCCGCAAGGCGTGGACGTGGCAATCAAAGAAGATCAGATCAGCGTCAAGGGTGCTCTGGGTGCGCTCTCGCTGGCCCAGAGTGCGCTGGTGACGGTCAAGAATGAGGGCGGTAAGCTCACTTTCGTGGCTGCTGACGATTCGCGCCAGGCAGACGCCATGAGCGGCACCATGCGCCAGTTGGTCAACAACATGGTTACCGGCGTGGCCAAGGGTTTCGAAAAGAAGCTTAGCCTGGTTGGCGTGGGCTACAAGGCTCAGGCCCAGGGCACCAAGCTCAACCTGACTGTCGGTTATTCCCACCCAGTGGTGATGGATATGCCTGCCGGAATCAAGGTCGAAACCCCGACCCCTACTGAGGTGTTGATCAAGGGCTTTGACCGCCAGCGCGTCGGCCAGATCGCTGCCGAGGTGCGCGCCGTTCGTCCGCCTGAGCCCTACAAGGGCAAGGGCATCCGGTATTCGGACGAGACGATCGTCATCAAAGAAACCAAGAAGAAGTAAGGAGCTGCATCATGTTGACCAAGAAAGAGCAGCGCCTTCGCCGTGCCCGTCAGACCCGTGTGCGCATTGCCCAGCAGGGCGTGGCCCGTCTGATGGTGAACCGCACGAACTTGCACATCTACGCCAGCGTGGTGTCGGGCGACGGCCAGCAGGTGATTGCCAGCGCATCGACCGCCGAGGTCGAGGTTCGTCAAAGCCTGGGTGCTTCCGGCAAGGGTGGCAATGTGGCTGCGGCCCAAACCATAGGCCGCCGGATTGCCGAGAAGGCCAAGGCCGCAGGTGTCGAGAAAGTCGCCTTCGATCGCTCCGGTTTCGCCTATCACGGCCGTGTCAAGGCCTTGGCCGAGGCAGCCCGTGAAGCTGGCTTGCAGTTCTAAGCAGGATACGAAATATGGCTAAGTTTCAAGCTAAATCGCAAAACGACGCTCCTGAGGACGGCCTCAAGGAAAAGATGATCGCGGTCAACCGCGTCACCAAGGTGGTCAAAGGGGGTCGTATTCTGGGCTTTGCGGCCTTGACCGTGGTCGGCGACGGCGATGGCCGTGTCGGCATGGGCAAGGGCAAGTCCAAGGAAGTACCCGCTGCGGTGCAAAAAGCCATGGAAGAGGCCCGTCGCAATATGGTCAAGGTGTCGCTGCGCAGCGGCACCATCCACCATTCTGTCGAAGGCCATCATGGTGCTGCATCCGTGATGATGGCGCCGGCCCCCAAGGGTACGGGCATCATTGCAGGTGGCCCGATGCGCGCCATTTTTGAGGTGATGGGTATTACCGATATCGTGGCAAAGAGCCACGGTTCTAGCAATCCCTACAACATGGTGCGCGCCACCATGGACGCCCTCAATAAATCGACCACGCCGGCTGAAATCGCGGCCAAGCGCGGCAAGTCTGTCGAAGAAATCCTCGGCTGAAGAGGCACACCATGACGACCCATCCCAAACTCAAGGTTCAGCTCGTTCGCAGCCCTATCGGCACGCAGCAGTCACACCGCGCCACCGTGCGCGGACTGGGCCTGCGCCGTGTCAACAGCGTCAGCGAGCTCGAGGACACGCCGGCTGTGCGCGGCATGATCAACAAGATCGCTTACCTGGTCAAGATTCTGTAATAGGCGGCCTACCATGCAACTCAATTCCATCAAGCCGGCCTCTGGGGCCAAGCATGCCAAGCGCCGCGTCGGCCGTGGCATAGGCTCTGGCCTGGGCAAGACCGCTGGTCGCGGCCACAAGGGTCAAAAATCCCGCGCCGGTGGCTACCACAAAGTTGGTTTCGAGGGCGGTCAGATGCCCTTGCAGCGTCGCCTGCCCAAGCGTGGCTTCAAATCCCAGTCGCTTCAGTTCAATGCTGAAGTGACCCTGGGCGCGCTCGAGCAGCTCGGCCTGGCCGAAGTCGATGTGTCGGCGCTGAAAAGCGCAGGCCTGATCGGCCAACTGGCTAAGACGGTTAAGGTCATCAAGACCGGCACCCTGAGCAAAGCGGTCAAGCTGCAAGGCATAGGCGCGACTGCCGGTGCCAAGGCTGCCATTGAGGCCGCCGGCGGCTCGATCGCCTGATTTCCCACAGATAAGCGACAACCTTAGACCTTTAGCGTGGCTACCAGCTCAGCAACTTTGGCGAAAACCGGCAAGTACGGGGATCTGCGCGCGCGCCTGATCTTTTTGCTGCTGGCTCTGGTGGTCTACCGCATCGGCGCGCACATTCCTGTGCCTGGAATCGATGCAGGTCAGCTGCAGCAGTTGTTCGGCCAGCAGGGCGGCATCCTGAACCTGTTCAATATGTTCTCCGGTGGTGCGCTGGAGCGGTTCACGGTATTTGCTCTGGGCATCATGCCCTACATCTCTGCCTCGATCATTATGCAGCTGCTGACCTACGTCGTTCCGACGTTTGAGCAGCTCAAGAAAGAGGGCGAAGGCGGTCGCCGCAAGATCACCCAGTACACCCGTTACGGCACCTTGGCCCTGGCCATTTTCCAGTCCATGGGCATAGCGGTTGCACTGGAGAGCTCGCCCGGTCTGGTGCTGGCTCCTGGCTTTGGCTTTCGCATGACGGCCGTTGTCAGTCTGACTGCGGGCACCATGTTCCTGATGTGGCTGGGCGAGCAGATTACTGAGCGCGGTTTGGGTAACGGCATTTCGATTCTGATTTTCGCGGGCATCGCCGCTGGCCTACCCAGTGCTATGGGCGGCCTGCTGGAGCTGGTGCGCACAGGCGCCATGAGCATTTTGGTGGCCCTGGTGATCGTGGTGCTGGTGGCCCTGGTGACTTACTTCGTGGTGTTCGTAGAGCGCGGTCAGCGCAAGATCTTGGTCAACTATGCCCGTCGTCAGGTGGGCAACAAGGTCTACGGTGGGCAATCCTCGCACCTGCCGCTCAAGCTCAACATGGCTGGCGTGATTCCGCCCATTTTTGCCTCGTCCATCATCTTGCTTCCGGCCACCGTGGTGGGTTGGTTCTCGACGGGCGAAAGCATGGTCTGGCTCAAGGACTTGGCCTCGACCCTGGCCCCAGGGCAGCCGATCTACGTGTTGCTGTATGCGACGGCCATCGTGTTCTTCTGCTTTTTCTACACGGCTCTGGTTTTCAACAGCCGCGAGACAGCCGACAACCTGAAAAAGAGCGGCGCGTTTGTGCCTGGCATCCGCCCTGGCGATCAGACAGCCCGTTACATCGACAAGATTTTGGTCAGGCTGACGCTGGCTGGCGCGATCTACATCACCTTCGTGTGTTTGCTGCCCGAGTTCCTGATTCTCAAGTACAACGTGCCCTTCTATTTTGGCGGCACCTCGCTGCTGATCATCGTGGTGGTGACCATGGACTTCATGGCCCAGGTGCAGAACTACATGATGTCGCAACAGTATGAGTCGCTGCTCAAGAAGGCCAGTTTCAAAGCCGGCCCCTGAGCGGCTCTAGTAAGGTTCAAGGCCATGGCTTCGTGCATGGTCGGTGTTTAGGAGAAGTAAATGAGAGTTTCAGCTTCGGTCAAGAAAATTTGCCGCAACTGCAAGGTCATCCGCCGCAAGGGTGTGGTGCGGGTTATCTGCACCGACCCGCGCCATAAGCAGCGCCAGGGTTGATTTGAAGAATTTGAAGAGGACGCTATGGCTCGTATCGCTGGTATCAACATTCCGCCGCATCAGCATGCCGAAATTGGCCTGACGGCTATTTACGGCATTGGTCGCACCCGCGCTCGCAAGATTTGCGAAGCCTGCGGCATCGCCTACAGCAAGAAGGTCAAGGACCTGACGGACGCTGATCTCGAGAAGATCCGTGACCAGATCGGCCTGTACACCATCGAGGGTGACCTGCGCCGTGAAACCACGATGAACATCAAGCGCTTGATGGACATCGGCTGCTACCGTGGCTTCCGCCATCGCCGCGGCCTGCCCATGCGTGGTCAGCGCACCCGAACCAATGCCCGCACCCGCAAGGGTCCGCGCAAAGGCGCCGCCGCTCTGAAGAAATAAAGAAAGCACCTCATGGCAAAAGCACCTAGCTCCAACGCCGCTCAGCGCGTGCGCAAGAAGGTTCGCAAGAATGTGGCCGACGGGATCGCCCACATCCACGCTTCCTTCAACAACACCATCATCACCATCACCGACCGCCAGGGCAATGCCTTGTCCTGGGCATCGTCGGGTGGTCAGGGTTTCAAAGGCTCTCGCAAGTCGACCCCGTTTGCCGCTCAGGTGGCTTCTGAAGTCGCCGGTCGCGCCGCGATCGAGCAGGGCATCAAGAACGTGGACGTCGAGATCAAGGGCCCTGGCCCTGGCCGCGAGTCTTCGGTGCGCGCGCTCGGCGCACTCGGTATCCGGATCAACTCGATTTCCGATGTGACCCCGGTTCCGCACAACGGCTGCCGCCCGCAAAAGCGTCGCCGCATCTGAGCCATCCCGGTACGGGCTGTACTGTCGTGCAAGCGGCGGTCGGCCCGCTCTGTTTTAACCCAAGCCCACCGCCGTCTGGCACTTCGCCTGACGGCTCCTGTACCCCAGCGGTGCAGCAGCTGATTGAAGGATTATTCAAGTGGCACGTCATCTCGGCCCCAAGGCCAAACTCTCCCGCCGCGAAGGCACAGACCTGTTTCTCAAGAGCGCACGCCGCGCCATCGGGGACAAGGCCAAATTTGATTCCAAGCCTGGCCAGCACGGCCGCACATCGGGCGCCCGCACCTCTGACTACGGTCTGCAGTTGCGCGAAAAGCAGAAGGTCAAGCGTATGTACGGTGTGCTTGAGCGTCAGTTCCGCCGCTACTTTGAAGAGGCCGATCGCCGCAAGGGCAACACCGGTGCCAACCTGCTGTCCTTGCTCGAAAGCCGTCTGGACAATGTGGTCTACCGCATGGGCTTCGGCTCGACTCGCGCCGAAGCTCGGCAGCTGGTTTCGCACAAAGCCATCACCGTCAATGGCCAAAGCGTCAACATCCCTTCGTACATGGTCAAGGCCGGTGACGTGGTGGCTGTGCGCGAAAAGTCCAAGAAGCAAAACCGCATCGTTGAAGCGCTGCAACTGGCTCAGCAAGTGGGCATGCCCAGCTGGGTTGAGGTCAGCATCGACAAGGCCGAGGGTACCTTCAAGAAGTCCCCGGACCGTGATGAGTTTGCTGCCGACGTCAATGAGTCGTTGATCGTCGAGTTGTACTCGCGCTGAAAATTTTCATTCCCGGAGGGCGGCTTTCTGCCCACCGGGCGCTTCACCCGGCCTTATCGGTGTAACGAGCCGAGGGTATTGAGAGGAAGACTGCATGCAAACCAATCTGTTGAAACCCAAAACCATCAACGTCGAGCAGTTGGGCCACAACCGCTCGAAAGTCACGCTCGAGCCTTTCGAGCGTGGCTATGGCCATACCCTGGGCAATGCGCTGCGTCGCGTGCTGCTCTCGTCCATGGTCGGCCACGCAGCCACCGAGGTCACCATTGCCGGCGTGCTGCACGAGTACTCCTCGATCGACGGTGTGCAAGAAGATGTCGTCAACATCTTGCTCAACCTCAAGGGCGTGGTGTTCAAGCTGCACAACCGTGACGAGGTCACGCTCAGCCTGCGCAAGGAAGGCGACGGCCCGGTCACTGCCGGCGACATCCAGACCCCGCATGATGTCGAGATCATCAACCCCGACCATGTCATCATGAATCTGGCCCAGGGCGGCAAGATCGACATGCAGATCAAGGTTGAGAGCGGCCGCGGCTATGTGCCCGGTTCCATGCGCCGTTTCGGCGACGAGTCGACCAAGTCGATTGGCCGTATCGTTCTCGATGCATCGTTCTCGCCGGTCCGCCGCGTCAGCTATACCGTCGAGAGCGCCCGCGTCGAGCAGCGCACCGACCTGGACAAGCTGGTGCTCGAGATCGAGACCAACGGCGCCGTCAGCGCTGAAGATGCGGTGCGTTCTTCGGCCAAGATTCTGGTCGAGCAGCTGGCTGTGTTCGCGCAGCTCGAGGGCAATGAACTGGCTGCCTTTGACGCGCCGGTGCAGCGCAGCTCGCAGCAGTTTGACCCGATACTCTTGCGTCCGGTCGACGAGCTCGAGTTGACCGTGCGCTCGGCCAACTGCCTGAAGGCCGAGAACATCTATTACATCGGTGACCTGATTCAGCGCACCGAAAACGAGCTGCTCAAGACCCCCAATCTGGGTCGCAAGTCGCTCAATGAAATCAAGGAAGTGCTGGCCTCGCGCGGGCTCACCTTGGGCATGCGCCTGGAAGCTTGGCCCCCGGCCGGCTTGGACAAGCGCTGACACTCAAGCCTGCCTGAAGGCAGGCTGTGCACGGGCAGTACCTGATACGGCTGCCCGCATTAAAAAATCGGAAAGGACAAGCACATGCGTCACGGACACGGACTTCGTAAACTCAATCGCACCACCAGCCACAGGCTGGCCATGCTGCGCAACATGATGAACTCGCTGATTCAGCACGAGGCCATCAAGACCACGGTACCCAAGGCCAAGGAACTGCGCCGCGTGGTCGAGCCCATGATCACCCTGGCCAAAGAGCCAACCCTGGCTAATAAGCGTCTGGCCTTTGACCGTCTGCGCGACCGCGATATGGTGGTCAAGCTCTTTGCTGAGCTGGGCCCGCGTTACAAGACCCGCCCGGGCGGCTACACCCGCATCCTGAAGATGGGTTTCCGTGTGGGCGACAACGCTCCCATGGCCCTGGTCGAGCTGGTTGACCGCCCTGAAGTCAGCGACGAGGCTGCAGACGGCAAGGCTGAATAAGGCCTGCCCTTGGTCCCTCAAGCGCCCGCCTTGTGCGGGCGTTTTTCATGGTGGGGGGCTCGCTGCTCAAGGCTGAGGGGACCCGGGCTGCTGTAGCTCCCTACAATAGGCTGTGAAAGGTGCCCCTCTCATGTCCTCAGCGCGTCCCGTCCTAAATCCGAATTTTTCCTCTTCCCGCCGCCGTCTTATTTTGGGCTCGGCAGCCTCGGCCTTGGCAGCCGCCTATGGCCCTGTATGGGCCCAGGCCAAGCCGGTGCGCATTGTGGTGCCCTTCGCCGCCGGCAGCTACACCGACAATGTGCTGCGCATCGCGCTACCGGGCCTGAGCGAAAAGCTTGGCGCCAGCATCGTGGTGGACAACCGGCCGGGCGCCAATGGCATCATCGCCGCCGACGCGGTGGCCAAGTCCGCGCCCGATGGCCTGACCTTTCTCATGGGCGGCGCCAGTGCCAATGCGGCCAACCCCAGCCTCTACAAGACCCTCCCCTATGACCCGGTCAAAGACCTGGTGCCTGTGGTCCGCTTCGGCCTGCTCCCCTTTGTTCTCCTGGTCAACCCGAGCGTGCCGGCCAAGTCGGTGCCAGAGTTGATCGACTATGCCAAGAAGAACCCTGGCAAGCTCGCCTACGCCACGCCCAACAGCGCCACCTTGGTGGGCATGGAGACCTTCAAGCGTTCAGCCGGCGTTGATATCTTGCAGGTGCCCTACAAGTCCAGCCCGCAAGCCATGCTCGATCTGGTGGCCGGTCAGGTGCAAGTGCTGATTGCCGACTTTGCCACCGCCATGCCGCATGTGCGTTCAGGCAAGGCACGGGTGATTGCCGCCACCATGGCGCGCCGCACCCCTTTGATGCCCGATGTCCCGGTGATCGCCGAGGTGCTCAAGGGCTATGACATCTCTGCCTGGAATGGGCTGTTTGCACCGGCGGGCACGCCTCGCGAGGCCATGAGCAAGGTGGCCGAGGCAGCAATGGCGGCGCTGGCTCAACGCGATGTGCAGGACAAGCTCAGCGGCATAGGCTTTGAGATCTCGCCGATGGGGCCCGAGAGTTTCGGCCCCTATGTGCGTGAGCAGATCGGCGTGTGGGCGCAGATCATCCGCGACAGCGGCATCAAGCCCGAATAAAAGCGGCACTCTCGCCGGCGGCCTCCAGCAAGGCATCGACCACCCGCTGGTCGAGTTCGATGCCGATCTCTTGCCTGCGTCTGCGCTCGGTAAAGGCGCGCTCGGAGGGAATGCGGATTGCGTCCACACCCGGTTGGCGCGGCGTGGCCCGAATCCGCTCGATCAGCAGCGACAGCTCGTGCCGGTATTGCGCCAGCGGTTGCAGCAGGTCGGGCCGAATGGCCATGAGCAGGTAGCCGGCCTGGTCAGGGTCCTCGCCCGAGCCAGCGGCTACGCCGAGGGCAGCCATGGCCACGGCCAGCGCAAAGCCCTTGTGCCCGCCGTAGGGTAGGACCGCGCCGAGCAGGGCGCTAGCCGCATCGGTGGTCGGCCGGCCCTGTGCATCAATCGCTACGCCTTCGGGCAGGGACAGTCCCATCCGTTGGCGGAACATCAGGTCGGTGAACATCAGGGCCGAAGTGCCCATGTCGACGAGCAGGGGGTCCCCCTCGGTGGGAAAGCCCAGGGCGATCGGATTGGTGCCTATGGCCGGCCGCGCTGCACCGGGCGGTGCTACCTGCGGGCGTGATGCTACGGTGTGCAGCCCGATCAAGCCGGCCTGCGCCAGCCGCTCCACATAAAACGCGCTGCGCCCGCTCATCCAGATGTTGTGGATGCCCACCACGGCGAAGCCATGCTCCCTCGCCTTGAGCCGCGCCATCTCCGTCACATGGTGCATGGCCAGCATGCCGTTTTGGTTGCCGCCATCCAGCCGGGCCGATACCGGGGTTTCGTGCAGGACGCGCAGCCGCTGGTGCGCGCCGCGCAGCTGCGCATGCTCGATCAGATTGAGGATCTTGGGCAGGCCTGAATATTCATAGCCGCACAGGGCGGCATCGACCACATGCTCGGCCACCGGCTGCGCTTGGTCGGCGCTGTAGCCGTGGCGCAGCAGTGCGCGCACGGCCAGCGCGTGCGCTTGGCGGGCTGTCAGGGTGATGCGCTGCGAAGTCGGCTCGGGCATGATCAGCAGGCCAGGGCGAGTGTTGTTGCTCGCTCAGGCTTGTATTTGCAATTTTTCGTCGGCGGGCCCTCAAGCACCGTCAGCCACGGCTCCAGATTGAATCAGCGCGTCGATCGCTGCCTGAGCCATCCCGAGCCCGGCGAGGATCTCGCGGGAATGTTGTCCAAGGCGCGGAGCGCTGGGCAGATCAGGTTCAGGGCTGTGGTCAGACTTGTAGCCCGAACCAAAATCCGTCATGACGCCCAAGGGGTAGTGGGTGCGGCGGACCGGCAGGGTCATGAGGTCTTCAGACTGGCAGCGCGTGACCAGCTCACTGAGTGGCCGCAATTTCGCACAGGGCACCTGGTGTTCCATCAAGGTCTTTTCCAACTCTTCCACGCGGCGGGTCTTGATGGCGCCTGCCAGCAAGCTGTGTATGCGCCCCGCATCCTTGGCCACCAGAAAGCCGCCGTTTTGCAAAGCCACCTGATCAATCAGCTCGGGGTTCTGCGGCACGTCTGACACATCCAGCACCTTGCACAGGGCGGTGAACTGGCCCAGGGTGTTGGCCGCCGTTGAGATCCAGCCATCGGCGCATTGGAAAGTCGCGGCGCCGGGACTGCCGGAAAAACCTCGGTTGCCGATGCGTGGCGCATCGCCTGCGCCCTGGGCCGCGCGAGAGGCGTCGGGCCACATCAGCTGCAAGCCCGCCTGCGCCATCGACACATCCAGGAAGGCCCCCTGGTCCTGCCTGAAGCGCCGCAGCAGAGCCGTCAAAATCGCCTGCGCCCCCATCATGCCGGTGGCGGTGTCCACCACCGGAAAGCCCACCTTCATCGGCTCTTGTCCTTCTTCCCCCTGCATCATGCTCATGCCTATGGCCGATTGCACCACGTGGTCATAAGCGGCCCGCGAGCTCCAGGCGCCTTCCTGGCCAAAGCCCGATATGGACGCGTAGATGATCTTGGGATTGAGGGCGCGCACGGCTTCGTAGTCAAAGCCCAAGCGGGCGACAGCCCCTGGCCGAAAATTTTCGATGAAGACATCGGCCGTCGGTATCAGTTGCCGCAGCACATCCTTGCCCTCGGGCGTCTTCAGATCCAGCGCCAGTGACTTCTTGCCCAGGTTGATGGCGGCGAAACCCACCGAGATGCCGGGCGCCAGTGCCTGGCCCGAGCGGCGCAGGATGTCGCCCTTGCCGGTCTTTTCGATCTTGATGACCTCGGCCCCTTCCAGTGCCAGATAGTGCGAAGCGGTCGGGCCCGCGATCACATGCGACAGGTCCAGCACCCGAACACCCTGCAGCGCATTGAGACCCATATCAGTCCGCCTTCACGCCGGTCAGCTGAATGATCTTGGCCCACTTTTGCGTCTCCGCTTTCATGAAGCTGGCGAAGGCCTCTGGGCTGGCGGAGACCTCGACTTCAGAGCCCGCCCCTGCAAAATAGGCGCGCAGCTCCGGGTCGCCCAGGGCTTGCTTCAAGGCGGTGTGGAGCTTTTGCACATCGCCAGCAGGCGTGCCTGCCGGCACCCACAGGCCAGACCACGACTCCTGAATGAACAAATCTTCTCCATACAGCTCCTTCATGGTCGGAACATCGGGCAAGGAGCTGATCCGCTTGGCGCTGGTGACCGCCAAGGCGCGGGCTTTGCCGGACTTGACCATGGGCACGCCGGTGCCTGCAATCGGAAAGGCAAATTGGATTTGGCCGCCGATCAATGCGGGCATCAATTCAACCGAACCGCGGTAGGGAATATGCACCGCGTTGAGCTTGAGCAGGTTGACGAAGCTGGCTCCGGCGATGTGCGCAGAGGTGCCGATCCCGCCCGAGCCGAAATTGATTTGGCCCGGCTTGCCGCGCACCAGGGCTTCGAGGTCCTTGACCGTCTTGACCGGAGAGTCGACCGGAACGACCAGCACCGCAGGCGAAGTGGCGGTCAGGCCCACAGGGACAAAGCTGGTCAGGGGGTCGAACCTGGCCTGCGGCCTGAGGATTTTTTGCACCACCTGCGAGATCGAACCGGCAAGCACGGTGTAGCCGTCGGCAGGCGACTGTGTCACCACTTCGGCAGCCAGGATGCCTGCAGCGCCGACCCGGTTTTCAACCACCACCGGCGCGCCCAGAGCATCTGAGAGGCGGGGCGCCAGGCGCCGCGCGTCGATGTCCGGCCCACCGCCGGCGGCAAAGGGCACGATGATCTTGACGGGCCGGTTCGGAAAGCTTTGCGCGGCGACATGGAGCGCGAAGGCGCACATCAGCACACCCAGCATCCACTTGAACATGTGCCCGCCGATCTTGATCTGCATCATGGTCTGCCTCCTTGAATGTGAGCCTCCGGGCCTGATGGGTGGCGGTGCAGCCCGCCGCCATGTTCGCCTCGGTCTTTTATCCAGTGTAGCTTTGACGATAGGTGTCGTGTGGAGGAAGCAGCGGGCGCCTACCCCGCAATAGAATGGTTCGATCCCCCATTCTCAAGGCATGACTTACGGTGACAACGCTATCTCACTCCGCAGGCGCAAGGTTCAGATCGGCCCTGGCTGAACATCAGCCCCTGCCCATCGTCGGCGCCATCAATCCCTACTGCGCCATGATGGCCGAGCGGGTCGGCCACAAAGCGCTGTACCTGGCTGGTGGCGGCTTGGCCACCTATTCGCATGGCCTGCCGGATCTGGCGATCACCAATTTGAGCGATGTGCTCACCGAGGTGAGGCGCCTGACCGACGCCAGCAGCTTGCCGCTGCTGGTCGATGTGGACACCGGCTTTGGCGGCGTGTTTTCCATCGCGCGCTTGGTCAAAGGTCTGATCAAGGACGGCGCTGCGGCCATGCACATCGAAGACCAGGTGGCCCTCAAGCGCTGTGGCCACCGGCCGGGCAAAGCCACCGTTTCGACCGCCGAGATGGTCGACCGCATCAAGGCCTCGGTCGATGCGCGCACCGACGATCAGTTCTTCATCATCGCCCGCACCGACGCCATCGCGGTCGAGGGCATAGACGCAGCCATTGAGCGAGCCTGCCGTTATGTGGAGGCCGGCGCCGACATGATCTTTGCTGAGGCCTGCAGCGAGCTTGGGCAATACCGCCGCTTTGTCGATGCCATAGCCCGGCCCCATGCGGTGCTGGCCAACATCACCGAGTTCTCGCTCACGCCGGCCTTTACCCTGGATGAACTGGCAGGCGCGGGCGTGTCAGCGGCCTTGTTCCCGCTGTCAGCCGCGCGCGCGATGTCTGCCGCCGCACTCAAGGTTTATCAGGCGATCTTGCGCGATGGCACCCAGAAAAATGTGCTTGATCTGATGCAGCCGCGCAGCGAGCTCTACGAGTTTCTGGACTACCACGCTTATGAGCGCAAGTACGACGAGCTGTTCTCGCCGCCCAGCGCCAAGCCCTGAAGCTTGCCCGCGCTTTAGCGCAGTGGCGCAAAGCCAAACAGCCGGCTCGGCGTGTCCCACTCGATCTTGCGGCGAGCGGCCTCATCGGGCACCCAGCGTTCGAGCAGGCGCTGCTGTGGGCCGTAGTCGGTGCGCGCAGGATGGCGCACAAAAGGCCAGTCCGAACCCCAGACGCAGCGATCGGGCGTGAAGGCCTCTAGCAAGGCCGCAATGAAAGGGTCCAGGTCGCTGTGGGGCCAGGGCTGTTTTGACAGTCGAAACGCCCCCGAGAGCTTGACGGCCGCCCGACCTTCGCGACCGAGTTGGAGCAAGGCCTGGAAGCCGGCTTGCTGCAAGCCCTTGTCGGGGTCGAAGCCGCCGCAGTGGTCGATCACCAGCGCAATGCCTGAGCTTTGCAGCACTGGCAGGGCTTCGAGCAGGCTGTCGTCGCGGTAGTAAATTTGCGCGAACCAGCCGAGCTCGTGCAAGCGCCGGAGCAAGACCTCGCCCTCGCGCCCGCGGATGGAGGTGGCATGGGCGAACAGCAAATTAAAGCGTGCGCCGACCACGCCGCCGTTCTTGAGTTTGGCCAGTTGCGCATCGGTGATGCCGTGGTCCACCAGGGCCACGCCCTTGAGGCGACCTTGTGAGCGGGCAATGGCGTCGAGCATGCAGCGGTTGTCGGTGGCGTAGCCGGCCTGTGGATTGACCAGCAGGCCGTGTGTGACCTGGTGTGCGCCCAGCACCGTCAGAAACTGCTGCGCGGTACCGCATTCGGCCGGGCCGGGCATATGGCCACCTGTGTCGCGCAGCGGAAATCCGACCGGATCGAACACATGGGCGTGGCTGTCGACGCGGGCAATGGAGGTCATGGTGTTTCGGGCTCAGGGGTTTGGGGAGGGGCGCTTGCGCTGAGCGCCAGCAGGCGCTGGTGCACCCCGCGGTCGATCACTATGCCTTCGCGCAGTGCGCGCTCGCGCGCACGAAACGACTTCTCGGAAGGCAGCCGGATCTCGGCCACCCCCTCTTGGCGCGGCACCGCCTTGATGCGTGCCAGTTGCTCGCTCAGGTCGCGTTTGAAGTCGGCCAGCGGTAGCAGCAGGTCGGGTCGCATCGCGATGATCATGTAGCCATAGTCCTTGGCTGCATTGAGCCCTGAGCCGGCCAGCACGCCCAGTGCCTGCATAGCCAGGCCCAGCGCATAGCCCTTGTGGCCGCCAAAGGGCCGCAAGGCGCCTTGCTTGGCGGCCTGCGCATCGGTGGTGGGCAGGCCGTTCGCATCGAGCGCCACCCCGGCCGGCAGCGGCAGGCCCAGCAGCTGGTAGAAATCAAGCTCGGTGCCGGGAAAGGCCGCGGTCGACACATCGATCACCAGCGGATCGCCCTCTTTGGGAAAGCCGAAGGCGATTGGGTTGGTGCCGTAGGCCGGTCGGCTCGCACCGGGCGGGGCCACCAGGCTGGCCGAACCCACCGTGTGTATGCCGATCAGATCGCTTCTTGCCATGCGCTCCACATAGTAGGCGCTGCGTCCGCTCATCCAGCTGTTGGTTACGCCCACTAGCGCAAAGCCGTGGGCCTGCGCCATCGCGATCGCGCGATCGGTGGCATGGTGCATGGCCAGCATGCCCGAATGGTTGCCGCCGTCGATCAGGGCTGAGACCGGCGTGGCATGGATATCGCGCATGGTCGTGGTGGGCCGTTGGCGTTTGGGGTTGGCCGCGATCTGCAAGATCTTGGGCAGGCCCGAGTATTCATAGCCGCACAGCGCCGCATCGAGCATGTGCTCGCACAAGATCTCCGTCTGATGGGTGTCATAGCCCAGCGCGTGCAAGGCCGCACGGGCCAGCGCGCGCGCTGCATCAACGCTCAGGGCAATGCGATCCGCGTCGACCGCGCTCATGGCAAGGGCTGCCGGCCTTGGGCGATCAGGCGCTCGGCCACGGTCGCGTCTACTGTCACCGGCAGGGTCAGGATCAGCGCGCCGTAGGATTTGCCATGCGGGTCCAACGAGAGCGAGCGGGTAACGCCGCCGCCCAGTGCGTTTTCCAGCACAAAGTTCAGGGCCTCGACATGCGGCATTTCATAGCGGGTGATGCGGCCTTTGACCAGCGCGCCGAAATGCCGGCGCACCGCCTCGACCGTGACCTGCTCGAGCAAGATGCCATAGTCTTGCGGCACATAGGCAATCACCCCGATGTTGCTGGCATCGCCTTTGTCGCCGGCGCGGGCATGCGCGATTTCGCGCAGGTAAAAGCGCTTCATGCCACCTCCAGCATCAAGAGCTGCGGCTGCACCGCGGCGCGCGGAATCAGCACCGAATAAATCGCCAGCACCTCGCGCACCGCCGTGCGTGGCAGCGAGGACATGGCCGGGCCTTTGCCCACCAGGGTTTCGACCTCGCCAGCGAGCTTGGCCGCGTCGCGCTTGGCCTTGGCGCGACCGGCAAAGCGCAGGCGAACCTCATAGGGCTCGTGGGGCGTGGGCAGGGAGGCCGCACCGTGCAGCGAGTTCATACCGATGTAGTCCACCTTCAACTCGTCGAGCTGCACCCCGCCTATGCGCAAGCGCTCGCGCACCACCTGCTCGGCCAGCCTGGCGCGGTTCAGGCAGCCCAGGCCGGCGTAGGTGATTTCTGCTTCGCCTATCCAGCCTTCTTTGATGCCCACCGACACCTTGAGCTGATCGGGCCGCGGCCGCCCCTGGCCGCCGCTGATACCCACCCGGTCCGGCCCGAGTTCGGTCAGCCGCACCTCGGTGAAGTCGACCACCACATCCGGCGTGATGTAGTGGGCCGGGTCGTGAATCTCGTAGAGCATTTGCTCGGTGCAGATCGCCCGGTTGATCACGCCGCCGGTGCCCGCCACCTTGGCCACCACGCCGTGGCCGTCAGGGCGCATCTCCAGAAAGGGGTAGCCCAGGTTGCCCAGGTCGGGCACCTCCTTGTAGCCCGGGTCGGCAAAGAAGCCGCCCGAGACATTGGCGCCGCACTCGACCATGTCGGCGCAGACCTGCCCCTGGCCCAGCAGGTTCCAGTCGGACTGGCTCCAGCCAAACTCATGGATCATGGGCGCCAGAAACAGCGAGCAATCGGCCACCCGGCCGGTCAGCACCATGTCGGCTCCTTGCTCCAGTGCTTGGACGATGTTGTCTGCGCCCAGGTAAGCATTGGCACTGAGGATCTCGCCTTGCAGGCTGGAAAGCGGCAGGCCCGACTCCATGATGGGCAGGGTCTGCGCGTTGGCGCGGCAGTAGTCGAGCACGTTGTCGCCGATCACCGCAGCAATCTTCAAAGGGCCGAGCTTCATCTCGCGCACGATCTGCGCCGCCTTGTGCGCTGCGGCCTGCGGGTTGGCAGCGCCCATGCTGCTGACGATGCGCGTGCCCTGTGCTTTGCAGTGTGGCAGCACCGCGCGCAGGCGCTCTTCCATCAGCTCGTTGTAGCCGGTGGCCGGATCCTTCAGGCGTTGCACCTGGGCCAGCGCAATGGTGCGCTCGGCCAGGGTTTCAAACACCAGATAGTCGAGCGCGCCATGCTCGGCGAGCAACGCGGCCGGCTCGATCCGGTCACCGGCATAGCTGGCGCCGGCGCCTATGCGCAAATGACCCCGCTCTTGCGCCTTGGCGCTGCGGTGCGCGCTCATTCGCCCTTGATGCCCTTGGTCTTGATGACGCGCGACCACTTCTCGAAATCGGCCTTTTGCAAGGCGGCGAGCGACGCAGGGCTGCCCGGCGCACCGATCAGGCCGGCGGCCAGCAGGCGCGACTTGACGCCCTCGGACTCCAGCGCACGGCGGATCGCCTGGTTGACGCGGTCAATGTCGGCCGCTGACGTGCCCTTGGGCGCGAAGATGCCATACCAGTTGTTGGAGTCCACGCCCGAAATTCCCATCTCCTCGAGTGTTCTCGTCTCAGGCAGCAGCGGGTGGCGCTTGGGCGCGGCCAGGCCCAGGGCCTTGAGTTTGCCGGCCCGGATGTGGACCAGTGCCACCGGAAAGTCGATGAAGATGCCGTCCACATGGCCGGCGATCACGTCAGTGATGGCAGGCGCTACCCCCTTGTAGGGCACATGCCGCAGATTCGCCTTGGTCACATCGGCGAGCAATTCCATGGCCAGGTGCGGCACGCTGCCTGTGCCTGAAGAGGCCAGCGTGGCGCCCTCTTTGCGCGCGCGCACGGCCGCGATGAACTCAGGCACGGTGTTGGCGGGGTTGTTCGCCGCGGTCACCAGCACCTCGTCGGTGTTGACCACCAGGCTGACCGGGACCAGGTCGCGAAACGGGTCGGCCGCGAGCTTGTCGTAGAGGGCCGGGCTGATGGTCATGGCGCCGGCGGTACTGATCAGCAAGGTGGTGCCGTCGGGGGTGGACTTGGCCACAAATTCTGCCGCGATGCCGGCGTTGGCGCCTGCCTTGTTTTCGACCACCACGGTCTGGCCCAGTTCGCGGCCCAGTTGCTCGCTCATGATGCGGGCCACCGCATCGATGGGCCCGCCCGGAGGAAAGCCGACCACCAGCCGGGTGGATTTGGTCTGTGCCTGGGCGCCAGCGCTCATCAAAAGCGCGGCGGCAGTGGCCAGGCCACAAAGAAGTTGGGGGATCAGTCGTACAGAGGGCATGGTTCACCTTGCGGTTGGGCTGAGGTCAGGAGCGACCCGTAAAAATTATAGGAAGCGCATGCGCTGCGCGACTGTCGCCTAGGCGGGGCTGGCCATGCCTGTCGGACTGACAACTGAATACAAATTCTTTTGCGATAAATCGCGCCTGGTCTCGCAGACCGCCTCGATTGCGATTAGAATAGAGGCTCTGACGCGCGGTGGAGCAGCCTGGTAGCTCGTTGGGCTCATAACCCAAAGGTCGTAAGTTCAAATCTTGCCCGCGCAACCAATTCAGTGAAAAACGCCAACCTTGCGGTTGGCGTTTTTGTTTTTGCGCTCAGGCACCGCTTGCCGGGTCTGTCTGTCTGAGCTTGAAGCGCTGCAGCTTGCCGGTTTCGGTGCGCGGCAGGGCTGTCAGGAACTGCACCTGGCGCGGG
This sequence comes from Polaromonas sp., assembly GCA_044352515.1. Taxonomy (GTDB): domain Bacteria; phylum Pseudomonadota; class Gammaproteobacteria; order Burkholderiales; family Burkholderiaceae_C; genus Polaromonas. Next base: position 56,614 of record JBILDR010000005.1, read on the forward strand.
TATTTGTAGGGCGCGATCGTGGCCTTCACATGGTCTTGCAAGGCCTTGGCCATGGCCGCATCACCCACCTGACCGCTCTTGAGCACCACAAAAGCCTTGACCGCCATGCCGCGCTCTTCATCGGGCACACCGATCACGCCGCATTCGGCCACCGCCGGATGGGTGAGCAGCGCGTCCTCCACCTCGGGCCCGCCGATGTTGTAACCGGCCGAGATGATCATGTCGTCGGCGCGCGCCTGGTAGAAGAAATAGCCGTCCTCGTCCTGCGTGAAAGCATCGCCCGGGTGGTTCCAGCCGTTCTTGACGTACTTGCTCTGGCGCTCGTCGGCCAGGTAGCGGCAGCCGGTCGGCCCGATCACCGCCAGCTTGCCCACCGTGCCGCGCGGCACTTCACGGCCTTCGTCGTCCACCACCTTGGCCTGGTAGCCCGGCACCACCTGACCAATGGCGCCAGCCCGTGTTTGGCCGGGGACGCTGGAGATGAAGATGTGAAACATCTCGGTCGCACCAATACCGTCGGTCATGTCGATGCCGGTAGCGTCTAACCAGAGCTGGCGGGTGGCTTGGGGCAAGGCCTCGCCGGCGCTGACGCTGATGCGCAGGCTCTTGGGCGGCCGCTCACGCGCCAGCACGGCCATCTGCCGGTAGAAGGTCGGCGCGGTATAGGTGATGGTGGCCCCGACTGCATCGATGGTCTCGAGCATGGACTGCGGCGAGTAGGGCTTGCTGGGGTAGTAGACGCTGGCGCCGGCCGACATTGGAAACAGCAGCATGCCACCCAGCCCAAAGGTGAAGGCCAAGGGCGGCGAGCCGATCACGATGTCGTCGGGCGTGGCTTTGAGCACATGGCGTGGCCAGGCCTGGCAGGCCGCCAGAACGTCGCGGTGGCTGTGCACCGCCGCCTTGGGCGAGCCGGTGGTGCCGGAGGTAAAGGCCATCATGGCGATGTCGTCGGCCCGGCAGGGACAGGACCCGAAGCGGCCGTCCTTGGTGCTGCTGAGTACCGCCAGCGAGCCGGGCGCGTCCATCAGATTGAAAGGGACGATGGTGCGCAGCCCGGTGCCCTTTTGGGCGCTTTGCAGTTCTTCGAGCAGGGCGGCGTCGCACAGCGCCACTGTGGGCTCGGCTTTGCTGATGATCTCGCGCAACTCCTTGGCGCGCAGCAGCGGCATGCTGGCCACCGCCACCAAGCCTGCCTTGACCACGCCCAGCCAGGCCAGCGCCATGCCGACGGAATTGCCGCCGCGCAGCAGCACCCGGTTACCGGGCACCAGACCAAAGTCTTCGGTCAGCACCTGCGCAATGCGGCGCAGACGCTCGTCGGCATCGTGATAGCTCAGCGTGATGCGCTCTGAGCGCAGAAACGGTCGGTCCAGCCAGCCGCGCTGCTCGGCCTGGGCCATCAGCGCATCGACCAGGTTGGCCTCGGCGGGGATCTGTAACTCGGGAAGGTCGTAGCGCAGTTGGGGCCACAGATCGGGCGCCGGCAAACGCTCCTGCACAAATCGGTCAGGCTGTGGGCTGGAACGGGCAGTGGACATGCGACGTGACTCCTTGCAAGAGCAAGCCCCGGCTTGGGCAAAGCACCCGCCGAGGATTCATCTGCTTACGGCCTCAATTATTTAGGTCTGAAGTAAATCGTCAAGCGGGGTTGACCCGCTGGTCCCCAGGCCGGGCCGATGCCCCCATGCTAATACCGCCACAAAATCCGCACCACAGGGCCTTGCCGCTGCAGCAGCGCGCGCTGACCGAGCCGGAAGGCGCTGCCCAGCTGCACCGAGGTTTGAACTTCAAAGAAGTTGCTGTTGACCGACAGCTGATCTGACGCAGCTGGCCCACCGGGCCCGCCCAGACCGGCATCGGCCAAGCTGCCCAAAGGCTGAGCCTTTCTTCGCGCCAGCAGGGCATCCATGGCCACCGGCCCGCCGCCGAGCACGGCTTGCAGCACCACCGCGTCTGCCGTGTTGAGGTTGACCGGCAAGCGCCCGGGCAGCACCGTCAGATGCGGGCGCAAGGCCGCCACCGTGGCTGGCAGCAGGCCCAGCCAGTGCAGGTCTTCGGCGCGCTGGGGCATGAGCGGGGACTGGCCGGAGGCGCCTTCGCCAGTGCCAGCACTGGCCCTGCGCAGTGCTTGCTGCATCAGATCGAGCTCGGATGCGGGCAGGTTCAGCTGTGCGAACAGGCGCGCAAACACCTCGCTCCAGGGCGCCGACAGGCCGCTACCCTCCAGCAAATTGAGCAGGTTCAGCTTGGCCTGCGCATCGGCAATTTGCAGGCTCAGCGTGAAGTCTGGCGCCTCGGCCGAGGCCGGAGCCTCGCCTTGGGCGAGCAACTGCGCGGGCGACAGATCGCGCCGTGTTTGCGCCCAGGGCTCGCCCAGGTGATCGACCTGCGCTTGCAGCCTGCCGTCGTCTTGCAACAGCGCCACCGCCCAGTCCAGGACCCCGCCCAGTAGCCAGCGCGCCTGTGCTTGCTGGCGCCAGCCCGCTTCGGCCTCGGTGCTGCGCCAGATGTACCAAAAGCCTGTCATCACCAGCGCGGCAACCAGGGCCACCGTCAGCATGGCCGCGACGATGGCTGCGCCCGGACCTGCTGTCTTCATGGAGCAGCGCCCCGAGCCCAGTCCACCTGCCATAGTCCCACACCGCCCACGCCTTGCAGGCCTCGCAGTTGCAGGCGCAGGCCTGCGGGCAGGTCGACCAGCCTATCGTCTTGAATCGGCGCATCGCGCCATTGCCCCTGTGCCCAAACCTGCAATTGCCATTGGCCTATGGGCAGCAGCTTGGCTCGGCTGAGCTCAGCGGGGTCTGCGATTTCGGGACGTTGGGCCAGGGCCCAGCTGCGCAGCAGCGCACCGCGCTCGCTCAGGGGAGGCGACTGCCAGCGCTGCCATTGCCCGCCCCGCGCGCTCCAGGCCACCACGACCAGGGCATCCTCATTGCTAGAGTGGCGCAGCAGCCGTAGCACCTGACCGTCCCATTGCAGCGCGTTCACATAGGGCGTGGTGCTCAGGCGGTCCAGGTCGCGGCTCCACTGCGCCAGCGCAATCTGCAGGCTGTTCAGGCTGGCGCCGCGCTCTTGCGCCACGGCCTGGCTGCGCAGCATGCCGTCGATCACCAGCCGGCTCATCAGCGCCATCACGGCCATCACCAACAAGGCCACCAGCACCTCAATGAGCGTCAGGCCGGTGCGTCGCATGCCATGCCTTCAGCGCTGCAATTCGGGTCGGATGGGCAGCACCTCAAAGGGCCGCACACCGTCGGTGGCCACCCAGACGCGCCGCTCTGGCGCCAGTTTGTGGCCCATTAGAACCGCCTGCGCGGCCAGCACCGGCTCCGGGCCCAGGATGAGCTCGCTGCCGCCGAGCACTTGTGCCTGTGTGTCCCCATGCAGCCAGCGATCAGGCCAAGGTCCGCCGGATGGGAATGGCACCGAACCCTCAAAGCGAAAGCCTGCGGCCTCGACCCGCCAGAGTAGCGGCGTATCTTGCGCACGCGAGGCAGCCCGCGCGCCTTCGAGCAGGCCAGCCAGCCGGGTTGCGTCGCCCTGCAGCTGCGCCTGAGCTGGGTCACGCAGTGCCAGCAGGCTCAGGCTGGTGCCGATGGCGATGATGACCAACACCAGCAACAACTCGATCAGCGTGAAGCCGCGCTCCCGTGGCGGCTTGACGCCCGTCACCGCGGCGGCTTCCACTGCGCGTCACCCTCTTCATCAGGCTGCGGAGCCACCGGCGCACCGTCGTCCGGGTCTATCGGCTGATGGGTGGGACTGTCGGGCTGATCCGGCGGTGGCGCGCCCGGCAGTGGCATGGGGTGTGTGGGAGTCTTTTTCATGGCGAAAGCGCTCATGCGAGGTTCTGCCATGCTGCGCTTGGCCGGCCCATGTGCAAAGGTGTGCAGGCCCCGTGCAGCTGTCAGCATCCACCCACAAGGTTCGCCGCACTGCACGCAAGGCTTGCTAAAGGCAGACCTCACCGATCGGATCCGTTTGCTGAGCGAGGGCAGCCTGGTGGGTCAATACATCAGCCACCTTGGCGGGCTCGCCCTTGACCACATCCCAGCACCAGATGCCAAAGCCGCCTCGCTGGTTGACTGCGCGTACCCACAGGTCCAGCCCAGGCGCTTTACAGGGGCTGGGGCCGCTGCCCTCACCCCGGCCCTGAGGCGAGAGGGAGCAAGACAGTTCAGGCCTTGGCGGCCTTGACCTTCAGGCGCCATGCATGCAGCAGCGGCTCGGTGTAGCCGCTGGGCTGCTCCATGCCCTTGAACACCAGGTCGCAGGCGGCTTTGTAGGCGGCGCTCTTGTTGAAGCGGCCGGCCATGTTCTTGTACAGCGCGTCGCCCGCGTTTTGCTGGTCCACCACTGCGGCCATGCGTTCGAAGGTGGCCTTGACCTGTGCCGGCGTGACCACTTTGTGCCGCAACCAATTGGCCATGTGCTGGCTGGAGATGCGCAGCGTGGCGCGGTCTTCCATCAGGCCCACGTTGTCGATGTCGGGCACCTTGGAGCAGCCCACGCCCTGGTCCACCCAGCGCACCACATAGCCCAAGATGCCCTGTGCGTTGTTGTCGAGCTCTTGCTGTTTGTCGGCCTCGCTCCAGTTGGGCGTGGCGGTCACGGGGATGGTCAGCAGGTTTTGCAGCAGGCTCTCGCGCTCGGCGTCGGCATCGATTTTTTCCAGCTCCTTTTGCACGTCGCTGACCAGCACCTGGTGGTAGTGCATGGCGTGCAGCGTGGCACCCGTGGGGCTGGGCACCCAGGCGGTGTTGGCGCCGGCCTTGGGGTGGCCGATTTTTTGTTCCAGCATGGCCTTCATCAGGTCGGGCATGGCCCACATGCCTTTGCCGATCTGTGCCTTGCCGCGCAGACCGCAGGACAGACCCACCAGCACGTTGTTGCGCTCGTAGGCCTGGATCCAGGCGCTGCTCTTCATGTCGCCCTTGCGGATCATGGGGCCGGCCAGCATGGCGCTGTGCATCTCGTCACCGGTGCGGTCGAGGAAACCGGTGTTGATGAAGGCCACCCGGCTCTTGGCGGCGGCGATGCAAGCCTTGAGGTTGATGCTGGTGCGACGCTCTTCGTCCATGATGCCCAGCTTGACGGTGCTGGGCGCCAGGCCCAGCATGCCCTCGACGCGGGTGAACAACTCGTCGGCAAAAGCCACCTCGGCTGGGCCGTGCATCTTGGGCTTGACGATGTAGACCGAGCCCTTGCGCGAGTTGCGGATCTTGTCCTTGGCCGTGCGCTTGAGGTCATGCATGGCGATGGTGGTGGTGACCACCGCGTCCAAAATGCCTTCGGGAATTTCACGCTGCTGGCCCTGTGCGTCGGTGTAGAGGATGGCCGGGTTGGTCATCAGGTGCCCGACATTGCGCACGAACATCAGCGAGCGGCCGTGCAGCCGAACTTGGCCTTTGCCGGCCGGCGCGGTGTAAATACGATCTCCGTTCAGGCCGCGCGTGAAGGTGGTGCCGCCCTTGCTCACCTCTTCGGTGAGCGTGCCTTGCAGGATGCCCAGCCAGTTGGAGTACGCCAGCACCTTGTCCTGGGCATCGACCACGGCCACCGAGTCTTCCAGGTCCAGGATGGTCGACAGCGCCGCTTCCACCACCAGGTCACACACACCTGCCGCGTCACTCGCGCCAATCGGCGTGCTGCGGTCGATGCGGATGTCCAGATGCAGGCCGTTGTGCACCAGCAGCACCGAGCTCGGCGCGGCGGCCTCGCCTTGGTAGCCCACCAGCTGCGCCGGCTTGGCCAGAGAGGTCTTGCTGCCGTCCTTGAGTTTGACGCTGAGCTTGCCGTCCTTGATGCGGTAGCGCACGGAATCAATGTGTGAACCTTTGCGCAGGGGGCAGGTGCGGTCGAGCACGTAGCGCCCGTACTCGATGACCTTGGCGCCGCGCTTGGGGTTGTAGCCCTTACCCTTCTCGCAGCCATTGGCCTCGGAGATTGCGTCGGTGCCATACAGCGCGTCATACAGCGAGCCCCAGCGCGCGTTGGCCGCGTTGAGCGCATACCTGGCGTTGAGCACGGGCACCACCAACTGCGGACCGGCCTGGGTGGCCAGCTCGTCATCGACCTTGCGGGTGGTGATCTTGACCGATTTGGGCTGCTTGACCAGGTAGCCGATCTTCTCCAGGAAGGCGCGGTAGGCGGCCATGTCGGCAATCGGGCCGGGATGCGCCCGGTGCCAGCCGTCGAGCTCGACCTGCAGGCGGTCGCGTTCGGCGAGCAAGGCGATGTTCTTGGGCGCCAGGTCGGCCACGATGGCATCAAAGCCTTGCCAGAACTGCGCGGGCGCAATGCCGGTGCCGGGCAGCACCCGGTCTTCAATGAAACGGTGCAGCTCGGTAGCAACTTGCAGGCGGTGGGCGGTGGTGCGTTGGGTCATGGCGTGGATGGCGTAAGGATGAAAACAGCGAAAGCAGGTCCCGGGCGACGGACCAGTACTCGAGGCCCGCAATGGCGCTGGCCTTATGGCGAGCGCAACAAGCCCGGATCTTCAACATGAACTGTATTTGATCTCTGGAAGAGCATTCATGCGGGCAAAAGGTAGAGATCCGTGACAAAAATGCGGGTAATAGCCCTTGAGGTGGCAATGGCCGAGCCTCCGTCGGAAATTCTTTACAAACAACTGAACAAAAATAAATATGATTACAGAATTAATCAATGCGAGTTTTATGGGTTCTGCCAATATGAAGACCTACCTCCTTGAGCCGGTACGTTCCGCAAGCCAGCGGGCATGGTCATGAACACCCCCGGACTTGGCTATAGAGTCGACGCCCAAGACGCGCGCGACTTGCGTTTCAGTACAGCCCGCGTGGCGCTCTCGGCCGTGGTCTTGCCGACCCCAGATCAGGAGCTCTACGTCAGGCGGGTGCGCCACCAGCTCACCACCAACTCCTGCGTCGGGCAGGCTCTGGCCGCTGCGGCGGAAATCTGCGCCGGCATCGCGGGTCGCTCGATGGAGCTGTCGGTCAGTTGGCCCTATGTCGTGGGGCTGGAGGCCGAGCAGCCTGGCTATAAGGGCCCCCTCCAAGACAAGGGCAGCTTCCCGCGGCTGGTGATGAATGCGGTGCAAAAGCGCGGCCTGCTGAGCGAGGCGGCTTGGCCGTTTTCAGCAGCCACCGTCACTCGGCGACCGTCGCCAGTGGCGGCGGTGGGGGCCTACAACGCCGTGGGTCTGCGCTATTACCGAATTGACGAGGTGGGGCCGACACGCCTGAGCGCCATCGAAGATGCGCTGGTTCGCGGCTATGGACTGCTCTTTGGCATGGGCGTCGATGCGGCCTACAGCGCCTACACCGGTTCGGTGCTGGCCTCGATGGGCAGCTCGGTGGGCGGGCATATGCAGGTCATCACGGCCGTGCGCGGGCCAGTGGTGCGCGTGCTCAACAGCTGGGGCACGGGTTGGGGCGATCTGGGCTACGGCAACTTCGACCGCAACTTTTTCGCCACCATGCCCATCCAAGATCTGTACGCGGTGCAATGGATTCCAGAGGGGATCGTATGAGGCGCTTGCACCTCTTGATGCTGCCCCTGGTTTTTACGGTGGCCTCCTGCGCCAGCGTGCCGCCAGAGCCCCCCTTTGAACCGCAAAGCTTTGCGCCCACCTCTTGCGTCAGTGCGTGCGCCAACGCAGCCCGTTTGTGCGGACCGGATGTGCTCAAGCCTGCCAACGGTACTTGCACCGATGTCTGTAACGTCACCGAAGCTGGCGGTGGCGACTTTCGCACCGGTTGCTTTTCTGCGGCGCAGTCCTGCGCGCAGGTGGATGTGTGTTCGCGTTAGCGCGGGCTGCCTGCTGACGGGGCCGTGCCCCTGCCTGCGCCGCTCAACAGGCCTTGGTCTGCGCCAGCGGCATCCGTCCTGCCACCGCCCGTAGATCGGTCAGTTCATTAACGGCCGG
>JBILDR010000041.1:0-19749 GCA_044352515.1 Polaromonas sp.
CGCTATCGCGGCGAGGGCGCGGCTCCCACCCCCCTTCAATGACTGGCGAGCATTGTGGAGGTGGGAGCGCCGCCCCGGCCCGATGGGTCGTCTGATTGGGGCGCGCTATCGCTGCGAGGGCGCAGCTCCCACCCCCCCTTCAATGACTGGCGAGCATTGTGGAGGTGGGAGCGCCGCCCCGGCGCGATACGGCGCTTAAACCGTCAGCGGGGGCTTGCTTTGCTCAGCCTGGCGACCCAAAGCGAGACCGGCCGTCAGGCCCGAGCGCACCGCGCCTTCGAGGGTGGCCGGATAGGGGCCTTGTACATAGTCGCCGCAGGCCAGCACTCTGCCATCGCCAGGCAGTACCTGCATGGGCGGGCGCTGCAAGCCCGGCGTGCAAGCAAAGGTGGCGCGCCGCTCGATCACCGTTTGCACCAACTCCAGCCGGTCCAGTCCCAACTGCTGGCGGGCCTGCTCCTGCACCCCGGCCATCAGGGCCGAGCGGTCCTGGGTGCTGGCGCTGACTACAAAAGCCAGCAGGCCGGCCGGCCCGCCGAGTTGGCCGCGGTCGAAGACGAATTGGGCGCAGGCGCCGGGCTGGTCTGCGCATTCATCGAGCGCAAGCATGGGCTGGGCCAGTTGTACGCCGGGGGCCCAGGCATAGACGGTGGCGATCGCCTCGTACTGCAAGGTATCGGCCAGGCCTCGCCAGTGCGCCGCATCAGGGAGCGGCTGCAGCAGGCGGGCCGCTTCGGTGGCGGGGCAGGCCAGTACCACCGCGTCAAACAGGCTGCTATCGCCCGCCTGCTGCGCGTCCCATTGCAAATGCCATTGCTTGCCAGCCCGAGCCAATGCCCGCACCCGCAGGCCCAGGCGGACCTGTTGGCCGGTCTGGGTCAGCCGCTGCAGCGCTGCATCGGGCAGCAGTGCACTCAGATCGCGCAGGGGCAGCAGCAGGTCCGAGCCGCCCGCCTCGCCCAGCAGGGCGTCTTGCATCACCCGCAGGAACACCTGTGCGCTGGCACGCTCGGCCGGCGTGTTCAGGGCCGAGATGCACAGCGGCTCGATCAGCTCGCGCATCACCCGGGGCGGCAGGCCGGCGCACAGGCCTTGCACGCTGGTTTGCGTTGCACAGGCAAACCCCTGGGCCTGCCACTGGCGGGCGCGCAGCAGCAGGGCCAGCTTGTCAGTCCAGCCCCAGCCGCGCGCGCTCAGCACGCCCAGGGCCACGGCCAGGGTGGACCAGCGCGGCCAGCCGGGAAGTTGCAGGCCACGGCCGTCGGCAAAGCGCAGGGACAGCGGGGCGCGCTGCAGCTCTTGCTGTGGATCCAGACCGAGCTCGCGCATGAGACGCAAGGTCTCGCTATAGGCGCCGATCAGAATGTGCTGTCCGTTGTCCAGATTCAGACTTTGGCCACCGTGCTCGAACGCTAGGCGCCTGGCTCGTCCGCCGGGCTGGCGGGACGCCTCGATCAGTTCGACCTGATGCCCTAGCCGCGCGGCCTGCACTGCGGCGGCGCAGCCGGCCCAGCCCGCGCCGACAACGGCCACCCGCATCAGACCACGCGACCGAAGGCCTGGGTTTTCCAGGCCAGCCAGAACTTACGCAGCGGCGTCAGACTGACCCTTTGGTGCAGCACCTGAAAGCTGTCGGCCTGGATCTCGCGCAGCAAGGTGCGGTAGATGCTGGCCATCATCAGGCCCGGCTTTTGCGCCCGTTGATCGGCCGCCGGCAGCAAGGCCAGCGCCTCGTCGTAAAGGCGCAGGGCGCGCTCAGCCTGAAACTGCATCAGTGCAACAAAGTTCGGTGAATGCTGGCGTTGCAAGATTTCGTGGGCCTTCACATCGAACTGCTGCAACTCGCTGATGGGCAGGTAGATCCGTCCGCGCAGGGCGTCCTCGCCCACATCGCGGATGATGTTGGTCAACTGGAAGGCCAGGCCCAGCCTGTGTGCGTAGGCGGTGGTGGCGTCCTGGGTTTGGCCGAAAATACGCGCCGCCACCTCGCCGACGACGCTGGCCACCAAGTGGCAGTAGCGCATCAGCGCGGGCAGGTCGAGGTAACGGCTTTGCTGCAGATCCATTTCGCAGCCCTCGATCACCGCCAGCAGGTGCTCGGCGGTGATGCCGTAGACCGGCGCCCAAGGCATCAGCGCTTTGAGCACCGGATGGGTGGGCGCACCAGCGTAGGCAGCGGCCACTTCGCTGCGCCACCAGGCCAGCTTGGTGTGGGCCACGCCCGGGTCGCGCATTTCGTCGACCACATCATCGACCTCGCGGCAAAACGCATAAAAGGCGGTGATGGCGGCCCGCCTGTCCTTGGGCAGGAAAAGGAAGGCGTAATAAAAGCTGCTGCCCGATGCGGCGGCTTTTTGTTGAACGTACTGCTCCGGACTCATCCTTACATTGTCGCCGCACGGCAAACTCTGGTGCCTGAATCGGGCCTGCCCTGGTGCAGGGGCGAGGGCTCAGGTCGCTGGACTTGCGGCCAGAGGCTTGACGAATTTATGTAACTAAGTTACAAATCGCCCTGGTTCTGCGCCGCACATTCAAGCCTTAATCAGTGACCTTGCAAATGAAATTTTCAGATTAACTTTGACCGATTTTCGTGCGATGGGTTCAAGGTGTTGCGGCCCAGTCCCGGTAATTAAAGTCTTACTCAGTTACATATTCCAAAGGCCCAGGCCTGCTTTGAGCCACCCAGCGGACTCTTTTTATGACCCTATCGCTCCCCACGTCTGAACTGGATATCGTGATCTTCGGCGGCGCCGGCGATCTGTCCTTTCGCAAACTCTTGCCGGCCCTGTACATGGCGCATCTGCACGAGCGTCTGCCGGCCAGTGCGCGCATCATTGCGGTGGGCCGCCAGCCTTGGTCGCGCGAGCAGTACTTGGATTTCATAGGCGCTCGCTCGCCACAGTTCATCGAAGCGCCGTCTTTTGATGCAGTGTCCTGGGACGGATTTGTTCAGCGCTTGCACTACGTCAGCCTGGATGTGACGGATGCCGCAGCCTATGCCGCCTTGCAGGCCCTGGGCCTGTCGGCCGTGCAGCGGGTGTTTTATCTGGCCACCGCGCCGGGCTTGTTTACCGGCATCTGCGCCCATTTGGACGCGGCTGGCCTGCTTGACGCCCACTCGCGCGTCGTGCTTGAAAAGCCTTTGGGCACTGACCTGGCCTCGGCCCAGGCCATCAACACTGAGGTGGCGCGGCACTTTCGCGAGGAGCAGATCTACCGCATCGACCATTACCTGGGCAAGGAAACGGTGCAAAACCTGATGGTGCTGCGCTTTGGCAACGCGATGTTCGAGCCGCTGTGGCGGGCGCCCTTCATCAAGAGCGTGCAAATTACCGTGGCCGAGACGGTGGGCGTGGGCAGTCGCGCAGGGTTTTATGACGGCGCTGGCGCGCTGCGCGACATGGTGCAGAACCATCTGCTGCAACTGCTGTGCATCGTGGCCATGGAGCAGCCGATCTCGCTGGACGCTGACGATGTGCGCGATGAAAAGCTCAAGGTGCTGCGTTCGCTGCGCAAAATGGACCTGGCCGACATCCGGCGCGACACCGTGCGCGGCCAGTACGGCGAGGGCGTGGCCGACGGGCAGTCGGCCCAGAGCTATCAGCAGGAAGAGGGCGTGGCGCCGGGCAGCCGCACCGAGACTTTTGTGGCCCTGCGTGCGCACATCAACAACGCACGCTGGGCCAACGTGCCGTTTTTCCTGCGTACCGGTAAGCGCATGGCCAAACGGCATTCACAGATCATCATCGAGTTTGCCGAGCAGCCGTTTTCGATTTTCGGCGCCGGCCCCAAGCACCAGCCCAACCGGCTGATCATCACCTTGCAGCCCGAGGAGTCCATTCATCTGGGCCTGATGGTCAAGGAGCCAGGATCGGGCATGAACCTGCATCCGGTCAAGCTCGAACTCGACCTGCAGTCGTCCTCCGACAAGCGTCGCGCCGAGGCCTATGAGCGCTTGCTGATTGATGTTATTAAGGGCCGGCTGACCCACTTCATGCGCCGCGACGAACTGGAAGCCGCCTGGCGCTGGATCGAACCCATCCTCGACGGCTGGCAGGCGCTGGACGACAAGCCGCGCCCCTACGCTGCCGGCAGTTGGGGGCCGGCCGCTTCGTCGGCCTTGATGGCGCGTGAGAACCTGAGCTGGTTCGAGGAGACCTGATCATGGTTTGGCCCTCCCGGGCGATGCGCGGCGCTGCGCATCGCCTCTTGCGCAAAACGCCTGTAGTTTCAGCGTCCCTCAGGAGTTCCCCATGAGCACCGCCCGTCATCCCCGCCTGCTCGAAGTCACTGCCCGCATCGAGCAGCGCAGCAGCGCCAGCCGAGCCGCCTATCTGGCGGTGGTGCAGGCGGCCCGCAAACCCGGCCCCTACCGCAGCGGCATGGGCTGCGCGAATGCCGCCCATGCTTATGCGGCCATGCCGGCTCCGGACAAGCTGGCCCTGCGGCAGGAGCGTTCGCCCCATCTGGGCGTGATCACCGCCTACAACGACATGCTTTCGGCCCACCAGCCCTATGAGAATTACCCCGAGCGCATCCGGCGCAGCGCCCGCAGTGCGGGCGCGACCGCGCAGGTCGCGGGCGGGGTGCCCGCCATGTGCGACGGCATCACCCAGGGCGAAGACGGCATGGAGCTGTCGCTGTTTTCGCGCGATGTGATTGCCCTGGCCACTGCGGTCGGCTTATCGCATGGGGTGTTCGATGCGGCCCTGCTTTTGGGCGTGTGCGACAAGATCGTGCCCGGCCTCTTCATGGGCGCCTTGCAGTTTGGCCATCTGCCGGCCGTATTTGTGCCGGCCGGGCCTATGAGCTCGGGCCTGGCCAATGACGCCAAGGCCAAAGTCCGGCAGCAGTTTGCGCAAGGGCTGGTCGACCGCCAGGCGCTGCTCGATGCCGAGCAGGCCGCCTACCACGGGCCGGGCACTTGCACCTTCTACGGCACCGCCAACTCCAACCAAATGCTGATGGAGATCATGGGCCTGCACCTGCCTGGCTCGTCCTTCATCAACCCGGGCACGCCCCTGCGCGATGCACTGACAGAAGCGGCGGTGCAGCAGGCGGTGGCGCTGTCGCGCCAGGGCGATGCGGGGCTGGGTTACCAGATCAATGCGCGGGTGATCGTCAACGCCATCGTCGGTTTGCTGGCCACTGGCGGCTCGACCAACCACACCCTGCATCTGGTGGCGATGGCCCGTGCGGCCGGCTGGATCATCTCCTGGGACGACTTTGCCGAGCTTTCGGGCTGCGTGCCCTTGCTGGCGCGCATCTACCCCAACGGGTCGGCCGATGTGAACCATTTCCACGCGGCCGGCGGCATGGGTTTTTTGATCGGCCAGTTGCTGAGCGCCGGCCTGCTGCATGAGGAGGTCCAGACCATCGCCGGTCCAGGCCTGGCGCGCTATACCCAGGAGCCCTGGCTGGACGGCGATAGTCTGAGCTGGCGGCCGGCGGCTGTGCAATCGGCCGACGAGCAGGTGCTGCGGCCCATCGATCGGCCCTTCAGTACCGACGGCGGTCTGCGCCTGCTGCAGGGCAATTTGGGGCGGGCGGTGGTCAAGGTGTCGGCGATTGCGCAGCAACACCGGCGGGTGCGCGCGCCTGCGCTGGTGCTCAAGGATCAAAAGCAGCTGGAGCAGCTGTTCAAGCAGGGTCAGCTCGAGCGCGATTTTGTAGCGGTAGTGCGCTACCAGGGGCCGCAGGCCAACGGCATGCCCGAGTTGCACAAACTCACCCCGATCTTGGGCCTGCTCCAGGACAAAGGCCATGCGGTGGCGCTGGTCACCGACGGGCGCATGTCGGGTGCCTCCGGCAAGGTGCCGGCTGCCATTCATGTCTCGCCCGAGGCCCTGGCCGGCGGCAATCTCGCCAGAGTGCAGGACGGCGACTGGATCACGCTCGACTGCGAGCAGCAGTCGCTGGCGCTCGAGGTCGATGCCGCTGATCTGGCGCGCCGGACGGTCCAGCCCCCTGATCTGAGCGATCGCCAGCGCGGCAGTGGCCGCGACCTGTTTGCCTTGTTTCGCCAGCATGCCGGCGCCGCCGAGTCCGGCGCCTCGCCCCTGCTGGGCCTGTTTTGAAGCAGTCCGCCATGAACACACCCTCTCTTGCCTTTTCCAAGCCGGCGTTTCGCTCTCGCGTGGTCCCGGTCATCGTGATCACCGATGTCGCCCAGGCGGTGCCGCTGGCCCATGCGCTGCTGGCCGGTGGCATTGACGTGATGGAGATCACTTTACGCCATGCCGCTGGCTTGCCGGCCATCGCGGCGGTGGCGCGGGCGGTGCCGGCCATGCATGTGGGCGCCGGTACGGTCACCCGACCGCAAGAAATGGCGCAGGCCCGCGATGCGGGCGCACGCTTTGCACTGTCGCCGGGCTCAAGCGATGCGCTGGCGCAGGCGGCCATTGATTGCGAGCTGCCCTTCATACCCGGAGCGATGACCCCCAGCGAGGTGATGCATGCGCGCGACCTTGGCTTTGGCCTGGTCAAGCTCTTTCCGGCGGCGCAAGCCGGCGGGGTGGCCATGCTCAAGGCCCTGGGCGGGCCGCTGCCCGACATGAAGTTCTGCCCGACCGGCGGGGTGTCTTTAGCCAATCTGCCGGAGTACTTGCAGCAGCCCAATGTGGCCATGGTCGGCGGCTCCTGGCTCACCCCACTTGATGCCCTCACTCAGGGGCGTTGGCAGGACATCACCGCCCTGGCGGCACAGGCGGTGGCGGCAGCTGCATAGTCTGCTCCTGGGCCTGCGGCCTCACGCGGCTTTCGATCAAGCGCCGCGTCACCGGGGCGGCGTACCCACTCCATCGGACTATCACAGAGCCGAAGGTGGACAAGGTTTCATTCCCTCTCCCCCTGGGAAAGGGTCAGGGTGAGGGCAGCGCCTGACTTCGGCCTGTCGATTGATAAAGGTCCATGCCCTCACCCCCGCCCTCTCCCAGAGGGAGAGGGAGCAAGAAGGCTGCATCGCCGCGAGGGCGCGGCTCCCACTCTCATATTGGGTCGGCGCTTGTTTTTTTGCCAGGGCTGGGTTGTGGTCTGTGGGAGGGCCGCCTCGGCCCGATGCGGCCTTTGGTCGGGCACAGCATCGGCGGGGCGGCGCGGCTTCTGCTCCCTCATCCGAGCCGGCCCTGGCAGATACATCTGGCCTGGCCTACATGCGCACACTTCGCCAGATCATCAGCGCCACATCGGCAGGTCCAAGTTGCAGCCTTTGGCGCAGCACTGCCGGCCCCAGAGCTTGCACCCGCTCGGCGATGCGCAGGCCGCCTTGCACCACCAGGCGCAGTTCCCAGCCTGAGCGGCCAGGCACCCGCCGCACCAGTGGGGCGCCCTGAAGCATCAAGCCGCGGGCCCAGGTCAGGGCCGTGTGCAGCAAGGCAGCCACCGCCGCCGAGTCTTGGCCCTGTCGCAAATCGGCGGGGCTCAGGCCATACTCGCTCAACATATCGCTGGGCAGGTAGAGCCGGCCGCGCGGCAGGTCTTCGCTCAGGTCTTGCCAGAAATTGATCAGTTGCAAGGCGGTGCAAATCGCGTCGCTTTGGCGCAATGAGGCATCGTCGTCAACGCCATACAAATGCAGCAGCAAGCGCCCAACTGGGTTGGCCGAGCGGCGGCAGTAATCGAGCAGTTGTTCGCGGCTGTCGTAGTGGTGCTTCACCACGTCCTGTTCAAAGGCGCTGAGCAGGTCGGTCAGCAGGTGGAGCGGCAGCTTGAATTGGCGCAGCACAGGCGCCAGCGCATCGAAGACTGGCCGCCAGCGGCCGCTGCCGGGCAGGCCCTGGGCGCAGGCCTGCAAGTCGCTGCGGTACTGGGCCAGGAGGGCCAGGCGCTCGGTCGGCGTTGCATCGCCCTCATCGGCCAGGTCGTCGGCCGTTCTGGCAAACCCATAGATTGCCATGACCGCCGGCCGTAAGGCGGCCGGGCAGAGCCAGGAGGCGACCGGGAAGTTCTCGTAATGCGAAACTCCGTGGTGGGCAGACATGGGTGGGTAGTCCTAAAGCCGAGCATTGTCGCTGGCCAAACCGTCGTTTTTGCCCTTGATAAGGCTTGACCTACTGAACAGCCGGTTGATGGCATGCCTTTGACCCACGCGCGCAGCCGTTGTTTTGAATGTGACCCCATGAATAAGCTTTCCTTGTTTTTTTGTGCCCTCGCACTGGGGGTGTCTGGCTGCTCCCGCCCACCGGCGGCGCAGGAGCCTGTGCGCGCCGTGAAGGTGCTGCGCGTGGGCAGCGATACCTTGACGTCGGGTGTGGAGTTCTCCGGCGAGGTGCGGGCGCGGGTCGAGTCCCGTCTGGGCTTTCGGCTGGGCGGTAAGCTGACGCAGCGCCTGGTCGAGGTGGGGCAGCGGGTGCGGGCCGGCCAGCTGCTGGCACAGATCGACCCTAGCGACGTCAAGCTGGCCGTGGACGCAGCCAAGGCGCAGGTCGAGGCGGCGCGTACGCAGCGCGACCTGGCGGCGGCCGACTTCAAGCGTTACCAGGCACTCAATGAACAGAACTTCATCAGCGGCGCCGAGTTGGAGCGCCGCGACAGCACGTTCAAGGCGGCGCAGGCCCAGCTCGACCAGGCACAGGCCCAGTTGTCGGTGCAGACCAACCAGGCCGCCTACGCCAGTCTCAAGGCTGATGTATCGGGTGTTGTGACCGCGGTCGAGGCCGAGGTAGGACAGGTGCTGGCCGCTGGCACCCCGGTGCTAAGGATCGCCGCTGATGGGCCGCGTGACGTGGTCTTTGCCGTGCCCGAGGACAAGGTAGCCCGCCTGCGCATGGGCCAGGCGGTGACCTTGCAGCCCTGGGCACAAGCCCGGGAGACGAGCGGCCGGGTGCGGGAGCTTGGAGCCAGCGCCGATCCCGTAACCCGCACCTTCCAGGTCAAGGTCGAACTGCCCGTTGCCCAAGTCCTGCCTCTGGGCACCACGGTCAGCGTGCGCGTGCCTGGTATGGGTACGGGCCTGGAAGGCAAGCCCGTGATCAAGCTGCCCACCACGGCGCTGCGCCAGGAAGGCCAGGGTTCGGCCGTGTGGCTGGTCGATGAAGTCAGTATGACTGTGAAGTCCCAGCCTGTGCAGGTGGCAACGGCCGATGGCAACGAAGCGGTGATTGCCTCGGGTCTGACGCCGGGCATGGTGGTGGTCAGCGCCGGTGTGCATGTGCTGTCACCCGGCCAGAAGGTCACGCTGTTTGCCAGCAGCGCCGCTACCTCCGCCGCACCCGCCGCAGCCGCGGCGACCAAGTGAGTCGGCCATGAGTGAGATTCATCCCGAAGGCGCTGAGCGCACCAGGTTCAACCTTTCCCGCTGGGCCATCGAGCACCCGGCACTGACCCGCTACCTCATGATCGCCTTGCTGGTGCTGGGCGTGGCGGCTTACTTTCAGCTGGGCCAGGACGAGGACCCGCCATTTACCTTTCGGTTGATGGTGGTGCGCGCCTACTGGCCGGGAGCCACGGCGCAGCAGGTGGCCGAGCAGGTCACCGACAAGCTCGAACGCACGCTGCAAGAGGTCCCCTACACCGACAAGATCCGCAGCTACTCTAAGCCGGGCGAGGCGCAGATCATCTTCCAGATCCGCGACAACTCGCGGCCGAGCGATGTGCCGCAGGTCTGGTACGCGGTGCGCAAGAAGATCGGCGACATGCGTGGCACTTTGCCGGGCGGCGTGATCGGGCCCTTCTTCAACGACGAGTTTGGCGATGTCTTTGGCGTGATCTACGCCTTGCAGGCCCAGGGCTACACCCCGGCCGAGCTCAAGCTCTTGGCCGACGACGCGCGCCAGCAGCTGCTGCGCGTGCAGGACGTGGCTAAGGTCGAGATCTTCGGCGCGCAGGACGAAAAACTCTACATCGAGCTGTCGCAGCGCCGTCTGGCGGTGCTGGGGCTGGACTTTGGCCAGGTGCTGGCTCAGCTGGGCCAGCAAAACGCGGTGGAATCGGCAGGCGCGCTGCAGACACCGAGCGATGTGCTGCAGGTGCGTGTGGCCGGGCAGTTCACGGCGGTCGAACAACTGGCGGCCATGCCGATCCGCGGTGCCTCGGGCGCGCAGCTGCGTCTGGGCGACATTGCGCAAATTCGCCGCGGCTATGTGGACCCGCCGCAGGTCAAAGTACGCCACCAGGGCAGGGAGGTGATCGCCCTGGGCGTGTCCATGGCCAAGGGGGGCGACATCGTGGCTCTGGGCCAGTCGCTGCGTCAGGCGGCTGAGCGGTTGCAGGCGGGCCTGCCCGCCGGGGTGGCTCTGGTGCAGGTGCAGGACCAGCCCAAGGCGGTGACCACCTCGGTCAATGAGTTCGTGCAGGTGCTGATCGAGGCCGTGCTCATCGTGCTGACGGTCAGCTTCATCAGCCTGGGTCTGCACAAGCGCGATGGCGCCCAGCACCTGCCACTGTGGCGGCGCTATTACGTGGACATGCGGCCCGGCCTGGTGGTGGGCATCACCATCCCACTGGTGCTGGCCATGACCTTTCTGGCCATGGACTATTGGGGCATCGGCCTGCATAAGATCTCGCTGGGCTCGCTGATCATTGCCCTGGGCCTGCTGGTGGATGACGCCATCATTGCCGTCGAGATGATGGTGCGCAAGATGGAGGAGGGCTACGACAAGGTCCGCGCCGCCACCTTTGCCTACGAGGTCACGGCCATGCCCATGCTCACCGGCACCCTGATCACGGCTGTGGGTTTCCTGCCCATAGGCATTGCCAAGTCGGTCACGGGTGAATACACCTTCGCCATCTTTGCGGTCACGGTGCTGGCATTGCTTTTGAGCTGGATCGTATCGGTCTATTTCGTGCCTTACCTTGGCACCTTGCTGCTCAAGCCGCCGCCCAAGGCCCAAGCGGGCGAGGACCACCATGAGCACTTTGATACGCCGTTCTATCAGCGCTTTCGCCGACTGGTAGGTTGGTGCGTGGACCACCGCTGGAAGACCATTGCGGCCACCGCGGCCTTGTTTGCCCTGGGCATCGTTGGTATGGGCAAGGTCCAGCAGCAGTTCTTCCCGGATTCGAGCCGGCTGGAGGTGATGGTCGATCTGTGGTTCCCCGAGGGCACGTCGTTTGCAGCCAACGAGGCCACAGCCCAGCGGGTCGAGCAGCGCCTGATGCGCGAGGCCGGCGTGGACACGGTCAGCACCTGGGTGGGCTCGGGCGTGCCGCGCTTTTACCTGCCGCTGGACCAGGTCTTCCCGCAGTCCAACGTCTCGCAGCTCATCGTGCTCTCGCAGGACATCGCCAGCCGCCAGCGCTTGCTCACGCAATTGCCCGGCCTGCTGGCGCAGGAGTTTCCGGAGGTGCGCGGCCGCGTCAAGCTGCTGCCCAATGGGCCGCCCGTGGCCTACCCGGTGCAGTTTCGCGTGGTGGGCGCCGATCCCTTGCTGCTCAGGCAGCGGGCCGACGAGGTCAAGGCAGCGATGCGGGCCAACCCGAACATGCGCGGCGTCAATGACAACTGGAATGAATCGGTCAAGTCCATCCATTTGGAGGTCGACCAGGACAAGGCCAGGGCCCTGGGGGTGAGCAGCCAGGCCATCGCGCAGGCCACGCGGGTGCAGTTGTCCGGTAGCTCGGTCGGACAGTTCCGCGAAGGCGACAAGCTGATCGATATCGTGCTGCGCCAGCCACTGGCCGAGCGCGACCAGATCACCGACCTGGCCAACACCTACGTGCCGACGACCACCGGCCGCATGGTGCCCCTGTTGCAGGTGGCCAAGCCGCACCTGGCCTGGGAGCCGGGCGTGATGTGGCGCGAGAACCGCAGCTATGCCATCACGGTGCAGGGCGACATCGCCGAGGGCCTGCAAGGCGCCACGGTGACGCAGCAATTGCTGCCTGGGCTGCGCGAGATCGAAAGCCGTTGGCAGGCGGCGGGAGGCGCATACCGTATCGAGGTCGCCGGCGCGGTCGAGGAAAGCAGCAAGGGCTCGAGTTCGATTGCCGCCGGTGTGCCGCTGATGCTGTTTTTGACCTTCACCCTCTTGATGCTGCAATTGCAGAGCTTTAGCCGCGCGCTGCTGGTCTTTCTGACCGGGCCCTTGGGCATTGCCGGTGTGGCCGGCGCCTTGCTCCTGCTGGGACGGCCGTTTGGTTTTGTGGCGCTGCTGGGCGTGATTGCCCTGATGGGCATGATCCAGCGCAACTCGGTGATTCTGATCGACCAGATCGAGCAGGACCGCGCCCGCGGTGTGCCGGCCTGGGAGGCCATCGTCGAAGCGGCTGTGCGCCGCTTGCGCCCCATCGTGCTGACGGCGGCGGCCGCCGTTTTGGCCATGATCCCGCTGTCGCGCAGCGTCTTTTGGGGGCCGATGGCGGTGGCCATCATGGGCGGCCTGGTAGTGGCCACGGTGCTGACCCTGCTGAGCCTACCGGCCATGTATGCGGCCTGGTTCCGGGTGCGGCGCTGAAGGCGGGCGGGCCGGCAGCCCGTTCCGGCTAAAATATCGGGTCGTCTATTGTGAAGGCGGGGGTTCCAGGGACAGCAGACCGGCTGACAGCGAAGCTGTGGTCTGGCCCGGAATTCCCGTTTTTGTTTTTAGGCGCGCGGGTGGCGAAATTGGTAGACGCACCAGGTTTAGGTCCTGACGCCAGCAATGGTGTGGGGGTTCGAGTCCCCCCCCGCGCACCACCTCTGGGCCTGCCAGGCCCTTGGCGACTCAGCGCATCGGCAGGCAGGCCCTATTCAGGGCCTGCTCAATGCTGCTGGGCTAGAATATAAGGTTTCCGATCAGGCTCTCTTGCGGCCTTTTCAGGCCGCCGCAGCGGACCGTCCTTGCGCATGCTCCGCCTTGCGCCCGGTCCCCTTGCCCAGCCACTCGAACCGAATTTCTTTTAGGAGCAGAACATGGCCGTCACCGTTGAAACCTTGGACAAGCTCGAGCGCAAGATCACCTTGAGCTTGCCCGTGGGCACCATCCAAAATGAGGTGGAAAGCCGCCTCAAGCGCCTGGCCCGCACGGTCAAGATGGACGGTTTCCGTCCTGGCAAGGTGCCGATGAATGTGGTGGCTCAGCGCTACGGCTATTCGGTGCAGTACGAGGTGATGAACGACAAGGTTGGTGAGGCCTTTGCCGTGGCCGCCAACGAGGCCAATTTGCGCGTGGCCGGCCAGCCTCGCATCAGCGAGAAAGAGGGCGCGCCAGAAGGCCAGCTGCAGTTCGATGCAGTCTTCGAGGTCTACCCCGAGGTGACCATCAAGGACCTGGGCAGTGCCGAGGTCGAGCGGGTAAGTTCGCAGGTGACCGAGGAAGCCATCGACAAGACGGTGGAGATTTTGCGCAAGCAGCGCCGCAGCTTTGCCCAGCGCGCCCAGGACGCCGCCGCTCAGGACGGCGACCGCGCCACCATCGACTTTGAAGGCAAGATCGACGGCGAGCCTTTTGCCGGCGGCAAGGCCGAGGACTTTCAGTTCCTCATCGGCGAAGGCCAAATGCTCAAGGAGTTTGAAGAGGCTGTGCGTGGCATGAAGTCGGGCGAGAGCAAGACCTTCCCCCTGAACTTCCCGGCCGACTATCACGGCAAGGACGTCGCCGGCAAGCAGGCCGATTTCCTGGTGACCGTCAAGAAAATTGAAGCGGCTCACCTGCCCGAGGTCAACGAGGCGTTTGCCAAGTCGCTGGGCATTGCCGAAAGCTCGGTGGAGTCCCTGCGCGCCGACATCCGCAAGAACCTCGAGCGCGAGCTCAAGTTCCGCTTGATCTCGCGCAACAAGAGCGCGGTGATGGACGCGCTGGTGGCTCAGGCTGAGCTCGATATTCCCAAGTCCAGCGTGCAGGCTGAGCTCGAGCGCCTGGTGGAAGGCGCCCGTGCCGACCTCAAGCAGCGCGGCGTCAAAGATGCCGATAAAGCCCCAATCCCCGAAGACCTGTTCCGTCCCCAGGCTGAAAAGCGGGTGCGTCTGGGTCTGGTGGTGGCCGAACTGGTGCGCGCCAATGAGCTGCAGGCCAAGCCCGAGCAGGTCTCAGCCCATATTCAGGAACTGGCGTCCAGCTACGAAAAGCCCGAGGATGTGGTGCGCTGGTACACCGGTGATCGCCGTCGCATGGCCGAGGTTGAGGCGGTGGTGATTGAGAACAATGTCACCGACTTCGTCCTGTCCAAGGCCAAGGTGAACGAAAAGGCCCTGGGCTTTGACGAGCTGATGGGCCAGTCCTGATTCAGGATTGATTCGATCGTCATGGGGCTTGTGCCTTTTGGTACAGGCCCCATTTGTTTTAGGTACAGTAGAAACGTTGGCCCGGCACCAGTCGGGCATGTTGGAGAAGCAAGCCATGAAGCCTTTTGAAGTTTTTTCCGGTCCGCGCAGCGGCGCTTTGGACACCCAGGCCCTGGGCATGGTGCCGATGGTGATCGAGCAGTCTGGCCGCGGCGAGCGCGCCTATGACATCTATTCGCGCCTGCTCAAGGAGCGCGTGATTTTTCTGGTCGGCCCGATCAACGACCAGATGGCCAATCTGGTGGTGGCTCAACTCCTTTTCTTGGAAAGCGAGAACCCAGACAAAGACATTTCGCTTTACATCAATTCGCCCGGTGGCTCGGTCAGCGCCGGCATGGCCATTTACGACACCATGAATTTCATCAAGCCCGATGTCAGCACCTTGTGCACCGGCATGGCGGCCAGCATGGGCGCTTTCTTGTTGGCTGCGGGCGCCAAGGGCAAGCGTTACAGCCTGCCCAATTCCAAGGTCATGATTCACCAGCCCTTGGGCGGTGCTCAGGGCCAGGCCACCGAGATCGAGATCGCCGCGCGCGAGATTCTCAAGACCCGTGAGCAGCTCAACAAAATCCTGGCTGAAAACACCGGCCAGCCGCTGGAGAAGATCGACCGCGATACCGAGCGCGACTACTTCCTCTCGGCGCAGGAGTCCAAGGATTACGGCCTGGTCGACCAGGTCATTGCCAAGCGGCCCTGAAGGTAGGACGCTGGCCGACCCTGATGGGGTGACCGGCCAAGCTCAGGCGGCCCGCCCGGACCGGTCCGGACGGGCCTTTTCTATTGGTTATCATTAGCCATTCCTGTATCCGAGAGCCTCCCCGGCTCTGCAAAGGCTAGTTACATGCCCGATAAAAAAGGCTCATCCGGCGAGAAGACCCTTTACTGCTCGTTTTGCGGCAAGAGCCAGCACGAAGTCAAGAAGCTGATCGCCGGTCCTTCGGTCTTTATTTGCGACGAGTGCATTGATCTGTGCAACGAGATCATCCGTGACGAGTTGCCCGCTCTTGACGATGCCAGGGCTGCCCGCGGCGACCTGCCCACGCCGGCCGAGATCAAGGGCACGCTCGACGCCTATGTGATCGGCCAGGAGGCGGCCAAGCGCATGCTGGCGGTGGCGGTGTACAACCACTACAAGCGCCTGCGGCACAAAGATGCGGCCAAGAAGGACGACGTCGAGCTGTCCAAGAGCAACATCTTGCTGGTGGGGCCCACTGGCTCGGGCAAGACCTTGCTGGCCCAGACCCTGGCGCGCACGCTCAATGTGCCCTTCGTCATGGCCGATGCCACCACGCTCACCGAAGCCGGCTATGTGGGTGAGGACGTCGAGAACATCATTCAGAAACTGCTGCAAAGCTGCAACTACGAGGTTGAGCGGGCTCAGCAGGGCATCGTTTACATCGACGAGATCGACAAGATCTCGCGCAAGTCTGACAACCCCTCGATCACCCGCGATGTGTCGGGCGAGGGCGTGCAGCAAGCCCTGCTCAAGCTCATCGAAGGCACCATGGCTTCGGTGCCGCCGCAAGGGGGGCGCAAGCACCCCAACCAAGACTTCCTGCAGGTCGATACCACCAACATCTTGTTCATCTGCGGCGGTGCTTTTGCCGGGCTGGAAAAAGTCATTGAAAGCCGCACCGAGGCCTCGGGCATCGGCTTTGGCGCCACCGTCAAGAGCAAGAAGTCGCGCAGCCTGACCGATGTGTTCAAGGACGTCGAGCCTGAGGACCTCATCAAGTTCGGTCTCATCCCCGAGTTGGTCGGCCGCTTGCCGGTGGTGGCCACGCTCGATGAGCTGACCGAAGACGCGCTGGTGCAAATTTTGACGGAGCCGCGAAACGCCACCGTCAAGCAGTTTTCCAAGCTCATCGCAATGGAAGGCGTGGACCTGGAAATCCGGCCCTCGGCCCTCAAGGCCATCGCCCGCAAGGCCCTGGCCCGCAAGACCGGAGCGCGCGGCCTGCGGTCTATCCTAGAGCATGCCCTGATCGACACCATGTATGAGCTGCCCACGGCCAGCAATGTCGAGAAGGTGGTGGTCGACGAGTCCACCATCGAAGAAGACAAGCCCCCGCTGCTGGTTCTGCGGGAAGCCGCCAAAAAGGCCTGAAACTTGCTTTTTAGGCAATCAGAAGGGTCTGAGGCTTGAAATGAGTGCTTTTCGAACCATCTGTGAACCAGTTTCTGCCGATTTTCGGCATCGCATCGGCAGTTTTTTGCCGCAAGTCGGCAAGCGCCTCCTAGCTTGAAGGTCATCTATGTCTGGACATCCCACTCTGCCTGCCGTTGCCATCGATCTGCCTTTGTTGCCCCTGCGCGACGTGGTGGTCTTTCCGCACATGGTCATTCCCCTGTTCGTGGGGCGCCCCAAGAGCATCAAGGCGCTCGAATCGGCCATGGAGTCCGAGCGGCGCATCATGCTGGTGGCCCAGAAGGCTGCCGCCAAGGATGAGCCTGCGGTCGACGACATGTTCTCGGTGGGCTGCGTGGCCACCATCTTGCAGATGCTCAAGCTGCCCGACGGCACGGTCAAGGTGCTGGTCGAGGGTCAGCAGCGCGCCCGCGTCAACCGCATCATGGAAGGCGAGCACCACTTCAGCAGCAATGTGACCCCGGTTGAGCCGCAGGCGGCCCTGCCGGGCGAGCGTGGCAGCGAACTCGAAGCCCTGCGCCGGGCCGTGATGCAGCAGTTTGACCACTACGTCAAACTCAACAAAAAAATCCCGCCCGAGATCCTGACCTCGATTTCCAGCATCGATGACGCAGGCCGCTTGGCCGACACCATCGCCGCCCACCTGCCGCTCAAGCTCGACGCCAAGCAAACCATTTTGGACTTGGACGCGGTGCAAGCCCGTCTGGAGAACCTGTTCGAGCAACTCGAGCGTGAGGTCGACATCCTCAATGTCGACAAGCGCATCCGCGGCCGCGTCAAGCGCCAGATGGAGAAGAACCAGCGCGACTTCTACCTCAACGAGCAGGTCAAAGCCATTCAGAAGGAACTCGGCGAGGGCGAAGACGGCGCCGACGTCGAGGAGATCGAGAAAAAGATCAAGCTCGCCAAGATGCCCCAGCAGGCGCGCAAGAAGGCCGACGCCGAGCTCAAGAAGCTCAAGCTGATGTCGCCCATGTCGGCCGAAGCCACCGTGGTGCGCACCTATATTGATGTGCTCACCGGCCTGCCCTGGAGCAAGAAGACCAAGATCAAGCACGACCTGGCGCTGGCCGAAGATGTGCTCAACGAGGACCACTACGGTCTGGAAAAGGTTAAGGACCGCATCGTTGAATACCTCGCGGTGCAGCAGCGGGTCGACAAGGTCAAGGCCCCCATCCTGTGCCTAGTCGGCCCTCCCGGCGTGGGCAAAACTTCGCTGGGCCAGTCGATCGCCAAGGCCACTGGTCGCAAATACGTTCGCATGGCCCTGGGCGGCATGCGCGACGAGGCCGAGATTCGCGGCCACCGCCGCACCTATATCGGCGCCTTGCCCGGCAAGGTGTTGCAGAGCCTGTCCAAGGTCGGCACCCGCAACCCGCTGTTCCTGCTCGACGAGATCGACAAGCTGGGCACCGACTTCCGCGGTGATCCTTCCAGCGCCCTGCTCGAGGTGCTCGATCCGGAGCAAAACCATACCTTCAGCGACCACTATGTCGAGGTCGACTTCGACCTGTCTGACGTCATGTTTGTCGCCACCTCCAATTCCATGAACATCCCGCCGGCCCTGCTCGACCGGATGGAAGTCATCCGCCTGGCCGGCTACACCGAAGACGAGAAGACCAGCATCGCTTTGCGCTACCTGCTGCCCAAGCAGCTCAAGAACAACGGCGTGAAAGACGGTGAGCTCGATGTCACTGAAGCGGCGGTGCGCGACATCGTGCGCTACTACACCCGCGAGGCCGGCGTGCGCTCGCTTGAGCGCGAGCTCTCCAAAATCTGCCGCAAGGTGGTCAAGGGCATACAGCTCAAGAAAATGGAGCCCAAGGTCACGGTCACCCCGGACAACCTCAATGACTTCCTGGGCGTGCGCAAGTTCAATTTCGGGCGCGCCGAGAAAACCAACCAGATTGGCCAGGTGGTCGGCCTGGCTTGGACAGAGGTGGGCGGCGACCTGCTCACCATCGAGGCCGCCATCATGCCCGGCAAGGGCCTGATCACCCGCACTGGTTCGCTGGGGGATGTCATGAAGGAATCGGTCGAGGCGGCCCGCACCGTGGTGCGCAGCCGTTCCCCCATTCTGGGCATCAAGGACGAGATGTTCGAAAAGCGCGACATCCACATCCACGTGCCCGACGGTGCCACCCCCAAAGACGGCCCGAGTGCGGGCGCGGCCATGACCACCGCCTTTGTCTCGGCCCTGACCGGCATTCCGGTGCGCAGCGACGTGGCCATGACCGGCGAGATCACCCTGCGTGGTGAAATCACCGCCATCGGTGGCCTCAAAGAAAAGCTGCTTGCGGCCCTGCGTGGCGGCATCAAGACCGTGCTTATCCCTGAAGAGAACGCCAAGGACCTGCAGGAAATCCCGGACAACGTCAAAAGCGGGCTGGAAATCATTGCGGTCAAATGGATAGACCAGGTGCTGCAGGTGGCACTCGAGCGCCAGCCCGTGCCCCTGAGCGACGAGGAAGTGGCTGCTGCCGCAGCCGCCGCCGCCACAGCACAGACTGCACTTGCGCCGACCAATCTGGTGATCGATCCGGTCAAGCACTGATTCAAGGAAGGGCCGTTCCATAAAAAAACGGGACGGCCGAGCAGCAAGTCAAAAAATGCCGCTATAATTTGCGCTCCCCGCGGGAATAGCTCAGTTGGTAGAGCGCAACCTTGCCAAGGTTGAGGTCGACGGTTCGAGACCGTTTTCCCGCTCCAGGTTTAAAGGGCAGCATCTCAAAAATGCTGTCCTTTTCTATTCGCAGATTCGCTCTTTGGAAAGGGCAGGTTCAAGCGGGTAGGGCACCATGCAAGGCGCGGTAGCAAAGCGGTTATGCAACGGATTGCAAATCCGTCTAGCCCGGTTCGACTCCGGGCCGCGCCTCCAGTACAGACGCATCACTGACTCATCGGTGGTGCGTTTTTTTTCGGCTGCACACCCGAGCACACGGGCTGCACACTCGCTGCGCGGCTCTGCACTTGCGGCAGGCTGCTGCAAAGGTGAGGGTGTTGCCCTGCACCGTGCGGCTGGGCGAGGGCGGTGAAGCAGACGCAGCTCAGCTACCCCACGCCCAGCAAGCCCTCACCACCGCTGTCAGCGTCGTTCAAAACCTCTGCAGCCCTGCAAGATGCTGCCCCACGCATTCATACGCTGCGCGACGGCGAGTTGGTCTTGTACAAGCGCCAGCGCAGTCGTGTCTGGCAGTACAGGTACAAGCTGTTTATCGGACAGTGGGTCAGAGTCAGCACGGGCAAGACCGTGTTGGAACACGCTGTTCGCGTGGCCACAGACAGCTACGACGAGGCTCGCTACAGGGAGCGGCTGGGGCTGGCGCCCGTGCAAAAGTCATTCGCCGACATTGCCCGCACAACGGTGGAAGAGCTCAGGCGTGACCTGGCTGCTGGCACG
>JBILDR010000202.1:0-6078 GCA_044352515.1 Polaromonas sp.
CCGCGCCACAGGCAGGCCCGAGGCCGCAGCGCGCTGTGGCGCATCGCGCAGCGCCTGCAAGGCCGCGCCCTGCCCCGACAAGGCCAGAAGGCGCAAAGCCAAAACCGCGCCCAACACCAAAAGCACCATGAAAAGATAAAAAGCCCAGCGGGCCTCATCGGAAATCAAACGCAGGCCGATCAGGCCGTTATCACCACCGGTCCAGGCCACCGCCTGGGTGGCCCCGGCCCACAGCACCTGGGCCAGGGCGAGCGACAACATGGCCAGGTAAACCCCGCTGCTGCGGATCAGCGCCGCGCCAAATACAGCGGCAAGTACCAAGGCACAGACCACCCCCACCGCACAGGCCAGCAGCAGCCCCGCCCCCCATTGAAGGTGAGCCATTGCCGCGCCGTAGGCCCCCACTGCGAAGTAAGCCGCATGGCCAAAGCTGACCAGGCCGGCCAGCCCCATCATGGCCTGCAGGCTGATGCCAAACACCACAAAGATCATGGCGTCGAGCGCCAGCGTCTGCCAATACGGCCCGCCCAGCCAAGCCAGAGCCGCCAATGCCACGGTAGGCACCGCCCCAGCCAGCGCGGTGCGTAGCCGCAGCCCGTGAAAGACCTGAGCCGACTCGCGCACGCCGTGAACCGCCGCCAACTGTCGGCCGGCCAGGCCCTGCGGCCGGACGACCAGCACCAGCGCCATGGTCAAAAACACCAGCACCAAGCTGGCCTGTGGAAACCAAGCAATGCCCAGGGCATGCACCAGGCCGATCAGGATGGCAGCCACAAAAGCGCCGCCTATGCTGCCCAGGCCGCCGGTGACCACCACCACAAAGGTCTCCACAATCACGGCCATGTCCATCTGCAGATGGGCCGGCTCGCGCGGCAGCTGCAAAGCTCCGCCCAAGCCCGCCAGGGCGCAGCCCAGCATGACCGCGCCCATCATGAGGGGCCTGGGGTTGACGCCCAGCGCCGCCAGCATCTCGCGGTCGGCGGTGGCCGCGCGCAGGCGCTGACCAAAGAGGCTGCGCGTCAGCAGCAGGTGCAAGCCGAGCCAGACCAGGGGGCCGACTGCCATCAGCGCCAGTTGGTACACCGGGAACATCTCACCGGCAATTTCCACCGAACCCTTGAGCCCCGGAAAGCGCGGCGCAAACACCTCCTCGTTGCCAAAGCCCCAGCGCATCAGGTCATGCAGGACCAGCGTCAAGCCAAAGGTCGCCACCAATTGGTAAAGCTCAGGCGCGCCCGCCATGCGGCGCAGCAGCAGCAGATCGGTCAGCGCGCCGACGGCAGCAGCCAGCGCTGCCGCCATTAGCATCGCCGCCGCATACAGCCATGCGCTGTCAGCCCAGTGTGGGAACCAATCGGTCAGCCAGTGTGCGCAAAACAGCGCGCCCAGCATGAAAAAACTGCCGTGGGCGAAGTTGACGATGCGGGTCACGCCAAAAATCAGCGTCAGCCCTGCCGCCATCAAGAACAAGGTGGTCGCATACGACAGACCACCGAGCAACTGAACGACGGTCATCGCTCACTCAAGAAAAGGCGGGCAGCTAAGGTCACCGCCTCAATCGAGCCAGGTGGTGAACTTCTCGGCCGCATCGCGCGGGGTGTAGAAGCGGTTGATCAGCGCCTCGGGATCGGCATAGCCCAGGGCCATGCCGCAGACCATCATCTGGTCAGCCGGCGCGCCGATGTGCGGCAAGATGATGCTATGATAGTCGTTCCAGGCCGCCTGCGGGCAGGTGTGCAGGCCCTGGCCCCGGGCGCAGAGCATTACGTTCTGCACAAACATGCCGTAGTCCAGCAGACTGCCGCGCCCGAGCACCCGGTCGACGGTGAAGACCAGCCCGACTGGCGCGTCAAAAAACCGGAAGTTGCACTGGTGTTGCTCATGCATCCTGTCCTTCTGGCCGCGCTCGATGCCCAACAGGCCATACAGGCCCCAGCCGTTTTCGCGGCGTCGGCCGATATAGGGCTCGGTCCAGTTGCTGGGGTAGTAGTCGTACTCTTCCTTGTACTGCGCAGATACGGCCGGGTCGGCACGGATCGCGTCGTGAGCCGCGCAGACCTTGTCGGTCAGCGCCTTTAGGCTGGCGCCCTGCAGCACATAGACCCGCCAGGGCTGGGTGTTGGTGCCCGAAGGCGCCCGGCTGGCGACCTGCAGGATGTGGGCAATCTTCTCGCGCTCGACCGCCTGGGGCAGATAGGCCCGCACCGACATACGACTGAGGATGGCGCTGTCAACATCGGTGGCGGGGCTGCTCAAAGGCAAAGGATTTTGCAAGGGGGCTTGACTCACTTCAGACTCTCCAGAACGGCAATGAAAGGGGGCGGCAAGGGCCGCGGACGGCGGGTCTGCCGATCAACGTAGACATGCACAAAATGGCCGCGCGCGGCACAAGGGGCATCGACTGGACCGTCGCCGGCAAACAGGCCCACCTCGTAGCGCACACTCGACGAGCCCAGATGCCCGACCCGCAGGCCAGCGAGCACCGGCTGCGGAAAGGCCAGCGGCGCAAAGTAGTGGCATTGGGTCTGCACCACCAAACCAATCAACTCGCCAGCATGGATGTCGAGTACGCCGCGCTCGATCAGGTAGCTGTTGACGGCGGTATCGAACCAGCTGTAGTAGACGACATTGTTGACATGACCATAAATGTCGTTGTCCGACCAGCGGGTGCCTATGGGCCGCAAGACCGGGTAGGCGCTGCGCGGCTCGGGGTTGGGGCGAAGGGTGTCGTTCATGGGTCAATCGGCTCAGGGCACCGCAGCGCCTCGAGCCCTGTAGCGCACTGCTGCGCTGGAACAAAACCCGCGATTTTGCCAGCCCCGTCGTGCAGCGCCTGGGTGAGCAACTCAGCCGCGCTGCCAGCGCTGCCAATATTCGTAGGCCACCTGCCAAGTATTGATCTGTGCCTGCACCGTGGTTTCAATGTCATGGCCGTAGCCGCCGGCCATCACAAAGGCCAGGGGAATACGGCGCTGCCAGGCCCAGTCAAACACCTGCCGGTCGCGTGCCAACAAGCCGTCATGGCTGAGCTTGAGCCGGCCCAGCCTGTCGCCTTCGTGCGGGTCGGCCCCAGCCAGGTAAAACACCAGTCCGGGCTCAAAGCGCCGCTCCAATTCGGCCAGGGCCTGCTCCAGCGCCTCCAGGTAGGCCACATCACCGCAGCCGTCAGGCAGGTCCACATCCAGGTCGCTGGGCTCCTTGCGGAAGGGGAAATTTTTCTCGCCGTGCAAGGAGAGGGTAAAGACCGACTCGTCGCCGGCAAAAATGCTGGCCGTTCCATTGCCCTGGTGCACGTCCAGATCGATCACCGTCACCTGTAGCGGCCGCCGATGCAGCCGCGACCATTCGGCTTGCATGAGCCGGGCGGCCACCGCCACATCGTTGAAGACACAAAAACCCGCCCCCTTATCGCGGCTGGCATGGTGGGTGCCGCCGGCCAGATTGCCGGCCAGGCCCTGCGCCCTCGGCTCCCCGCTGCCCGGCAGGCCCAGGGCCAAGCGCGCAGCAGCAATCGTTGCACCTGTCGACCGGCGCGAACGCTCGACCATCTGCGGCGACCAGGGAAACCCGATTTCGCGCTGGGCGGCCGCCGGCAAGCTGCCGGTCTGCACCGCTTGCACATATGCGGGGGCATGCGCCAAGGCCAACTCGCCATCGCTGGCCGCTTGCGCACTGGCCAGCTGGAGCTGGGGCAAACATTCGGCCAAGCACTGCCGCAGCCGAGCGTACTTGCCCATGGGAAAGCGATGGCCGGTCGGCAACGGCAGGACGTATTGGTCGGCGTAAAAGGCGTACACGGGCTGGATAAAGGAAAGGTAATCGCATCGCGCGGCGGGAGGGTCCGATTTTCTCCCCGGACCGGAAACTAGAGCATGGAGTCTAAAAATGGTGCATCGCAGCAAAAACCTCTTGCTTTGGCGAACCGGGCCCTTATACTTCCTCCATGTTGCAGTGCAGCATAGGTCTATAAAGACCTCAGCGACACCGCCCGGGTTTTGTTATTTCCCTCACTTAAGGAGATTGATTATGTTGACCGTTGACCAAGTTGTTGCATCCCAGAAGGCTTCCATCGAAACCATGTTCGGCCTGACCCACAAGGCTTTCGAAGGGGTCGAAAAGCTGGTTGAACTCAATGTTCAGGCTTCCAAGGCTGCCCTGAGCGAGTCGGCCAACCATGCCAAGGCTGTGCTGAGCATCAAGGACGCCCAGGAACTGCTGGCCCTGCAAGCCAGCCTGATGCAGCCCCTGGCCGAGAAGGCCGCTGCTTACAGCCGCCATCTGTATGACATCGCCAGCGGCACCGCTTCGGAGTTCTCCAAGGCTGTGGAAGTTCACACCGCCGACGCCCAGTCCAAGTTTGTCGGCCTGGTCGATAGCGCTGCCAAGAACGCACCGGCCGGCTCCGAGACCGCCGTTGCCGTGATGAAGGGCGCCGTCTCTGCCGCCACCAACGCCTTTGAGTCGGTTCAAAAGGCCGTTAAGCAGGCTGCCGACATGGCCGAAGCGAACTTCGCCGCTGTGAGCAACACCGCTGTCAACGCCACCAAGACCGCCAGCAAAAAGCGCTGAACGATCACTGCCCTGCCGGCCCGCTTGCCTAGCCTGCGGGGCAACCACTGGTTGTCTCCTCGGGTCCGCGTGGAATCGGTTTCAGGGACCCGTTCAAAGCCCGGCGCAAGCCGGGCTTTTTTTATGGCCGGCTGCTTCCCTGTAGCTGCCCGGCTGCCAGCTTTGCCTTGAGTTCGGGCAAGGCCGCTTGCATGGCTGCCCGTCCAGCGTCGATGGCCCGCTGCCGCGCTGAAAAATCGGCGCTGCGCAGCCCCACCAGGGAAGGCCTGACCCACACATCGGCCTGCTTGAGCTCATGCTGCTTGATCGCCTGGCCCATGATGTTGAAGGTCTGCAGCAGGATCTGCAGGGTATCGCTGGCAGGCTGTCCCTCGGGCGGCTGTGAAATATCGACCGCGATCACCAAATCAGCGCCCATCTGCCGGGCAAACTGGGCCGGCACCGGCGCCACCAGGCCGCCGTCCACATAGTCGCGCCCGCCGATGCGCACCGGCTGAAACACCGCCGGTACCGCGCTCGATGCGCGCACCGCAGTGCCGGTATCGCCGCGCCGAAACAACACCGCCTGACCGTTGCCCAGGTCCACCGCCACCACGCCCAGCGCAATGCGCATGTCTTCAATCAGTCGACCGGATACCGATTCGTTGACGTAACGCGCCAGGGCCTCGCCACGAAACAGTCCCCGGTTGATGATGGGCACCATCCAGTCAGCAATGGCCACCTCCTCGATGCGCAGCGCGGTCTGCCGCAACTGACTGGCGCTCATGCCGCTGGCATACAGGGCGGCCACCAAACTGCCGGCCGATGTGCCCACCACATAGTCAGGCACGATGCCGGCCTGCTCCAGCACCTCAATCACGCCCACATGGGCAAAGCCCTTGGCCGCGCCCCCGCCCAGGGCCAGGCCTATCCGCGGCGGCCTTTTGGGCGTCGCATCGGGGGCTGGCGGGACTGCAGGCACAGTTGCAAGCGGCGGCGCCGCGCAGCCAGCGAGCAAGGCGGCCAAAAGCAGAGCCAGCGGGCCCAGGCTCGCCCGGCGCGCCTGCCGTCGTCCTGAAAAAAATTCATCAAAAACTCGCATCAAGACTCCAAAAATCTGGCCAAGCCACCGCGCCCCCAGCACCGTCGCCCCGCACGGTCGCCAAGGGCCACTGCTGGATAATCCCGGCTTGTCAGCGCCTAGCGCCAAGTCCACACATTCCCAGCACGAACAAGGAAGCAGCATGAACATCAGCGGGCAAGTATTTATTGTGACCGGAGGCGCCTCCGGCCTGGGCGAGGGAACGGCGCGCATGCTGGTGGCCGCTGGCGCCCGGGTGGTGATCGCTGACATGCAGGAGGCCAAGGGCCAGACCCTCGCGCAAGAGTTGGGCGTCACCTTCATGCGCTGCGACGTCAGCCAGGAGAGCGACGCCAAGGCGGTGGTGGAGCGGGCCTGCACCCTCGGCCCTTTGATGGGCTTGATCAACTGCGCCGGCATTGCGCCGGCCGAAAAGACCGTGGGCAAGA
>JBILDR010000203.1:0-6072 GCA_044352515.1 Polaromonas sp.
ACCGCTATCTTTACACGCCGATGTTTCTCAAGACCATGATCCCCAAGGCGCTGGCCAAGTGGGATCAGCATCCGGGCCTGTTCGATCGCCAGGCCCTGCTGGCTGTGAGAGACCTCTACGCCTTCGACAATCTCTTTACCGCGCCCCTGCATGGCTTTGTCGATACGCCCGACTACTGGCGCAGGGCTTCGGCCTTGCCGGTACTCAGGAACATCGCGGTGCCGGCCCTCGCGCTCAATGCCCGCAATGATCCCTTTGTGCCGGCGCAAAGCTTGCCCCGGTCCGAGCAAGTCAGCCCGAGCGTCACCTTGTGGCAGCCCTTGCAGGGCGGCCATGTCGGCTTTCCCGCAGCGGACGGCCGCTGGCCAGCCACCCATGTGCTGGCCATGCCGCAGGCCGTGGCCGATTTCCTGGCACTCTCCCTTTGAGGGCGGCACCGCGTCACAATCACAGCCAACTCGAGATCGCATCGCATGGATGACATCGTCAAAGCCGCCCTGGCCAAATGGCCCAAGGTCCCCGCCTGCTACGGCTGGCTGGGCCTGGACGCACGCGGGCAGTGGTTCATGCGCGACGACCGCACGCAAGCCGCTGGGCCCTTTGCAGGCAGCGGCAGCACCGCAATCAGCAAGGGCTCGCACCTCAAGCATGAGAAGCTGATCGACTTCATTGCTCGTAATTACGAAGCTGATGAGGCAGGCTGCTGGTTTTTTCAAAATGGACCGCAGCGGGTTTATGTCGAGCTGGAAGCGACTCCATTGATCTGGCGGCTGCATGAGGATTTTTCGGTGATGTCGCACTCGGGTCTGAGCGCTTCGGTGCAGTCCTGCTGGCTTGACGAGCTGGGTCGCCTATACCTACAGACCGAACTGGGCTTGGGCCTGGTCCACACGCAAGACATGGTGCTGGCAGGCGAGGCGGTGGAGCAGGGTCTGTGGCAACCGCAGGAACTCTCGGCGCGGGATTTGCCCAGGCGCTTTGGCTTTGTGCGTAGCCCGGCGGCCGAGCGGCCGGCGCAGACCGAGCCTCAGCCATAAAAAAAGCCGGTCAGTAACCGGCTTTTGTTTTATGCGGGCCAGCCTTATTTGGCGGCCGCGGTTTCCGTAGCTGCTGGTGCCGCTGGCTCGGCGAATTTACCACCGGACTTACCAGTCAGGTAGACCACCGCGCGGCCGATTTCTACATCACTAAAGTCGCCGCCGCCTTGTGCGCCCATGGCGCCCTTGCCCTTGAGCGAGGAGTTCCACAGTGCCTCGAAGCCGGTCTTCAGGCGGGGGGCCCAGCCGGCCACATCACCCATTTTCGGGGCGCCCGCAGCGCCCGCGTTGTGGCAGGCGGCGCATTGCGCGTTGTAAACCTCTTCTCCGCTCTTGAGCGGACGGTTGGCATCGCGAATTTCAACCGCGCCGACCTTGCGGACCCGCTCGGCCACAGCTTTTTCCGAGTTGTCAGCTCCGGCGCTCGGTTTGGGCGCAGAAATCACAAAGTAAACCAGCGCAATGATGCCGAAAACAGGCACCACGAAGGAGTAAAAAACCGTCAGCAGCAGCTGACCGGGGGTTTTGACGGGGCCGGTGTGGCCTTCTTCGTGATCCGTGTGTTGATCGTTAGCGCTCATGGCGTCCTCAAAAAATCAGGTCTGTCATTGGCCTTCGCCCTGGGCGCGGCAACCCGTCATTATAGACAGCCCGACTCTTGCGTCAGCCCGGGCCAGCCCCGCACCGAAACCCCGCTGGTAGAATCGACGTTGATCGGGCGCCCCTTTTTTGCGGATCCGCACGATACAGCATGCGGCTGTAGCTCAGTGGATAGAGTATTGGCCTCCGAAGCCAAGGGTCGCTGGTTCGATTCCAGCCAGCCGCGCCATCAGCCAAGGGCTGTCTTCACGCCTGGCGCCTGGACGCCTTTTCCAGGTGCTGGCCAAATACCTGGGCCACCGGCGACAACCTTTTCCCCTTGGGCCAGACGATATGCCACTGCGAGGGCAGCGGGAAGCCCCCGACCCTGAGCACGGTCACGCCGTGCTGCTTGGGCTGCTGGCCCAGGGCATGGGCGGACAGCACCGACAAGCCCAGGCCGGCGGCCACCGCCTCGCGGATGGCCTCGTTGCTGCCCAGCTCCAGCCTGACGGTGGGCGTGAACCGGGCTGACTCGAAATGGCTGTCGGTGGCCATGCGGGTACCCGATCCCTGCTCGCGCAGGATGAAACGCTCCTCACGCAACTCGTGCAAGGCAATGTCCCTGCGCGTGGCCAGCTTGTGTTTGAGCGGCGCGATGACTTTCAGGGGGTTGGACATGAACACCCGGTCTTCGAGCTCTATGTCCGACGGCGGTCTAGACATGATGTAGAGATCGTCCTGGTTCTCGCGCATGCGGCCCAGCACCCCGTCGCGGTTGAGCACCTGCAGCGCCACATCAATGTTGGGATGGGCCGCGCAAAAGCTGCCCAGCAGCCTGGGGATGAAGTATTGCGCGGTGCTCACCACCGCCAATCTGAGTTGGCCGCGTGTCAATCCCTGCAGCGCGTCCACCTTTTGGCTGAAGCTGTCCCACTCGCTGACCATGGCGCGCGCGGTGCGGGCAAGCTCCCGACCGGCATCGGTCAGATGGACGCGGCGGGAAATCAACTCATACAGCGGCAGTCCGACCGCCTCGCTGATCTCGCGCAGCTGCATCGAGGCGGTTGGCTGGGTGACGTGCATCCAGCGGGCGGCCGCTGTGACCGAGCCGGTCTCGGCCAAGGCCAGGAATAGACGCATCTGGCGAAAGCTGACGTTCATAGATATTTTGATATGTAAAGTAGCTTAATTATCAATTTTACAGGTGAGAGTGCGCTGGCTAGCATCGCGGCCCAAGGAAACCCCATGAACAATCTGCTCGATCCAGCCATTCTGTTTTTTGCCCTCGGGGCCCTGGCCGGCGCCATCAAATCCAATCTTGAAATTCCAGCGCCGATCTCGCGTTTTCTGTCCCTGTACCTGCTGATGGCACTGGGCCTGAAGGGCGGCTTTGCCCTGGCGCAGTCGGGCCTGACGGTGCAGGTGGCCAGCGGGCTGGCCTGCGCCCTGACCCTGGCCGTGGTGGTGCCGGTTATTGCCTTGCAGTTTCTGCGGCGCCTGGTTGGGCCCTACGATGCTGCCGCCCTGGCGGCCACCTATGGCTCGGTCAGCGCGGTGACCTTCGTCACCGCCGTGCAGTTTCTGGAGACCCGAGGGCTGCCCTATGGCGGGCATATGGCGGCGGCCATGGCGCTGATGGAGTCTCCGGCCATCATCTTGGCGGTGCTCTTTGCCAATACGGTCAGGCAGCGTGAGCCAGCGCTTGCGGTTGGCGCAGCGGTACTGGCCGCGCCAGCGGGGGCAGGCTTGTCCATGCGCAAGGTCCTGCATGAGTCTTTCACCGACGGGGCACAGCTGTTGCTGCTGGGCGCCATGCTGGTGGGCTTGCTGACGGGTGAATCCGGGCGGGCGGCGATGCAACCGTTTTCCGGAGATCTGTTCAAGGGCATGCTGGCGTTTTTCCTGCTCGATATGGGCTTGCTGACGGCGCGCAACCTGCCCAAGGTGCGGGGCCAGTCGCCCTGGCTGCTGGCCTATGCGGTGCTGGCCCCCCTGCTGCATGCGCTGTTGGCACTGGGCCTGGCGTTTGCGGTGGGCCTGCCCCTGGGCGATACCATCTTGCTGATGGTGCTGGCAGCCAGCGCCTCGTATATTGCAGTGCCAGCGGTGCTGCGCCATGCCATACCGCAGGCCAATCCCTCGCTGTACTTTGGACTGTCCCTGGGGCTCACCTTCCCCTTCAACATCTTGCTGGGTATTCCTTTGTATGCGGCGCTGGCCAGCTGGGCGCTGACCTGACAAGCGGGCCGAACCGGTCCTTTTGATCTCTTGAGGCACCAGCCCGTCCGCAGGCCTGGTCTGGGTCAGGGCTGTACTCGCACTTGTGCCATTTTTGCAATTTAGATACTATTTGTGACATTCATAGACTATCGGCGTAGCTTGCGCCGTCGTCAGCGTGTCACCTTCACCTTCAGCAACATTTGGCAGTTTGTTAGCGCCCCTGGCCTGGGCGTCGCCGGGTTGGGCAAGGCGGACGCTCGGGACGCTGCTGCTTTCAGGGACGCTGGTCGGTCTGGGGCCTTCGGCCTGGGCCGAAGACCTCAAGGGTCAGGTTATCGCTGTGGCCGACGGCGACACGGTCACGGTGCTCGACGCTGATCGGCAGCGTCACAAGATTCGTCTGGCCGGGATCGACGCGCCCGAGAGTCGGCAAGCCTATGGCCAGCGCTCGCGTCTTTCGCTCAAGGAGCTGCTGGACGGCCGGCAGGTGCTGGTCACCTATGACAAGACGGACCGCTACGGCCGTCTGGTCGGCAAGGTCGAGCTGGAGGGCCGGGACATCAATCTGGAGCAGCTGCGGCGCGGCCTGGCCTGGCATTACAAGAAATATGAGGCCGAGCAAAGTGCCCAGGACCGGCAGGTGTATGCACAGGCACAGGAGCAGGCGCAGACCGTGCGTCTGGGCCTGTGGCGCGATCCAGAGCCGCACGCGCCTTGGGACTACCGCCAGCAAAAGCGGCAGGCCAACGGCCCCTGATCCCGCTCGGGCCGGTTTAGGGCTTGGCCTCTTGAGCCGGCTCAGGGTGCAGCGCTTGCGCGTAACGACCAATCTCGGGCCAGCGAGCGTGTAGCCACACCCAGGCCCCCAAGCCCACCAGCAGCATGCACAGACAGGCCAGGGCCAAAGCCACGGTGGAATGCATGACCAGAGGGGCCAGAGCGCCGGCGACGATGCCGTTGGCCACCGCGCCGATGACCGCCTGCAAGGACGAGGCCATGCCGCGCCGCTCGGGGTAGAGGTCCAGCACCAGCAAGGTGACCACGGGGACGACCAGCGCCCAACCAAAGGAAAACAAGGCAATCGGCAGCAGCGCCCAACTCACATGGGCCGGCCAGATTAAATTGGCGATCAGGTTGATGGTGCTGCTCACCAGCATGATCACAAAGCCGTGCCGGATCTGCCGCTTGGGCGCCCACCGTCCGGCCTGCCTGCCGCTGAGCCAGGCGCCGAGCATGATGCCGCCAATGTTGAGCAAAAACAGCCAGAAAAACTGGGTGGGCGGCAGTGCCAGCAACTCGCCCAGGAAGGCCGGCGCGCTCAACACATAAAGAAACATGCCATTAAAAGGGATGCCACTGGCCAGCGACAGCAGCAAAAAGCGCAGGCTCGATGCCAGTTGCCAGTAGCCGCGCAGCAGATGCCCCACCTCGAAGGGCTGGCGCGATGGAGGGTGCAAGGTTTCGGGCAAGAGGCGCTGGGTGGCCACCAGCAGCGCCAGCCCGAGCAAGGTGAGCAGCCAAAAGATGCTGTGCCAGCCCAGGTGCACAAACAGCCAGCCACCGATGATGGGCGCGATGGCAGGCGCGATGCCAAAGTAGATGGTCACCTGACTCATCACCTTCTGCGCCTGCGCCGGCGGGAACATATCGCGGATGATGGCGCGTGAGACCACCACCCCGGCACCGGTGCTCATGCCCTGCAGCGCCCGGAAAAACACCAACGGGCCTATGGTTTCAGACAGGGCGCAGCCCGCCGAAGCCAGGGTGAACAAGGCGGTGCCAGCGAGCACCACCGGCTTGCGGCCTATGTTGTCGGACAAGGCGCCATGAAACAGGTTCATGAAGGCGTAGCCGAACAGATAGCTCGACAGGGTCTGCTGCATCTGTACGGGAGTGGCGCCCAGCGACTGCGCCATGCCGGCGAAGGCTGGCAGGTAGGTGTCCACCGCGAACGGCGCCACCATGCTCAGCAGGGCCAGCAGCAGCGCCAGCGCCCACAAAGGCGCCCGCCACAGCTGCGCCGCGTTCGGATTCATGGGCGCTTGAGGCTGAGCGCCTTGTCGTACAGGGCGTTGCGCGGGGCGCCTGTGATGTCAGCGGCCAGCCGTACCGCCGTTTTCAGCGGCAGTTCGGCCAGCAGCAGGGTCAGCACCTTCTCGGCGTCTTGCATGCTGTCCTGCGCCGGGCCGGCCTGGGGATGCAACACCAGGGCGAACTCCCCGCGCAAGCGATG
>JBILDR010000204.1:0-6068 GCA_044352515.1 Polaromonas sp.
GCTCAGGCCGTTGAGCGCGCCCATTTTGAGCAGGGCGTGGGCCTCTTTGCCCAAGGTGGTGTCAAGGGCCAGCTGGCCCTTGACGTACAGGCCCTTGGCGTCTTCGCGCATCTCTGTCCACACACCAATGGGCTGGTCCATGTTGTGCTGCCAGAGCATGGCGGGCATGGTGTTTTCGCTGGCGTGCTGGCCCAGGCTGCCCTTGAAGGCGCCGGCGGCGATCACGTCGTCATACGAATCGCGCACGCCAAAGACGGAGCCGTATCCTTCAATGGTGCCGTCGTCGCTGGCGGCGCGCAGGTCGAGCGCGTAGGCGCGCACCTGGCGGCCACCGGCGGCGCCGTCTTTGCGCTCGGGAGCGCCTGGCAGGCTGGCGTGGTGGGGCTTACGCATCGGTGGGGTTTTGAGGGTCTTCATTGCTTGCTCCTTCGGAGCTGTTGCCGCCTTGCATGTTCAGCGGCGTGAGGGGGGTGTCTAGGCCTGGCAGGGGGTCTTTGCCCTCTTCATCGCGCAGCTCGTTGCGGGTGTAAATGCCCATCTCGGCCATGGTGCGAGCCCACTGGGCGCGGTCCCGCATCGAGCCGGCGCGCATGTAGCGGGTGTCAAATTCAGCGTAGAGCGGGCCACTGCCGTCCAGCAGCATCTCGTCCAGCCTCTGGCGCCAAGCTTCGTGCCAGGGGGCCAGGGTGTGCACCAGGTGGGCTGCAAAAAAGCTCTCGCTGCTGGCAAAGCTGGCCGTTTTATCCGAGTGGCCAATCATGATCGGGAAGACGCCGAAGGCGCGGCAGATCTCCTCGATCTGCAGGCGGCGGGTCTCGACGGTTTGGGCGTCGACATTGTTCAGTGCCGTGCTCATCCACTTGGCTGAGCGGTCCATGATGAACGGCAGACCGGCCCTGTCCGCGCCCTGGTGCTTGCTCAAATATTTGGTCAGCCGATCGTGTTGTTCTTGTGTGAGGTTGCCTTCGACGGTGTAAACGCCGCTCGGGCGCATGCTGTTGGCGTGGATGGCCG
Organism: Polaromonas sp.; assembly: GCA_044352515.1. Classification (GTDB taxonomy): domain Bacteria; phylum Pseudomonadota; class Gammaproteobacteria; order Burkholderiales; family Burkholderiaceae_C; genus Polaromonas. The sequence continues at coordinate 1,015 of JBILDR010000204.1, forward strand.
ACTGGCTGCGTTCGCTGGCCATGGCCAGGCCAATGGCGCTGGCGGCCAGCTGCACGGCGTCAAGACTCTTGGCCCACTCCCATTGCAGGTTCTGCAGCTCAAACACTTCGTCGGGCTTAAAGGTTCCCACCATGCCAAATTCGTCATGCACGATGTAGCGCAACTCGTAGCGGCTGATTCGCTGCTTGGTCCAGTTGCCCGGGGCCACGGGGATCAGCTCGCGCACACGGTTGTTGTCGCCCTTGACCTTGATGCTCAGCGCCGAGCCGCGCAGGGCGGCATGCAGCGTCATCATCTGGCGCCACTCATAGCTGGTCTGCCATTCGTTGGGCCGGCGGGCCAACAGCCGGTATTCCGGGATGTTGGTGGCCAGCTCGCGCTGCCCGTTGCCTTGTTCGCGAATGACCTGCAGCCGGGGCGTGGCACAACCCTGGGCGATCACCTTCACGCACGCGAGCACAGTGGCCACCTTCAGGGCCGCCTTGTCGTTGACCATGAGCCCGGCCACCGTGGTGGTGCCGGTCCCGTCAATCAGATCGGCGATCTGGTCGTAGGTCAGCTCGGCGGCCTTTCGGCCAAACAAGCGTTGGAAGAATTTCACTCTTGGGTTTCCCAAAATGAGGCGCCTTGGGGATCGACCGCCAGCGCTCGGCCCAGGGCCATCAGCATGGCCATGGGTCCATCAATCTTGTTTTCAGGTCGCTCTTTGGTGGGGGCGTGCAACTCATTGAACTTGCTCACCTTCACCACCAGGTTGCTCACCATCCAGGTCATCACGGGGTTGCCGTCATGCACCAGCTTTTTTTCCATCACCAGGTTCTCAACCTGCACCAGCGGCGGCGTAAAAAACGCGGCCCGCTGGGTAATCTCAACCAGCGGCAAGCCCTCTTCAATCAGCTTGGCCGCAAAGTACATGGACAGCGCCGGGTCAAACGCGATCTCTTGCACATCAAAGTGCCGGCACATCGAGCGCAGGTCTTCGGCCACCACGTCAAAGTCGGTGATGTCGCCGTCAGTCACCTCTACATAGCCCTGCCTGGCCCAGCCAGTCAGGTGGGCATTCCCGCTTTCGTGCACCGCCAACTCGTTGAGGTACAGACGCGTGTACACATGCCACCTGCCCTCCACCTCAAAGACCAGGCTCATGGCCGCAAAGTCCTTCTTCTGCGCCAAGTCCAGACCGATCCAGGCGGTCGCGCCGTAATGCTCGGCCAGGTTCTCGCGCAGCGCGGGCTTGGCGCAGCGGTCCCAGGCCCGCATGTCCATCCAAGCGCTCTCACCGTTGACCCACACATTCAGGCGCTTGGTCAAAAAGTTGTTCAGCGCCGAAGGCATCGCCTCGGCCTTGCGGCTGGCGGCGGCCATGTCGTCAGCCAGCACCGACTTGCCCCAGTTCGGGTTCGCCTTGGCCCAGCTGCGCGGGTCGTGCGGGTCATCACCGTCGTCCAGGGTGTAGATGATCCCGAACATGGTGTCGTCTTCGATCACCTTGTCCAGCACCTTGGTCACATTGGTGCGTCGCTCGTAGCAGATGCCCGATCGATCGGTGCCCGCCGTGGTAATGGTCCACAGCAGCGACTGCTCGCGCGCACCGCGCGCCGTGTCGATCACGTCGTACACCGCCCGCGTCTTGTGGGCGTGCAGCTCGTCAATCGCCGCGAAGTGGACATTCAGGCCGTCCAACGTGCTGCCCTCGGCAGCCAATGGCGCAAACTTGCTGGATGTGGCTGCCACCGTGATGGCATGCTTGGTGATCGCCACTCCCAGCTCGGTGCGAAGGCCCGGCGTGCGCTCGGCCATCGCTTTGGCGTCATCAAACACAATGCGCGCCTGGTCGCGCGTGGTGGCCGCGCTGTACACCTCCGCGCCCTGCTCACCATCGGCCGCGAGCATGAACAGCGCCAGTCCGCTCGACAGCGTCGACTTTGCGTTCTTGCGCGGGACCTCGAGGTAGACTTCGCGGAAGCGCCTCAATCCCGTTTCACGGTGCCGCCAGCCGAACACGGTGGTCAGCACAAAGCACTGCCAGGGCTCCAGCTCGATCAGCCGGCCTTCGCGCGCCCACTTGCCCTTGATGTGCGGCAGCAGCTCGATGAACTCGCACGGGCGGCTGGCCAGGTCTGCATCGAACACCCACGGCCAGTCGTCGCTCTGCTCGCGCTCAAGGTCATCGAGCTGGCGCTGGCAGGCAAGCCGCACCCATTTGCATGCCGAAATCTTGCCCGCAACCACCGCCCGGGCGTAGCCCAGGGCGGCCTGCACGTAATGAGTCACGGCACCACGCGGAACTTCGCAAAGCCGTCGAGCTTGGCTTCCATGCCCGGCAGGCTTAGATTCGGATCGATGTAGTTCGACGCCTGCACCCGCCCACGGGCTGCAGGGCTCAGGCCGAAGTGCATCAGGTAGCGGTTCACCTGCTCCCGGTGGCTCTTGATGAGCTGCACCATCACACTCTGCTGCGCATAGCCCGAAGGCGTCACCGCATGGCTGGCCTCATACACCGCAGCCGGGTAGTCCAGGCCCTTATCGTCCATCACCCGCCTGACCTGGCCGCTGAACGCCAGCTCCAACTCCGTCAGCCGGCCCTGCGCCTGGCAATAAAGCCCCAGCGCCGTCCGGTCAAGCCCGCTGATAAGGCCAAGCTCCTCCAGCAGCGGCGTGATCCGCTTCCACTCCTTCGCCGCCTCCTTGCTCAAGTGGCGCGGGGCCGACGGAATCTCAATCTTCGGATTGACCCCCGCCGTCAAGTCCAGCGCCCGCTTACCCGGGTTACCCTCGAGCAACTTCAGCGCCGCAGGCTTTGGCAGTGGTCCACGCGATCCAGTCATGTTGTCTCAATAAGTTGGGCGACGCGCTCTGTTCGGCGGGGTGTTACAAGTCACACCCTTACTTGTGGGTCACTTCTGACTCAACCAGCAGCCGCCTTCACCCGTCAGGGGGAGTACCCCCCCACCAAAACCCGCGCCCACAAAAATTTGGGGAACCGATCGGTTTCCGGTGGAGGGGCGGGAAGATTTGACCGCCCCCCCCCTTCGGCCAGGTCGACCAGGTCGGCCGGTCAGGAGCGAGCGCGACGCTGGCCTTGCAGGCGCTCCTGGAGGCTTTTGCCCTGGTGGCAGGGCTCGCACAAGCCCTGCACGTTGTCTTCAGTGTCCGTACCGCCTTCGGTCAGCGGCTTGATGTGATCGCGCTGGCTGGCCAGTGTGACTCGGCCCTGCCGCTCGCACTCTGCGCACAAAGGCGATCGACGGAATAGCTCAGCGCGCAACAGCTGCAGCCGTCGGCCGGTGATCCGCTTGGGCGCCTCGGCCGGCTTGGCCCAAGCGGGCTTGGGGTGTTTGATGCAGCGACCAGATCCGTCGCGCACAAGGACGCCGCAGCCGGGATGCGTGCAGGGCTTGGGAGCGGATTTGGCCATGGACAAATAGAAAGCCCCTGCGAGCGGGGGCAACGCTGGCAGGGGCGACGGTCTCGCGTCAAGCTATGTGAGCGTCAGGGGGGAACGTGTCACACAGCCTGCCTGAAATGTGCCATAAAGGTCTAATTGATAAAAGTCCCTGAGCAGGTGCATCGCGCTTGCTCCTTCAGACTTTGCTGACCCGCAGCGCGGCTTGTTCGGATGCGGCCTTGCTGGCCTGGCGGGCTTGCGCTCTCAGGGTGAACCATTGGGCCAGGGCTGAATCGGCAGCTTCCAGGCGGGCTTTGATGGTGGATTCGGCTACGCCGAGGATGCTGGCCACGCGTTTGATTTCGTAGCCTTCGACGTAGTGGGCCCGCAGGGTCAGGAATAGGTGAGGCTGCGAGGTGCGCAGGGTTTGCACTGCGCTGTCGGTCAGTGATGCGTCGAGCTCGTCGATGGGCACTGATGCGCCCCAGACGTTGTTGCAGGGACCGAGCCGGGCGAAGGCGGTTTGCCTGGGGTAACCCAGGGCGCCACTTTCGCGGCGCTGGCACCAGCGTGCCCAGTTGTCCAGCCGGTCTTTGACCCATTGGATGCGCGCCATCATGCACCTCCCTTGGGCTGCGCCTGACCTGCGGGCCAGACCACCAGGTAATCTATGCCGAAGGTGACCATGGCATGGGCCAGATCGCGCTGCAGGTCTGGTTGGGCAAAGGGCGCGCCGACCACGTGCCCCGCCTCCATGGCATAGAACAGGTCGGGCTCGCCCGCACAGGCCCGCTTGACCCAGGCGTAGGCGGCATTGCCAACCTCGGCCGCCTTGGCCTGGATGGCCTGGTAGGTGCGTGGCATCTGCGCCCTGATGCGCGCAATGTCGGCCTCGACCTTGGCCCTTTTTTCATCTGTGGTCTTGGGAGTGTCCATCTGTCCAGTCCTTTTAATAGAGGGTTAATGGGTGTGGGTGAGTGCACGCGCGCGAGTGTGCGCAGGTGCGCCTGTGCACGCCTGCGCCTGCTGGTGTTGGATGTGGACAGGTCCCGGTGTAGGTAGGCAATGCAGCGGCTCGACCTGCTCCATTGGCCATTTACCGTCCTCGCAGCCCCTCTATGGGGGGCCGTGGACACCTGGACACTTGGCCACTACGGCATGGTTAAAACCCAGCGCAGCCCTGCGCCTGCGTGCGGGCAGCGGCTCTTGCCGTGCTCGTTGTCGAGTCCCAGGCCCGCTTTGGACGTGAGACCCGCACACAGGCGCCATTGAGCGCCTTGTCCGTGGTGGTTGAGAGGGAGGTCAGAATGGCTCATCGTCGAGCGCGACCATGGCTATTGAGGGCCTAGCTGGCGCAGGGGCCAGCGTAGGTTCGGATTCTTGGAATGGCCAACCCTTGGGCCGAAACCAGCCTGCTTGTCGAATCCCGTTGATCTGCTTTTTCCGGTATTCCCAGCCCTGCTGGTTCATGAAGGTGCGGATCTGTGATTCAAGGCCAGCGGTTGACTTGCCCGGGTCTACGTTCAGGGCCTGCAGCAACAGCGAGAGGGTGACAAATTCGGTCAGGCCATTGACCTGCGCCTGAATGCCGGCGGCTGCGCCCTCGCGGGTGAGTACATGCAACAGCTCGCTGGTAACGCCGGTCTCCATGAGGCGGGCGTCTTGC
>JBILDR010000042.1:0-19568 GCA_044352515.1 Polaromonas sp.
TGTTTTGCGCTTCCAGCGCTGCCAGCGTTTTTTGCCACAGCGCGTGCAGGTCGGTGGCGCGATCGAGCGCGGCCTCCAGCAGGCTTTCCAGCGCAGCGGTGTCTGTTTTGGTCAGCGAGCGCTGGGTGTGCATGACGATGTGGTCGTCCTCGTCGAGGCTGACTTGCCAGCCGTGGCGCAGCCTTGCCACATGGTTGATTCGGTGCAGCAGGGCCAGGGCCTGTGCCGGCGCGTCTTGGGCCGGTGCAATGTCCACCTCCACCAGCAGCCTGTCCTCAAGCGCTGCATCGGCCAGCACGCGCACGGTCAGTGGGTCGGCCTGCAATTGCAGGCCCAGGCCTTCGCGCGGCGCGGGCAGGCCCATCCGGCTGGCAAAGGCCGCCAGCAAGGACTCAAAACGGGGGTTGGTCGGGGCGTCGGTCAGCGGGACGTTCATATCGGTGTACTCCTGGGGTGCCGCTGCGCGGCACGGCGTTGGGGGCAGGGCTTTAGCCGCGGATCATGTTGGACAGGCCTGGTCTTTCGGAAAGGTCGGTCGTGAGTGACTCCCCGCCGGCGGGCAGGCTCTCGCACAGGGCGTGCAAGGCTTGCGCCCGATCTATGCCCTCGGCCAGCAGGGTTTGCAGATCGGATACTTTGCAGCGGGCGATGGGGCGCTGGGTGTGGATGCGCAGCAAGTTGGTGACATCGAGCGTGATGACCCAGTCGTGCTCCAACCGGGCGGCGTCGTTGAGCTGGTGCAGCGCAGCCAGCAATGCAGGCGGGCGGCCTTCTATAAGCCGTACGTTCACCTCGACGAGCATGCGCTCGGGGTCCCGCGGGTCAGAGATGATCAGGACGGTGTGGGGTTCGACCGAGAACTCGATCCCCAGGTCCCCCTCGTCCATGGGCAGGCCTAGGCCGCTGCAGAAGTCTCTGAGCAATGCGCCAAATTGATCATGGAGGGGGGCTACGCCGCTCATGCTTGTATCGCTAGCTTGTATGACGCTCAGGCCTCATGCCGCTTGAACAGGGTGACCCGGTTGCGATCACCCTCGCGCTCGTAGTGCTGGCTTTCGGTCATTTGGCGCACCAGGTGGACGCCCAGGCCGCCGATGGCGCGGCTGTCCAGGTCCAGGTCGGTATCAGGCGCGTCCAGAGAGAAGGGGTCGAAGGCCAGGCCGTTGTCTTGCAGCACGGCCTTCACGCCTTCAGCCTCACCGTACAGAATCACTTCGGACCAGGCTTGGCCGGCTTCCTGGCCGCCGTGGACCAGGGCGTTGACCATGAGCTCTTCGATGACCAGGGCCAGTTGCATCTGGAAGGCGGGATCCCAGCCTGCATTCAGACCTGTGGTCTCCAGGCCGTCGAGCACCTCGGGCAGGGCCTCGACGGTGGTGATGCGGCGTTGGAACAGCGGCTCGGACATGATGCTCGCGCTCAGCCGCCGAACTGGGCCTGGGCAGCTGCGCGGTCGGCCAGCAGGGGGATGACTTTGTCAAAGCCACTCATTTTGAGTACTTCGGCAATCGTCGCTGGCGCATTGCAGATCACCGCCTTGCCGCCTTTGGCGCGGGCGGTTTTGGCGCCCACCAGCAGCACCCGCAGGCCGGCCGAGCTGATGTAGCTCAGGCCGCTGAGGTCGATGATGGCCGAGGGGCCGCTGGCTTCCATCAGGGCCAGCAGGTCGCGCTCGCAAGCGCCGGCATTGCTGGCGTCGATGCGACCGGTCGGGGCGTAGGTGCAGTAGCTGCTCATGGTGTCTCCGTGGGGTTCAGGGTTTGGGGCTGCCGGGGGCGGGTTTGGGCGCATCGAGTGCACTGGCCGGAATCACACGCACCGCCATGGGGGAGGAGCTCGAGGCCAGCGACGAGCGGATCAGGAACAGGCGTTCCCGGCGCTGCACGGTGTCCGAGCGCGAAGAGAAGAAGCCGCGCACCAAGGGAATGTCGCCCAGGAGGGGTACTTTGTCGACGCCTTTGACGGTCTGCAGCGAGTTGTAGCCGCCAATCAGCAAGGTCTCGTCGCCCTTGACGCTGGCCTCGGTGCTGACGGTGCCGCGCCGTATCGAGGGCATGGCGCCCACGCCGGAGCCACTTTGGATTTGACCGTCCTCGATGTCTACGCTCAGGCGGATGCTGGGACCGCCCCCGTCTTGCACCAGGCGCGGCGTGACGCGCAAGGTGGTGCCGGCGGTGATCGGCGTGACCAAGGCGGTGCGCTCGGAGGTGGTTTGGATGTACTGGGTTTCCGACAGGTCGATGACAGCGCCCAGGTTTTCGGTGGTCAAGATGGAGGGGCGGGCCTGGATGGCAGCGTCGCCCTGCTGCTCGAGCAGGCGCAGGCGGGCCACCAGATAGTCGGCGCCGGTCACCACCGCGGTGGTAGGCGTTACCCCTGCGCCACGGGCGCTGCCCACCAGCGACAGGGTGTTGGCGCCGACTTGCTCGGCGACATTGCCAAAGCCGGCCGCCACGCTGCGGTTGCGGCCCACCGCGCCCCAGTTGATGCCCAGTTCGGCGAGTCGGCTGGTGTTGACGTCGATGATCAGGGCTTCGATCTCGATCAGCGGGGTGGGCACGTCCAGCTGGGCAATGAGCTGCTCGTACATGGACATGCGCTCGGGCGCGTCTTGCACGATCACCGCGTTGATGCGGGGATCGGCCTGTATCGAGGGCCGAAAGCGGCCAGGCGGGATCACGTTATTGCCTGGGCCGGCGGCGGCCCCAAAGGGCCCGGCGGCTGCCGTGCCGGTGCGCGGGCCTGGGACGCCTGCGCTGGCCGCCGGCGCTGCGGCAGCGGCAGCCGCTCCGGCTTCCAGGCTGGCATTGCTGACCGCGCTCAGATTGGGCATGGCCACGGTGCGCTGGCCCGAGGCGCTGGTGCTGCCCAGCACCAGATTGCGCAGGATGTTGGCCACGCCCGGGGTGGTGATCTCGCGGTCGCGGTAGTTGATGATGCGGTCGTCGACGGCGGCATGCTTGAGTCTGAAGACCCGCACCTGCTGGCCTCCCGGTGCGCTGGGCAGGGCGGCCAGGGTGGCTTCGATCAGGCGCACATAGGCGGGCGGGCCTGAGACCACCACCACGCCTTGCTCGGGCAGTTCGCCCCAGCCAAAGCGTGGCTCGAGCACGCCGAGGCTGCCGAGCACCTGGCGGATGTTGGCGCCGGCGCTCAGCGAGGTGCTGGGCAGGGACTTGATGACCATGTCCTGGCTGCGCGAGACGTGCAGTACACCCGCATGGGTGAACCATTGCAGGCCGTAAGTGCCGGTCAGGCGGTCTATGAATTCGCTGGGGTTTTTGACGTTGAAGCGGCCGGTGACCTTGTCCTCCAGCGCTGCGGTGGACTGCAGCGTCAGGTTAAAGCTGGCGGCAAACTCCCCGAGGACCTTGCCCAGGGCTTGGCTCTCGGCGTAATAGCTAAAGGCAGCCTCAGGCCAGGGCGGCGGGCCAGCTTGGCTGGTCTGAGCTGTGCCGAGCAGGCTCAGCGCAAAAAGGCCACAGGCCAGACGGTGCGGCCAGGCGCGGGGGAGGGTGTTCACAGGGCGGCTCTCCAAAGTTCGATGTCATTGACCAGGCCTTCAACGGCCCGCTCCAGGGTCTGCAGGTCGCTGCCTTGCACACGTTGTTGCAGCCAGAAGGCCGATTGATCTTCGTCGACGGTCAGCACGCTGGCGCTGGTCTGCAAGCGCGCCAGCGCAATCTGACCGGCACGCTCGATGGTGCGTTCGCGCTGCGTGGTTTGCAGCGGCAGGTCGCACAGGCGCGCCTGCACGATCACCTGGCCGGGGTGGATCTCGAGCAGGTGCACCCGCACCCGGTCCAGGGTGAGGGCCAGGCGCCGGTTGTTGCTCAAGGGGCCTAGCTCCATGTACTCGGCCCAGCGTTCAATAAGGTTCATGTCGGGTCTCTCGGCTTTTCGCCGGTCTTCAGGGGCTCGCCCAGGTCCATGGGGAAGGGGTCGGTCAGCGAGCGGCCTTCGCTGCGCAGGTCCTGAACCAGCCGCAGCACGGCTGCAACCGGCTCGATCAGGTCACTGGGGATGTATTGGTCGACGCTGGCCTCATCGAACAGGGCGTGAGCCAGCGGGATGTTTTGCATCACCGGCACACCGGCGGCGATGGCCGCATCGATCATCATCTGGGCCAGCGTGCCTTCGCCCATGGCGGTCACCAGGGGCAGGGGGTGGTCGTCCTCTTCGTACTTGATGGCCACGGCCAGGTGGGTCGGGTTGGTCACCAGCACCGAAGCCTGGCTGGCCTGCTGCACCGAGTCGTTTTGCATCATTTCCTGATGCAGGGCCTTGCGCTGGCTCTTGATGTGGGGGTCGCCCTCCATGCCCTTGTATTCCTGCTTGACCTCGTCCTTGCTCATCATCAGGCCCTTGGTGTACTGGAAGCGCTGCCAAGCCAGATCCGCCAGCGAAAGCACGGTGTAGGCCAGGCCGGTGTAGATGATCATGACCTTGAGCAACTGTCCGACGATCTGGCCGAAGTTGGCGATGTCGTAGGCCGGCACATACATCAGTGCCGGCAGGCTGCCCAGGATCAAGTAGTACACCACGGCACTGAGTACCGCGATTTTGATCAGGGACTTGAGGAACTCCATCAGGTTCTTCTTGGAGAACATATTGGCCGCGTTGCTGATGACGTTGAGCTTCTTGGCCGAAGGCATGGCCGCCTTGAAGGAAATCAGCACGCCGGTTTGAATCACCTCTGCAAAGATGCCCACCCCCAGGCCTATCATCAGAAACGGCAGCAGCAAGCTGACCGCCTCGCGCAGCATGTCCTCGACCAGGGTGCTGATGGCCTGGCCGAAGTCCAGGCCGATGTAGGGCATGGGCATGAGGATAAGGCGGCCGATTTGCTCGGTGATGCTCTGGCCGTTGGCCACGATGTAGGCGAAAAAGGCCATGATCAGCGCGGTCTGGGTGAAGTCCTTGCTTTTGGCGACCTCGCCGCGCTCGCGCGCTTCGCGCAGCTTTTTGGCGGTGGGTTGTTCGGTCTTTTCGCTCATGGCGCTCTCACTGCCCTGGCGCGCGCCAGACCTCGTTGAGTTGCTGCGGCCAGCTGCCGAGCGTGCGCAGCGGCGCCAGGCTGTAGTCGAACAAGGTGCTGCCGTAGACCACCAGCACCAGAATGCCCAGTGCACTCTTGATGGGCATGGCCAGGAAGAACACCTGCAACTGCGGCGCGAAGCGGCTGACCAAGGCCAGCCCCAGTTCGGCCAGGAACATGGCCAGCAGCACCGGCGCGGCCAGCAGCAGGGCCAGTGCGACAAAGCGGTTGAGCTGGGTCAGCAGCAGATCGGCCGCCTCGGGATTCCAGGTCGGCCAGTAGCTTTGCGGCGGCCACAGGCGGTAGCTGTCGAAGATCAGGCCCAGCAAGATGTTCAGCCCACCGCCGACCAGGAAGTAGGTGATGAAGGCCATGTTGAACAAGATGCCCAGCGGCGAGGTGTCGTGCCCAGTCATCGGATTGATGGTGGCGGCCATGCTCGCGCCGCGCTGGTTGTCGATCACAAAGCCGATGGCCTCCATGGTCCAAAAGGGAATGGCGGCCACATAGCCCAGCACCAGGCCGATCACCGCCTCCTTGAACAAGAGGGCGACAAACAGCGGGTCGGTTTGCGCGCGGCTGAGGTCGGGCATGGCCGGTACCACGATCAGCCCCAGGCCGGTGGCCACGGCCATGGCCACGGTGCGCGGCACCATGGAGCGGTTCATGAAGGGGATCAGCAGAAACAGCGGCATCAGGCGTGCCTGCACCACGGCCAGCTGGAGCAGATGGCTCTTGAGCTGGTCGTAGTTGAAGGGGCCAAACAGTTCCATGGTTCTGGGGGCTTAGCGCGTGGCCTGCGGGATGTTGTCGAAGATGGCCTGGGTGTAGAGCATCAGCTCGCCGCCGAGCCAGGAGGCGGTCAAAAACAGGGTCAGGCCCACCGCGATGAGCTTGATGGCAAACGACAGCGTCTGCTCCTGGATCTGGGTCAGGGCCTGCAACAGCGAAAACAGCGTGCCCACAATGGCGGCCACCGCGATGGCCGGCATGGACAGCACCAGGGTCAGGTACAGGGCCTGCACCACATAGGCAACAACATCGTTTCCGTTCATGGCATCAGGTGTAGGTGAGGATCAGGCCGCGGATCAGCCGCGTCCAGCCGTCAACCATGACGAACAGGAAGAGCTTCAAAGGCATGGAGATCATGGTCGGCGAGACCATCATCATGCCCATGGCCAGCAAGATGTTGGAGACGATCAGGTCGATCACCACGAAGGGCATGAAGAGCAAAAAGCCAATCTTGAAGGCCTCGGTCAGCTCGGTGATCATGAAGGCCGGCAGCAGGACGAGGAAGTCGGTGGACTTGACCTTGGCGGCCATCTCCGGGCTCCACAGGTCGCCCACAGTCTTCAGAAAAAAATCGCGCTGCTCGCGGCTCGAGTGCTTGAGCATGAAGCCGCGCAGCGGCTCGGCGCCACGGGTGACGGCATTGACCATGCGCTCGACCGACTGGGTGGTCTGGGGCTGCTTGAGAAACTCCTCGTGCATCGAAGCGCCCACCGGCGCCATGATGTAGACCGACAAGATGAGCGAGAGCCCATAGAGCGCCAAATTGGGCGGGATCTGCTGTATGCCCAATGCGTTGCGCAGCAAGGACATCACCACCGTCAGCTTCAGGAAAGTGGTGCCCACCACCGCCACGGTGGGCAGCAGCGCCAGCAGCGCAAATGCGATGGCCAGCGAGATCGGGTCGAAACCGACGGGAGACATCGTTACCCGTTCTTGGCCGCAGCCGTGTGCAGTTGGCTGACCAGCACGCCGAGCTGGCCGTCGATATCGACCAACTGGCCCTGGCCGATCACAGCGCCATTGGCGCGGATGGTCACGCCCGACTGCACCGGCCTGTCGAGCGGCAGGGCCTGGCCTTCGCCCAGCTGGCGCAGCTGCGCCAGGCTGACCGTCTTGTGGCCCAGGTCAAAGCTCAGCAGGACGGGCATGTCGTCCAGAGAGCCAATGGCGTCGTCGTTGTCGCTGGGCGCGTTGTGGGGGGTGTTCATGATGGTGGCTGCGGAAAGAAGTTGAAGTTGGGGTCCATCGATGCGTGCGCTCAGGCACCAGTGCTGGCGGTGGCCGCTGGCGGCGCGCAGTTGCAGACCGGGGCCGTCCTGCATGAACGATTCGCTCATGATCACCAGACCGCCCTGGCGCAGCTGGGCCAGCTGTTGCACCGGCACCAGGCTCTGGCCTATGCAAAGCTGCAGCGGCACCGGCAGCTCGTCCATGGCCGGTGCATCGTCGCTGGCGGGCGCGTCCTGCACCAGGGAGCCGACCAGCATCAAGGCCATGCTGTCGACATGCAGCACCGCCGGCAGGGTCAGCCCCTCGGCCAACTCCAGGTCCACCGCCAGGGCGTGCGGTGCCTCGGCCGGGCGCGCCGCCGGGGCTGGCTCGGTGCGCAGCAGCTGGGCCGGGCCACGGCCGCTGCCGCCCAGGGCCTGCGCAACCCAGGCGATCACATGGTCGAGGGCTGCTTGGCGAAACGGCGCGGGCAGGGTGGCTGACTCGGCCACGTCCAGGGTCATCAGTAGCCAGCGGTCGATCACCCAGGGGGCCAGGTCGAGCGCCATTTGGCCGCCGGCCCATTCCAGGTGCAGGCGCTGGCTGCCCTGGGCTTGCTGCAGATCCTGCCCCGGCGGCAGCGGCGCCAGGCGCAGGCGGCCCGACTGCCCGGCCGGTAGGGCGTCCAGCAGGTGGCCGGGCCCCTGGGTGGCCAGGGAGGCCAGGGCCTGGGCTTCGCTGCGGGTCAGGCGGGGAAAGGTCAGTGGTCGGCTCAAGATGGCTACCCTTGCGGAGCTGAGGCGAAGGCCTCGGTGGTGTGGTCCGCGTCGCCTTCAGCGACCGGTCCATCGGATTCGTCGATGACGCGCCACAGCGCGTCGCGTTCAAGTTCGTCGGCCAGGCGGCGCGCCATCTCCTGCGCCGGCTCAGCCAGGGCGCGGTAGGCCTCGATTTGGCGGCAATGAAATTCGGCCACCCAGGCGCCGGCGTCTTCAAACACCGAGACAGCGGTGCCCGGGTAGAGCGCGTCGTCAAGCTCCATGCGCACGCCGCGCTGCTCCTGCCCCACCTGCAGACCTTTGAGGCTGTCCTTGAGCAGATTCATCACGCCAGGGTGTACACCGGGCGCGGCCACCGGCACTGCAGCGCCGAACAAGCCCATGGGGTTGGCCACGGCCTTGCCGGCCTGCTCGCCGGGCAGAGGCGCTTGCGGCGCCAGGTCTGAGGCCTTCATGGCCTGCTTGAAGCGCTCGGCGCTGCCGTCGGTGGGCGAGTCCGGCGTGCCTTGCGAGCCGCCGGCGCCCATGCCAAAGTCCTGACGCTCCGTCGGGGTGCGCAGATGCAGTTGTACGCTGCGCTCGGTCATGCAGCCTCCCCGCTCCATTCTTCACGCTCGCGCACGATGGAGGCGACCTCTTCAAGCTCGAGTTCTTCTTTGCGCTCGGCTTCGCGCGTCTCCAGAATGTGGAAGTTGCGCGCCAATTCCACGAATTTCTCGCGGGCTGTCGATGCGTCGCGCATCTTGCGGGTGCTGGTGTCGAAGTTCTCGCGCGCCTGCACGTGCTGCTGCTGGCGCGCTTTGAGTTCTTCGGCGTGGCTCATCTCCTGTTGCTTGAGGGCAGCCACTTCGGTGTGTACATCGTTGATGTCGCGCAGCTTGACGATGCGGCTGCACAGGTCCTGGAACAGGCGCAGTTCTTCGGCCGTGGCGTGTGCGATGAAGTCCTGCAGGGTTGTTTCGGCGTCGCGCTCGGCTTGGGCGGCGGTGCTCAGGCGCACACGCGACTTTTGCAATTCCGTCTCGGCCTTGCGCTCGCGAAACTCCTTGATGAACAGCAACTCGTCAATCATTTTCATGGTGAGTGACCTTCAGCGCACGCCGGTGATCTCGCCGAGCTTGGCGGTGGTTTCGTCGAAGGCGATGCGCTCTTTAGTGCCTTGCTTGAGAAAGCTGCGTATGGCTTCGATCTTGCCGATGGCCTCATCGGCCAGCTTGTCGCTGCCTTGCTTGTATTCGCCAATCTTGACCAGCAGCTCCACATCGGCGTACTTGGCCATGAGCTCGCGCATGCGGCCGGCCGCCTTCTTGTGCTCGGGCTGGATCACATTGTTCTGAACCCGGCTGGCCGAGGCGAGCACGTCGATGGCCGGGTAGTGGTTGGCCGAGGCCAGCGCGCGCGAGAGGACGATGTGGCCGTCCAGGATGGAGCGGGTCTCGTCGGCGATCGGCTCGGTCATGTCATCGCCTTCGACCAGCACGGTGTAGAGCGCGGTGATCGAGCCCTTGTCGTTCATACCGACCCGCTCCATCAGCTTGGGCAGGGTGGCAAACACCGAAGGCGGGTAGCCGCGGCGGGTGGGCGGCTCGCCAGCGGCCAGGCCGATCTCGCGTTGGGCGCGGGCAAAGCGGGTGACCGAGTCCATCAGGAACAGCACTTTCTTGCCCTGGTCACGGAAGTACTCTGCGATGGCGGTGGCCACATAGGCGGCCTTGGCGCGCTCCATCGAGGACTTGTCCGAGGTGGCACAGACGATGACCGCCTTGCGCCGGCCTTCCTCGCCGAGTTCGTGCTCGATGAACTCGCGCACCTCACGGCCGCGCTCGCCAATCAGGGCAATCACGGTCACGTCCACCGCCGCGCCTTTGACCAGCATGCCCAGCAGGGTGGACTTGCCGCCGCCGGCTGCCGCGAAGATACCCATGCGCTGGCCCTCGCCGCAGGTCAGCAGGCTGTCGATGGCGCGCACACCCAGAGGCACCGGGTCTTTGATGACGCGCCGCTTCATCGGGTCGGGCGCTTCGGCAAACACCGGGTAGAAGCGGTCGGCCTCCAGCGGGCCGCGCTCTTCAAAGTCCATGGGCTGGCCCAGACCATCGAGCACCCGGCCCAGCAGTCCGTCGCCGACCGGCACCATGTGCGCGCGGCCGGTGGGCATGACTTCGGTGGTGGCCGAGATGCCGTACATATCGCCAATTGGGGTCAGCAGCGCGGCGTCCTTGAGAAAGCCCACCACCTCGGCCTTCATCTCGAAGTCCTCGCCAGGCTGGCGCAGGATGCAGACCTCCCCGACTTTGACCGCCGGCACCACCGCCTTGATGATGGTGCCGATGACCTGCGTCACCCGGCCTTTGATGGCCAAGGTGGGCGTGTCCTCGATGGCCAGCTCCATCATGTCGGTGACGTAGTCGAAGTTTTTCATGACGATCAGATCCGGCTGCCCAGCAGCTTGGTAAAGCCCTGCTCGATGGCTTTGAGCTGCAGCTCGACGCTGGCTTCGACCACGCCCATTTCGCTCTCGAGAATGGCGGCATCGCCCTTGAGGCGGTTGTCGGGCACGATGTCCATCATGCCCACGCCGGGAAAGCGCTCAAGCAGGTGCTGGGCCCGCTCGCGCACGGTGGCGGCGTGTTCGGGCGACAGGCGCAGCGTGAGCTGCTTTTGGTTACGCATGACCGACAAGCCGCTTTGCACCACCGCCAGCACCCGGGTGGTGTCGTCAAAGTCGGCCATGATGCGGCGCACCGCGTTCATCACCAGGGCGACGATTTTTTGTTCGATGCCGGCAAAGTAGTCGACGGTGCGGGTGGCGTTTTCAATCAGGCGTTCGGCCTCGTCCATGCGTGCCATGGCCACGCCTTCTTCGTAGCCGCGCTGCTTTTCGTCTTCATAGGCTTGCACCGCTTCGGCGCGGATGCGCTCGGCCTCCTGGCGGGCCTGCGCCAGCAGTTGCTGGGCGTCTTGCCAGGCCTGGACCTGCTCGGGGCTGAAGACCAGCTGTTGCGGGTCGGTGCCCGGCAGCAGGCCGTCGGGGCGAAGGATGCGGATGAAGCTCATGTCGGTCTGCGGTTGGGTTCTTGACTCAGGCCTGCGACAGGCAGCTGTCCCACTGATCGGACCAGGCTTGCACTGCGGCGGTGTAGGCCAGATTGAGCAGTTCGGGCGCGGCCGCAGCGGCGGGGCTTTGATCGGGGGCCAGTTTGTAGTTCAGGCGCTGGCCGAGGGCGCCGCCCATCTCTTGGGCCACAGCCAGCAGGCTGCGCTCACCGCGCTCGGCGATCGCTTGCGCCCACTGTTCGAGCGGGCCCAGGTCGGCCAAGGCCGCTACCTTGTCGGCTTTGAAGACCAGCTCCCAAGCACTGGCATCCAGGCCTTGCTGCTCCAGCAGTTGCAGCTCGCGGCGCAGCACCACGCGGCGCAGCTGCGCCGCGCTCAGTAGCAGGCCCAGGTTCCAGGCCACCCGGGTGATGACGCCCCGCGGCAGCAGGGCCAGCCGGTGCGGCAGGCGGCGGCCGTCGAACTCCTGCCAGGCCGCCGGCATGGCCAGCGCCTCGGACAGGCGTGCCGGTGACAGCGTCCACAGCGGCTTGGGCACCAGAACGCGGGCTCGCTGTGGGTGCAAGTCGGCCGCCGGCAGGAACAGCGCGGCGTGCACTTGCTGCGCCACCTCCTGCGGCCAGCTCAGCAGACCTTGGGCCAGGCTCATGCCTGCGCCTCGCTGGGCGGCTGCTCAGCGGCGGGCCGGCCCTTGAGGCGCCAGGCCAGAACTGCTGCGCCCAGCAGGGCCAGCAGCAGGGCCGCAACCAAGCCCCAGAGCACGGCGGTCAGCGACGTGGCGGCGTCGCTGCTCACGGACATGCCCCAGACGCTGCTCATGGCCGGTGCCTTGTTGGCGCTGGCGTCGACCGCGCTGGGCACGAGCACGATGGAGACGCGCTCGGCCGTCAGGCCAGGAATGCTGTTGACCACCATCCGCCGCACCTGGGGCTGCAGCATCTCCAGGTCAAACTGCTGCCTGTGCTTGATGAACACCGCAGCCGAGGAGGGCGAGTCCTTGTCCAGGGCGCTGCCTTTTTCGGGCAAGACCAGGTGGACCCGTGCAAACATCACGCCGTCGATACGGGTCAGCGTGGCCGACAGGTCCTGCGACAAGGCGTAAAGGTAGCGGGCGCGCTCTTCCAGGGGTGAGGAGATCAGCCCGCTTTTCTGAAACACCTGGCCCATGCCGGTGAAGGACTCACGTGGCAGGCCCAGCTGGCGCAGGGTGTCGATGGCCCGGGCGGTGTCTTTCTGGGCAACCTGTATGCCCACGACGCCGTCCTTGCCGGCCACCTTGGTGACGGTGATGCCCACATTGGCCAGGGCGGCGATGACTTCGTTGGCGTCCGATTCGG
This sequence comes from Polaromonas sp., assembly GCA_044352515.1. Lineage (GTDB taxonomy): Bacteria > Pseudomonadota > Gammaproteobacteria > Burkholderiales > Burkholderiaceae_C > Polaromonas. Next base: position 12,213 of record JBILDR010000042.1, read on the forward strand.
CGATGGAGGCCATGATGTCGACCTTGGCGCCGCAGGCGGCCAGGGTCAGGCAGGTCAGCAAGCTCAGTGCGAGCCGGCGCAGGGTGTCGAAGGTCATCATTGGGTCTTGAGGATGGAGTCGAGGTTTTGGGTCACCTTGCTGATGCCCTTGCTGGCGATCTCAAACTGCACGCTGGTCTGCAGCAGGGTAAATTGCAGTGACATCAGGTCGGACATGTTCAGATCCGGCTTGGCCAGCAAGTGCCCGACCTGGTCGAAGCGTTGGCGGGTGTCGGCTGACAAATCATTCATGGCGTTCAAGATGGTCTCGCCCAGGCTGCCGGCCGGCTTACCGTTGAGCACAGGCGTGCTGGATGCTGCAGGCAATGCGGGCAGTGTGGGTGCCGCCAATGCGGCCGGCGCCGCTGGCGGGACAGCGCTGGGCAGCACCATCAGCGGCGAGGGCAGGGGGGCAGCTGGTACAGCCGGGGGTGTGGGCGGGGCAGCCTCGGCCGCCATGGGCGCTGGCTGCAGCGTGGCCTGAGGCGCCGGGTCTTGCGGCGCCATCATGGCGGCGCGAAAGCGCTCAACGTCCTTGAAGTCAGCCTGCGCCGGCAAGCCGCCGGTGGCCACCGAGTTGCCGGCGACGGCGGTGCCTGATGTGGTGAGTGCGTCGATCATGCGATCTCCTGCGTGCTGTGTTGCTGCTGCGGCGCCACCGGCAGGCCCATCAGGCCGCGGGCCATGCGCAGCGCCGGTTCGTGTTGGCTGTTGGCCAACAGGGTCTTGAGCAGGGCCATGGCCTCTGCAGTGCGTTTGCTCATGATCAAGGTCAGACCCAGAAAGGCCTGCACCATGGCGAGGTCGCTGTCTTCGGCCTGGCCGCTGGCCATGACGCGCAGCCCTTGCTCGAGGACGCGCACCGCCTCCTCGGGGCGGCGCTGGTTCAGGTGCAGGCTGGCCAGTCCGATGTAAGCAAAGTCGCGCTGCGGCCGCAAGGTCATCAGGCCGCGAAACAGTGCCTCGGTCGCATCTTTGATGCCGGCGCCCGCACCCACCATGCCCAGTTGCGTCAAAAGGCGCACGTCCTCGCTTTGAAGTACCGGACTGGCGTTCATCGGACCCCCATCAGGGCCAGGCAGGCCCGGGCCAGATTGGCATTGGCCGGATCGGCCGTGCCGGCCATGGTCTCGGCCATTTCCAGTGCCAGCTGGGCGTGGCCGGCCAGGCCCAGGGCGCGGTAGGCACGTCCGAGTCCGATCATCAGGCCGGCGTTGTTCGGTTCAAGCTCGGTGGCCAAGATAAATTGCTGCAGCGCCACCTCGGCATCGCCTTGGCCAAAGGCGGCATGCCCCACGCCGGCCACAAAGTCACAGCGGTCGGGCTGCATGCGCTGCAACACCTCAAAGACGGCCCGCGCCTTGTCATATTCGGCCGCCTCCAGGCAGCGGTAGCCCAGGCCGTAGAGGGCTTCCAGGGTCTCGGGCGGCGGAATGTCGGGCAGGCGGGCGGCGGCCAGCAGTTGGCTCAGTTCTGTGGCGGGCGAGGTGGCTGGGGAGGCGTTCATGGACGGGGCTGGTTCGATGGGTTCAACAGACGGCTGCGGCTCGGTACTGTTTCAGGCAAAAGACCGCTTGGCCGCGTCGACCAGATCGCGCTGCATCGTCAGTTGCGCATCGATCATGGATTTCATGATGTCGCGAAAGGTGTTCATGCGCTCGATCGCCTGCTGCATGCGGGCATTGGCCGCTTCGGAGCCGAGCTCCAATCTTTGCTGCGCGGCCCGCTCTGTGGCCGCACCGTAATTCAAGACTGCCGCGCCGATGTTCAAGGCTCCGCCGGCCGACGTGCCGACGCCGCTGAACTTGCCTACAGCCACACCACTGGTCTGCAAGCCCTCACCCTTGAGCCCGCCAAGGAAGGAAAAGCCACCCGAGACGATCTGGCTCGCGCCTTGCACGATGCCGGCAGTCAACTCTAGTTTGGCGGCGTCGAGGGACTTGGCAATCGCCTGAGTTTTCTGCTCGATCATGAGCTTGAGCTCGTCGTCGCGGTTTTTCATGGCGTCCGAGCGCATCAAGATCATCAGCTTGATCAGCACGTCCTGCATGGCGAAGATTTGTGCCTGTGCCGACATGGCCTCGGTGACGGTGCTGATCTGTCCGAAGTCAACGGCATCAAACTGCCCCTGCACCTTGCTGGCCAGGTTGAGCCACTGCTCTGCCGACACGCTGGGTGCTTTCAGCCCGGAGGTCATGCTGCCCGGCGGCAAGAGGCGCACATCAGGAGGCGGCTCACCGTTGACAAAGACAAAAGGGGCGGCCGGTTGGCCACTGGCCGCAGCCACTGAGGCGCCTTGAGCAGTCTCGAGCGGCCCGCTTCCCGGCAGTGGTACGGGGGTGTAGCTGCGTGCTTCGGTGATTCCGTTCATGGTTTTTCCTCGGTTTTGTTCACACCATGTTGCCGCGGCCGCCGCCCCAGACGCGGCGGTCGGCGTCCCTGAGTACCTGCAGCCGCTCGGCAGCGACATCCCAGATCCCCATCAGGGTTTCGTTGAGGGTTTTGAGCAGCTCCTGGGACTTCTCGACATCGGCTTGCAGCTTGTCGAGCAGAGTCTGCAGCTGATCGAGCCGCGACTTGATCTCGGCTTGCTCGTATTTGAGCTTGGCGTTCTGGATGGTCATGATGCCGCTGGCGATCTCCGCACTGCCCTTGACGATGTTGGCACCCATGCCCAGGAGCCTGCCCAGCTTGGCACTGGCCTCAGCGGCCTTGGCCACTTTGGTGGTGGCCTCAGCGGCCTTGGCAATGTTGGCTGCGGCGCTGGCCGAGGCAGAGGCCCCGGCTGTGCCCAGCGTGGCTACCGTCACAATTACTGCCAGCGCCAGCTCGGCGCCCACGCGCCAGTACGCTTGGGTCTCTTCGTCGGCGCCGGCCTTCTTGGCGATCCAGGCGGCCAGCTCGCCCACCGTCAGGCGAAAGCCTATCGGCTCCTTGCCCTGCGAGGTTCGTATCGCATCGACCAAGTCCATGGTTGAGTTGACCAGCGAGTACACCCCGTAGGCCATCATGATCGCGCCGGGGGCCGCGCCCACGCCGGTGGCGATCATGAGTGCACCCGCTGCGATGGCGACCGCGCTCGCCACGACCGAAGCAACTGACTTGAGGATGTTTACAAAGTTGGTCCACTCTTTGTTTTTCTCCGCGACCTGGGCCTTTTCCTTGGCGATCGCCATCTCCTTTTCGCGCAATTTCTGGTTGTTCTCGATGCGCTTGGTCATGTCGGCCAGGGCCATGGTCTCACCGTCGATGGCCAGCTCCATGATCTTGGCCTTCATCAGGTCCATCACGCTCAGGATGTCGGTGGGGGATGCTGTTTTGGAGTAAAGCAGCTCGTTGACTTGGCGCACCAGCTCAGTGTTGCCCTCGAGCTGAAGCGCCCACATCGGCGGCCGCGGCTTGATGTTGGGTGGGACGATGTTGTTGTCCCAGGCCCGGTCAAAGGCCGAGCGGGCCTCAAAGCCGCCCAGGTTGCCAGCTGCAGCTGGCCCCTGCGCGGCGCCCGTTGGTGTGCCGTCTGGCAGGCTGGGCAATTCCTGGGTGAGGCGCACAGCACCAGCGCCGACGCTCATATTCATGTCTTGGCCTTTTGAGCAGCGGGGCGTGCCGATTCGATCAGTTGGCGCAATTGCGTGGCTCGCTCGCGCAACTCGGCATGCTCGGGGCCCTGGGTGCGCCGCAGGCAAATGGCCAGCACCATCAGGGCGTCGGCTGGCTGGCCTTTGTGCAGCAGACATTCAGCCGTGTGAAAGCTGGGCAGGGGATCGTCAAAGTCGAAAAGCAGGGCTTGCGCATACTGGCCGATCGCCTCGTCATACTGCTTTAGCATCTGGCGCGTCATGCCGCAAGCGATCATGAAGCGACGCTCGTAGGGGTTGGCCATTTGAAGCAGGGTGTAGATGCGCAGGGCGCTGTCGTACTCCTCGCGTTCGTAGAAGAAGCCACCGAGGGCATACATGGCCTGCAGGTCTTCGGGCGCAATGTTCAACCACTGCGCCATGGTGCCGCCCGAACGCAGATGGGCCTCCAGGCGCTTGGCAAATGCCTGCGCTGCGGCCAGGTCCGGATCGTCGTCGATGTTCATGCTGCTCAGGGCTGCTGGGGGCTGGCTTGGCGCTGCCGTGTTTAGCGGAAGATCCTGTTGGCGGTTTCCTTGTAGTTGTCCAGCATGGTCATGCCCATGTTGGTGAACTGGCCGATCAGGGTGTTGAGTTTTTGCATCTCCATGTTGTCGGCCTGCGAGGTGTTGGAGAAGGCGTCTTGCTTGGTTTTGACCCGTGAGTCCAGGGTGTCGATGTCGGCCTTGGTCACGTTTCCGCTCTTCCAGGCTGTCGCTTCTGCGTCGGAAAAAGAGATACCCGCCGTCTTCGCCTTTTCATAGAAGTTGGCGGTGTCGGTGGAGTAGCTGCCCATCTTGTCGGTGTCTTTGATGGAGTTGTTGGTGCGCAGGCCCTTGAGGTTGGTCAGGTCCTCTTTCATCTGGTTGGCCGCGGTCATGCCGTTGAGGTTGGTGGTGGCTTCCTTCAGGCGGGTGGCCAGGCGGTCCTGGTTGGCATTCATCAGCAGCATGGCCAATTTCATGGCCATGAATTGCACGCTGGCGGTTGATTTGCCGGCCGCCGCCGCGTTGACGTCCTGGTTGAGCGTCTTGAGGTCACTGTCGACGGCAAAGCCGCGCGCAATCGTCGTTGGGTTGTTGGTGATTTGGGTCATTGGGATCTCCTTGAATCTCTGGGTGTGGAATCAGGACTGGACTTAGACCAGGCGCCGCCGCGGTCGCGGCGTGCCAGGCACGGGCATGCCGCCCATGCCAAAGTGGGGAGTGGGTTCCGGCTCGGGGGCTTCAAACTCGCTGATGGCTGGCGCGGCCTGCTGCAGGAGTTCTCGTGCCTGAGCCTCCAATTGCTGGCGCTCCTCGGCAGGCAGGTCCCGCTCGAGCATGTTTTCCAGGTCCCAGATCGAGCAGCCCAGCTCATCGGCCATGGCTTGCCTCAGGTCCGCAAAGACCTCTTCCTGCTTTTGCATCAGCGCCTTGTTTTCTTCCAAAAGGCTGCGGGTTTCTTCGGCCAATTGTTTGAAATCTGCATCGTCCATGAGTGCGTTCCCGGGGCTCCAGGCCCTTAAAGCTCATTAGACTGTAAATTTATCAGACAAAAGGTCATTTTGTGCATAAACTCGTTACAATTTTTTTCGACCTTCCTTGACTCGCATGTCCAGCATCCAGTCGTTTGTTCCCTCTACGCAGACCGGCGCGGCTGGGTTTGCGCCTGCCGCCTCCAGTGGGCAGGTGGGGCAGACCACCTTGCTGCCCGATGTTTCGTCCACCCTGAGCGATGCGGCCGAGGAGTTGACCCAGTCCTTGGCAGGTAAGGCGCAGGAAAAGTCCATCAAGGAGCGCAAGAGTGACAATGGGCGCGACCTGGCCAGCCTGACCCGCGCCCAGCGGGTGGCCATGATGATGGCCATGGCCGGGGTTGAGCAGCAGCCTGAACAGCCGCAGCAATTGGCCCGTGGGGCTTTGCAGCAACCCGGTCAGGTCAAGCGCCAGGCCCGTGAGGGCGGCGGCACCGCCTGCGAGCAGTACCTGGCCTTGCTGGAGGCGGCCGACCTGATTGATGAGGGCCGAGTCGGCGTCGACCCAGGCGGGCGCGGCGCGGAGGCGCTGCGCGAGGCTGCTGCCGAGGTGCTGGCCGAGCATGGCGGCGACATTCGCGCCGATATCAATACCTTTGAAGCCACCCGCATCCTGACCCCGGAGCAGGCAGCGCAGTTTCGCAGCACTTACCGCGATGTGGTGCTGGGCCAGGGCGCGGTCAATGACACCTTGCGTCGCCTGCTGGACATGCAGCCCAAGGGGCAGGGCGGCGATTTTTCAGCCTTGCTGGAGACCACCCGGCAATCGCTGGGGCTGGACCTGGCGGCGGCGCGGCCATCGGGCGATCCGGTGCGGCTGCAGTCGGTGATGACCGATCTGTCCCATCTGAAGGTAATCAGCACGGTGATTGATTTGTGTGACGACATCTCGCAGACCCTCAGTGAGCGCCACGGCTTGCCGCCGTTTTCGCCCACCAGCCTGACCAGCGAGCTTCTGGCCCTGAGTTCGGACCGTTGGGTGGACGGCTCGCGCTTTACCAGCATCTGTAAGCGATTCAACATGTCGCAACCGTTGGAAGCTGCGGTGCACTTCATTACCGGTGCCCGCAATGCCCTCAGGGAGATGCCGGTGCAGGTGTTTCAGTCGCCCGAGGCCCGTCAAAGCCTGATCGATGCGGCGCAAAACGCGCTCGATGAGGCGATAGACCGCGAGGAGGGTCTGATTTGAGCGCCGCTTATGCCATCGAAGAATTCGGCCGCACCCTTGGGCTCGGCGCACTGGATCTGCCGCCGCAAGGGGCCATACATCTGGCCATGGGCGAGCAGCGGCGCCTCTCCATGGAGGCCGCAGGCGGCGACTTGCTCCTTTATATGACGGTGGCGGTGCCGCACCTGGACAATGCGCAGGTGCTGGCGATGTTGCAGGCCTGTGACCTGCGGCGCCGTCCGCCCCATGAGCCCGAGTTGCAGCTGGCCCGCAGTGGATTTGGAGCCGATGCACAACTGATTCTGCTGGTGCGCTGGCCCATGGACCGGCTGCAGGCCTCCCATTTGCATGCCAGTGTCCAACTGTTTGAACACAGTCTGCAACAATGGCTGGGCTTGACTTTCTGACCCCGCCGACCCTTCCATCACCATGGCCACCATTGATTCCAGCCGACTGAGCGATCTGTCTTTCCGTCAGGGGCTGACGCTGATCGAAGAGAAGGTGGCTGATCCGCTGGCGCCCTCGGTCAAGCCCATGGGCCTCAATTCGGTGCAGGCCCATGTGGTCGACGAGCGCACCGGCTCCAATGCCGACCGCGAGTGGATGGACTGGCTCAAGGACGACGAAAGCGACGATCCCGATCTGATGCTGCCCGGTCCTTTTGCCGAGTCTTTTGATCTGGCGCGTGACGAAATTCGTCAGTGGCTGGTCAATGACAAGGGCACACAACCAGAAGACACCCGGGTGCTCAAGCAAGCCCAGCGCTTGCTGTCGGAGGTGCGTGCCAATCTGGACTTGGTGCATTACTACGTCAACGCGGTGTTCAAAGGCTGAGGTCGGGGCAGGGCATGGCGATTTCCTCCCGCGAGACCCAGGTGCTGTCGCAACTGGCCTACCTGTACTTGCTGCAGGGCTATGCTGAACGCGCCTTGGTGATTTATGCCAGCTTGCGGGCGCTCGAGCCCAAGGTGGTGCGCCATCTGCGTGGGCTGGCGCTGGCTTGCTCGCGGGCCGAC
>JBILDR010000205.1:0-6032 GCA_044352515.1 Polaromonas sp.
CGGCTGATTGCCTTGCGTCTACAAGATGGTGGCGGTGGCGGTGGCCTTGCGGCTGCACCCCTGCTTGCACCTTCGGCCGCGCAGGTCGGTGCCTCAGCGCCCTGGCAGCCGCCTGCAGCGCTGGGCCCGCTGCTGCCGATGATCGATCTGCACAAGGCCCCGCCCGAGTTGATGGCCTTGCTGCAGAGCCTGAGCCAGCGCGGGCAGATGGTGCCTGATGCAGCCTTTGTGCCCAGCTACTACCGACAACTGGCCAGCCGGCCGCCACTTTTGGCTCTGGCCAGCTTGATCGTTCCACCGGCGTTCGCGCGCATCGACGCTGCCGCCGAGCAACTGCGGCAGCAGGCCAGCGTCCACGCGGCTGAAATGGCCCGTCTTTGGCCCGCCCCGGCGCCATGCCCGGCCGAGCTGCGTCAGTCCATGCTCGCAGCAGTGGAGGTGTTCACCGAACGCATCCCCGAAATGATCGCGGTGGTAGCGCTGCTACAAAGGACCTTGGGCCTCAAGCGCAGCGCGGTGTGATCGGGCTCAGGCTTTTCAGTCCACCGATGCCCCCGACTCCTTGATCACCCGGGCCCATTTCACCGACTCGGATTTCATGAAGTCGGCCATCTCCTCGGGGGTGCTCGGCAGCGGCTCCAGCCCGGCTGCAGCAAAGCGTTCGCGCACCTCGGAGGACTTCAGGACGGCGGTGATCTCGGCATTGAGGCGTTGCACGATGGCCGCTGGCGTGCCGGCCGGCGCGAGGATGCCGAACCAGCCCACAGACTCATAGCCGGGCAAGCCAGACTCGCTCAGTGGCGCAATATCGGGCGCAAGCGGCGAGCGGCTCTTGCTGAGCACACCCAGGGCCTTGACCCGGCCCGATTTGATTTGCGCCGCCGCCGTGGTGATGTCGGCAATCGCCAGCTGTGTTTCGCCGCCGACCACCGCCATCAGCGCAGGGCCGCTGCCGCGGTAGGGGATGTGAACAATATGCACCTTGGCCATGGACTTGAGCAACTCGCCCGACAGATGCATGGCCGTGCCATTGCCGCCGGAGGCATAACTCAGTCGCCCCGGTTGGCTGCGGACCAGCTTGAGCAAGTCGTTCACATTGGAGGCAGCCAGCTGGGTACTGGCCAGCAGCACGAAGGGGCTGGTGCCAAAGGTGGTGATGGGCGCAAAGTCGCGCGCCGGGTCATAGCCGAGCTTCTTGTAGAGGCTGGGGTTGGCGGTCAGTCCGCCGGCCGAAGCCAGCACGATGGTGTAGCCATCGGCCGGCGACTTGGCCACCAGCTCCAGGCCCACGCCACCGCCCGCCCCGGGGCGGTTGTCGATCACCACCGGCTGCCCCAGCTTTTCAGCCAGGCGCGGCGCGACGATGCGGGCTGCGGCATCGCTGCTGCCGCCTGGCGGAAAGGTGACGACCAAGCGGATCGGCTTTGAAGGCCAGGCTTCGGTCTGGGCCCAGGCGTTGAGGGCAGTTAGCAACAGCGGCAGGGCGAAGCAGCCCACCCTAAGTCGATTGAGCATGACAGTCTCCTTGTTTTTAATGGCTTGCCGGGGCATCACAGACGGAAGATGCGCTCGGCGTTGGTTTGAAAGAACATTTTCTTTTGCTCGGGCGTCAGCGGCAAGGCATCCATGGCTTGCACTTCCTCGGCAACGTATTGATAGGGGTAGTCCATCGCATACATCACACGGTCAAAGCCCATTTGCTGCTGCACAAAGGTAATCGCCGGCTCCCAGGCCATGCCGCTGGTGGTGTAGTAAAAGTTCTCACGCAGGTAGTCGCTGGGCTTACGCTGCAAAGGCAGGGCACCCGGACTGCGCCCGGCGCGCACGATGCCCGCGTGCATGAAGTCCATGCGCGAGAGCCAGAAGGGCAAGCCTTCGCCCAAGTGGCCCAGCACGATCTTGAGGCGGGGGTAGCGGTCGAACAGGCCGCTGACGATCAGTCGCATCACGTGCAAGCCCGTCTCGGCCGCAAAGCCATAAATCGCCGCGTCCAGGCAGCGCGACAGGAAGGGTTCCACCATCTGCGGCGATGGCGTGTTGGGATGAATGTAGAGCGGCACATCCAGCGCTTCGCAAGCCTCAAAGATGGGCCAGTAGAACGCGTCGTCCATGTACTTGCCCTGGGTGTGCGAGTTCACCAAAGCGCCCTTGAGCCCCAGCTTCTTCACGCCGCGTTCAATTTCTTGGGCCGCAGCCTCGGGGGCGTTGGGCGCAAAAGCGGCCAGACCACTGAAGCGGGTGGGGTAGCGGGCAATCGTCTCAGCCAGCTGATCGTTGCTGCTGGCGGCCAGCGCCACCGCCTCGTCGGGCTGGAACATCTGCACGCCGGGGCTGGTCAGCATCAGCAACTGCATGTCGATGCCAGTGGCGTCCATGTCGGCGATGCGCCGGGCATCCATGTCCTGTATGCGCTCGAGGAGGTCGCGCGCCCGCTGCGAAGGACTGCGACCGAAGAAGCCCCACAGGCTTTGGAACCCCGGGTCGCCATGGTCGCCCCGCTCCAGCAGAGCCTGGTAGCGGTCCATCAATTCCTTGGTGATCCAGCCTTCTTCGGTGGCGATGCGTCGGTAGCCCTGCGGGCTGATCTTGTCCATGGTGGTCTCCTCTTGTGTGTCAGTGATGATCGCGCAGGCTGTCAGTGGGGCGGCGCACTGTGCGAGACGATAGGTGCTTCTGCCGCTGCGTTTTAGCGCGACAGCTCAGCCGTCCGGCTCTTGTAGGCCTCTGCCAGACAGGCCTTGTCCGAGCAGGCCTTGCGGCTTGCTTTGAGCCACTGCATCTGCTCGTTCTGCAGGGCCTTGGCATCGGCGGCCGCTTCGCGGGCCTTGCGGTAGACGGCCGATAGTTCAACGTCCAGGCGGGCTAGCTCGCGATCGCTGCAGATCATCTTTTCTTGCGCTGAGCTGGCTTTGGCGCAGTCGAAGCTGGCGGTGATCGGGCCGGTTTCTACCGCAGCCGGCGCAGCTTCGGCTGGGGTCTGAGTTTGGGCGGGGGCGGGGGCGGTGGCTGCCGGTTCAGGGGCTGGCGCGGGTGCCGGTGCCGACGGCGCGGCAGTGTTGCTGGCGGGCTTGGCGGCGGGCGCCGCAGCCTTGTCTGCGCCGCCGAAAAGCGAGCCGAAGAATTTCTTGATCGCGTCGATCAGATCCAGAAGGAAGGCATACCAGGGGCGCTCGGCTTTAAACACCAGGTAGAAGGACTGCTTGGCCTTGTAGGCCGAGGCCACGGGGGCAGACCAGGTGACGGTCTTGCCGTCCTTGGACACCTCGCCATTGGTCTCCAGGACTTTGGGCACAGTGGCGCTCCAGCTCAGATTGCGGCCGGCGAACATGGCCTCCATCATGCCCTCCATGCCCGTGTTCGCTTTGGCCTGATCCCTCATGTCAAAGCTGCTGTCAATGCGCCAGGCTCCGTCGGCGGCCGGAGCGATTTTGAACAGGCTGTTTTCCTTGTCGCCGGGCGAGAAACTGGCGAACTGGTTCAGCGGGCCTTGGGCCGACAACTTGCACACCACATTGCCGTCCGCCATCGACTCGCTGGTTTCGACCTTGATGGCGGGCGACGTATTGCGCTCCTGCGAAAAGTTGTCGCATGCACCGCCCTTCTTGTCGCTCATGGCAGCCAGCTTGGCGTCGAGGCGAAATTCGGCGCTGTAGCTCAGCTCGCCCTTGTCAATCACGACCTTCTGGCTGACGTCAAAGCAGCCGGCCAGGCTTGCTGCGGACAGGAGCACGGCCAACAGGCGCAGAATCGATGTGAGGTTCATTGTTATCAGATGGTTTTATGAACAATCTGATCAATGTAGCACGGCTGTGAGGCTCGAATCAGCGGTGCTTCCTGGGCGGTCGGCTTTAGGTCCGCCTATGTGGCATCCATCTAAGCGGCTCGGAACAGGCGGTTGTATTCGAACAGACGAACGATGCGTGCTTTGAGGCCAGCGGCGTCAGGATGAGACGTATTGATGATCACGGCCGGCTCTTCAGGCACGATGACCGAGGGTACGACAAGAAGCGCTGTCCTGCCCTGGCGTATCCAATCCGAGCCCGCCTCCACGCTTGCGCGCCCTGCGGGAATAGCGGACCAGGTGATGTCGAGCTTGCGGGTATCCAGAATCTCCCTGGCGGCCCATGTGCTGTCCGGCACCGTGATCTCGACTAGATAGCGATTCAGGGGCAGTCCGCCGTCGTCGATGTGCGCCGCCGTCTCTAGCACCGCGATCGCTATGCTTGGTGCGGTGTATAGAACGGGTTGTCCCATATCGTTCCAGCGACCCGGACTCTTGGCCGCGCCAGCGCCACTGAGATCGCCGGCGCCATATGTCCTGGTGTCGGCGGCGATACGCCAAAGGATCACTGGTAGGCCCCGCTCTCGATGGCGCCGAGGACTCGGGTGACCATGTCGAGGCCGGTCGGCGTGCCGATGAGATCAGCTGGCTTGCGGCCGCCTAAGGCGGGCTGGGGACGTTCTATCCAACGGCCTAGCCACTTGGCAGCATCAAAATTCTTTGCCTGCGCGGCCTTCGAGTTCTCGACAATGCCTTTGGCGATGGCCAATAGCCGTGCGAGACCGAGGGCTGCCTGGCCGCCAGCACCTGCAATCAATTCCTGGGCTGCAACCTTCTTTTCTGCCGTCGCCTTGGGGATGCCCACGATGTCAAAAATGCGCACAGCAGGGACGTCCATGCACTTAGACAAGTCCTTCAGAAAGATGCTGTCGATACCGCGCCGCTCGACCTCGACGATCTCCATCGGGCTTGCCTTGGCGATTCGGCTTATAAATGCGTCGACGCCCTCGGTGTGAACGTAAGCGATCAAGCCAAGCTTGCCGGGCGCCATGGTCACCTTGACTCGCTGGACGGCCGCCTTTTTCAAAGTCTTAGACGGCCTGGCCTCTTGCTTGCCATCGAGGACACTGGCTCGCGCGGTCCGCCCTGATTTCGTGGGGACTTCGCCCTTGTCCTGTTTCATGCCCTCCCACCAGACAGAGGCCTGCGCAGCCCGCCCCGACTTCATGGCTACGGAAGCGGCAGTCGCCAGTTTTAATGCATGGCGCCTGGCCGAGGTCTTGTTGGGTGCAACCCGCTTGCTCAAGTCCGTCATTTTTACCTCGTACAAATTGAGGCTTAATATAGCCTCAATTTGTACAAATTGAAAGCAGGGACGGGCTTTGGGCGGCGATACAGGTCGGCAGGGTCAGGCTGCTGGCCCTTGAGATGAGTCGACCCACAGTGGCTTGGGTCGACTGCATGGGCAAAAATGGGGAAATTGACTGCAATGGCAAAGAACACCCGGATGCGCCGGGTCCGTCCAGCCTATTCCACCGTCACAGACTTTGCCAAATTCCTAGGCTTGTCCACATCGGTGCCACGCGCGCAAGCGGTGTGATAGGCCAGCAGCTGCAGCGGCACCACATGCAGCAGGGGGCTGAGGTGGCCGTAGTGTTCGGGCATGCGGATGACGTGTATGCCCTCGCTGCTTTCGATGCGGGTGTCGGCATCGGCCAGCACGTAGAGCATGCCGCCGCGGGCGCGCACCTCTTGCATATTGCTCTTGAGCTTTTCCAGCAGGCTGTCATTGGGTGCGACAGTGACCACCGGCATGGAGCTGGTGACCAGGGCCAGTGGGCCGTGCTTGAGCTCGCCGGCCGGGTAGGCCTCGGCGTGGATGTAGCTGATCTCCTTGAGCTTGAGCGCGCCTTCCAGGGCAATCGGGTAGTGCAGACCGCGGCCGAGGAAGAGGGCGTTTTCCATCTTGGCAAAGTCTTCGGCCCAGCTGATCACCTGCGGCTCGAGCGCCAGCACGGCTTGCAGCGCTGCGGGCAGGTGGCGCATGGCTTTGAGATGGGCTGCCTCTTGCGCCTCGCTCAGTTGCCCGCGGGTTTGGGCCAGCGCCAGGGTGAGCAGAAACAGCCCAGCCAGTTGCGTGGTGAAGGCCTTAGTCGATGCGACGCCTATCTCCACCCCTGCCCGGGTGATGTAGGCCAGCTGGCATTCGCGCACCATGGCCGAGGTCGATACATTGCAGATGGTCAGCGTC
>JBILDR010000206.1:0-5927 GCA_044352515.1 Polaromonas sp.
CCTGGGCGCGAGAGCAACGCAAGGCGCTGCGCTGGCGGCTGAGGTCGTCGAACAGATCGATGTTGGGCGGCTGCGCGCCGTCAGCCAAGGCCCAATCGAAGCCGGGGTCCAGCAACTGCAAGGCCTGACAAAACACCGAAGGGTGCCAGACCCGGCCGGGCGAGAGGTTGTAGATGCGGTGAGCCAAGGCGTCGGCTTGCAGCATGCCGGCCAGGGCCTGTGCGACCTGCGCCGAATGCACCCAGTCGCGCTGGCCCTGCGGCGCCAGCCGCACCGGCTGGCCCTGAGCCCAGCGCCGCGCGATTTGCCACAGCGGCGACAAGGTGTCGCGCAAGCCGGTGTCGCGCTCCCAGGGGCCGTAGGCGGCGGTGATGCGCGCCTGCGCCACCCGCAGGCCGTGCAGCTCCTCGTAGCGCCGGCCTATGCCCTCAATCGCCACCTTGCCAATGCCGTACAAATTGGCCGGTGAAGTGGGCTGCGTTTCGTCCAGATCCTGGCCCTCAAAAATCGCCTGGCCGTAAACCGCCGAGGAGCTGGCCAGCACCACCCGGCGCACGCCGGCATGCACGCAGGCATCGAGCGCATTGACCGTGCCCATCAGATTGACGTCGAGGATCTCGCGGGTCGCCACCTTCTCACGCGCTTGCGCGGCGGTGATCACCGCGCCGTGAAACAGGTGCGTGGCACCGTGGTCGCCCAGACACTGCTTGAGCTGCGCGTCGCGGATGTCGCCCTGCACCGTCGTCAGCTGCCCCGGCAAGCGCGCAAATTCGGACAGGGCCAGTGCTGGCAGCGGGTCCATCGAATGCGCCAGCACGGTATGGCCGGCCCGCAGCAAATGCTCGATCAGACTCAGGCCGATAAAGCCACTGCCGCCGGTGATGGCGATCACATCAGACGGCATGGCGCCTGCGCGATCGGCGCTCACAGCGCACGGGCCAGCGCGTGGCCCTCATAGACTGCCTCGAGTGCGGTGCGCGCGCTGATGCAGTCACCGGCCAGATGCCAATTCACCCGCTGACCCTGCGCAGCCAAAGCCTTCAGGCCCAGCTCCAGCGCCTGATCGCTGCGCCCGTACTGGGCGCCGACCACGCTGTCAAAACCCTTCTCAAGCAGCACCTCGCCAGTTGATACATCTTCGAGCGTCAAAGTCTGACCGTCATAGGCCAGCAACTGGCGCAGCAGCACCAGGCGCACGCCCTTGTCGCGCAGCCGCTTGCGGTTGGACAGGGTCGAGTAGATGGTGGCGCGCCAGGCAAAGCCGGCCACCGGCGTGAAGACGGTGACTTGCTTGCCCAGATCGGCCAGGTGCTCGATCACCGACAGCGCGGTCCATTCGCCAGTCAGGTCGTAAAACGCCACCCGCTGGCCCAGGGCCTGCGGATCGGCCAGCGCCTGCTCCTGGGTGAGCAAAGCCTGCCCCTGCGGGGGCGTGACCGCACTGGCGCGGGCGCCGGTGGCCACAATCACCTCGTCAAAGCCGGCCTCCAGCACCGCCTGCGGCGAGGCTTCGCGGCCCAGCTCGATGCGCACGCCGTGGCGCTTGAGCATCTGCTGCTGGTGATGGAACAGGTGCCCAAAGTCCTGCCGCAAGGCCATGTGCTGCGTCCACAGCAGCTGCCCACCGAGTTGTTGGCTGCGCTCCCACAGGGTGACGCTGTGGCCGCGCGCCGCCGCCACCCAGGCCGCCTCGCAGCCGGCCGGCCCACCGCCGATGACCAGCACCCGCTTCGGATTTGCGCTGCGGTCCTGCTCCGCCTCGGGCCAGCGCGCTTCCTGGCCGGCGCGCGGGTTGATCAAACAGGTGATGGCGATGTTGCGCTCAAGCCGCTGGGAGCAGCCCTGGTTGCAGCCCAAGCAATGGCGCACCTCGTCGGCGCGGCCCTGCGCGTATTTGTTGACCAGCGCTGGGTCGGCCACATGCGCGCGCGCCATGCCCACCAAGTCGGCATGGCCGGCCGCCAGCATGTCCTGCGCGTCTTGCAAGGTGCGGTACTTGCACACGGTGAAGACGGCGGTATTTAAGGACGCCGCCCGCAGGGCTTGGCGTATGCCTTGCGGCAGGGCGCGAAACTCGGCCACGCCAAACGCCATGTCGGCCATTTGCGTGCCCAGCGAATGGCTCATGTGATAGGCCGAGTGCGACACATGGATGAAGTCGATGGCGCAGGCCTGCGCCGCCGCTACCGCGATCTCCTGCGACATCGGCAGCGTCAGCCCGCCGGGCATAAACTCCTCGGCACTGATGCGTATGCCCAGGCAAAAATCAGGGCCCACCGCCGCGCGCACCGCCTTTAGGACCTCCAGCGGAAAGCGCATGCGGTTTGGCACGCTGCCGCCGTACTCATCGTCGCGCTGATTGGACATGGGCGAGAGAAACTGCTGCAGCAAATGCCCGTGGCCCCAGTGCAATTCAATGCCGTCCATGCCGGCGGCCACCATGTTCAGGGCCACCCGCACATGGGCATCGCGCACCTCGTCCATGCCTTGGCGGTCCAGCGCACGCGGGTGGGTGGCGCCCAGCGACCAGCGCAAATCACTGGCCGAGACGGACACCGTGCGCTCAAACTCGCCGTCGATCTGACGGCCCATGTGGCAGATCTGCGCCATCAGCGCTGCGCCTTCGGCATGCACCGCCTGGGCCACTGCGGCAAAGGCCTCGACCGCGCCGGGCAGGTAGCCCGAGACGCCCTGCGGCCGGCCCAGGGTGTTGTCCATCACCCGGATGGCCTCGAAGATGATGGCGCCCACACCGCCGCGGGCGCGTTCGCGGTGGTAATCCACATGGCGCTGGCTGGGCAGGTGGTGCTCGCCGAAATTGGTGGTGTGCGCCGGCACAAAAATCCGGTTGCGCAAGCTCAAGCGGTTGAGCGTGATGGGCTTGAACACATCGGGGTAGGTGGCATGGCCGGGCAATGTCTGGCTCATCGATGCTCTCGCGGGTAAGGACAGATCAGGGTATGCAGACCATTCTAGGCACAGCGGCCCTCGGGATAACCCGTGTCAGACCTGCGCAAAATGACAAGCGCAGGCTCGGGTTTGTAGGCCCCACAGTCACCAGAGAAAGTTGGTAGCATCGCCTGCCAGAACACCGACACCTGTTGAGAGGACTTGCTCATGACCATGCCCTGGGAAGGGATCGTTTCTGCCGATGAAATCGCCGCCTACGAGGCCGCCGGCTTTGGCCGTCCACAGGCCCAGGGCAAGCGCCCCGCCTTGCTGATCATCGATGTGCAGTACCGTACTGTGGGCACGCAGCGCCAGCCGTTTTGGGAGTCGATCAAGGAGTTCAAGACCTCCTGCGGCGAAGTCGGCTGGCAGGCGGTCGACCATATCGCGCCTTTGCTGGCCCTGTTTCGTGAGAAGAACTTGCCGGTGCTCTACCCCTATGTGGCCCCCAAGGAAAACTTCGACCTCGGCCGCCTGGCCGAAAAAGTGCCAGCCCTGATGGGCGTGGCCGCCAACGGCTACCAGTTCGTGCCTGAAATCGCGCCGCGCGAACGCGACGTGCTGCTGCCTAAGAAGCATCCGAGCGCCTTCTTTGGCACGCCCCTGGCCAGTTATCTGATCGACCTGCAGGTCGACAGCCTGGTGGTCACCGGCTGCACCACCAGCGGCTGTGTCCGTGGCAGCGTGGTCGACGCCTTTGCCTACAACTTCAAATGCACCGTGCCGATTGAATGCGTCTACGACCGCAGCGCCACCAGCCATGCGGTCAACCTGTTTGACATGGCGGCCAAGTACGCCGAGGTCAAACCCGTCAGCGAAGTCATGCAACACATCCGTTCCTTGCCCACCGCCCCATGATGAAAAAATTCGACAACAAGTTCAACCGTTATCCCTTCTCGCAACTGCCCAAGCGGCCGGTCTACAACTGGCCCAATGGCAGTAAGCTGGCGGTCTACTTTGCGCTCAACGTCGAGGCTTTCGAATTCGGCCGCAACCCCGGGCCTGACTTCACCTCGCTGCCGGCTGCGCCCTTTCACCGCGGCTATGCCTACCGCGACTACGGAAACCGGGTGGGCATCTGGCGCATCCTTGAGCTGTTTGACCGCTACCAAATTCCCCTGGCCATCCTGACCAACACCAGCGTCTACGACGTCTGCCCCGAGGTGCTCGAGCCGTTTCGCGCGCGCGGCGACGAATTCGTCGGCCACGGCCGCACCAATTCCGAGCGGCAGATCGACATGGACGAGGCCACCGAGCGCGCCATGCTGCAGGAGGTGCGCGAGCGCTTCATCCAGGAGGAGGGCAAGCCGCCCAAAGGCTGGCTTGGCCCCTTCATCTCGCAAAGCGCCAAAACCCCCGAGCTGCTGCTCGAGACCGGCTATACCTATCAGATGGACTGGTTCTTTGATGAGCAGCCGCAGTGGTTCCGCACCGACCGCGGCCCCATCCTGAGCGTGCCCTACCCCTCGATGGAGCTCAATGACATCCCGGCCTTCATCAACCGTGGCGCCAGTGACCAGGAGTTCACCACCATGGTCACCGACGGCTTCGACCAGCAACTGGCCGACGGCGAGCGCCACGGCTGGCCGCTGGTCTGCGGCATCTCGCTGCATACCTTCATGATGGGTCAGCCCCACCGCGCCCAGCAGCTCAAGCGCATTCTTGAGCACATGGCCGCACAGCGCTCGCGCATCTGGTTTGCCACGCCGGGGGCGATTGCCGACCATGTGATGGCACTGCCCGAGGGCACGGTGGCCAAACCCTGAAGGCCCGCGCCATGAACGACACCGCCAAGACCGGCAAGCGGGCCGAGCCCGAGCTGCAGTTTTTCGAATCGGCCGACACCGATCGCATGGCCCAGATGCTGATGGTCATGGCCGCCGAGCTGCATGTGCTGCGCGACCGGGTGCGCTGCCTGGAGTTCATCCTGACCCAGCAAGGCACGCTCGCGCCTGCGCAGCTCGACCAATTTACGCCTGACGCCGGCCAGGCGCAGGTCCTGCAGCAAGACCGCGAAGCGTTTGTGGCGCATTTGTTTGAAGTGCTCGACGGGCGGGCCAAATCCACATCAGGGCGCGGCAACCCGCTGGTGCCGGTCATACAGGGGCATGGCGCATGAGCACAATGGACCGCAGCACCACCGCTTTTCAAGAGCTGATCGGCACCATGCGACAGCACTGGGCCAATCAGCTCTACCCAGCCTTGCATGAGCGCTATGAGCAAGCCACCCAGGGGCAGACTCCCACTGACAGCGACCAGGCTGGCCAGGCGGTACAAGACCTGCCGCTGTATCACTGGTTTTGCTTCATCGAGCGCCACTACCAGCGCATGAAGTATTCAGACCCGCGCTGGGGCTTGGTGGCGGCCTTGTCGGCCCGCCCCGATTGGGTGGCCGAGCAACTGCATCCGGCCCAGGACAGCGCCTACCTGCGGCTGCGGCCCGAGCTGCCCCTGCCCGATTACTACAGCGCCATAGACATCCATCAGCACCCGGGCAATTTGGTCGGTGCCGATTACGACGGGCTGATGTACCGGGCCAGCGCCACCTCCATCCACCCCAACACCCGCCGCTTTGAAGCGCACGAACGCATGGCCCAGTGGCTGCAAAGCCAGGGCAACTTTCTGTCCGTGCTCGACATGGGCTGCGGCTTTGGCAAATGCGGCTTTCCCATTGCGCGTCACTTTGAGCAGGCGCAGGTGCTGGGCATAGACCTGTCGGCGCCCTGCCTGCGGCTGGCCGCTCGCACCGCCGAGCAAGAGGGCCTGCGCAACATCCGCTTCGAGCAGGCCGACGCGGCCCAGGTGCCCTGCGAGGACGCGAGCTTCGACCTGGTGACCTCCACCCAGCTGCTCCATGAGCTGCCGGTCGAGGTGATCGCCCAGGTGCTGGCCGAGTCTTACCGCCTGCTCAAGCCCGGTGGGCTGGTGGCCCATCTGGACTTCCGGGCGCGTCAGCCCTGGCCGCAGTTCCTGATCGA
>JBILDR010000207.1:0-5923 GCA_044352515.1 Polaromonas sp.
GCAACATCGGTACCGACTTTGCGGCCCGCGCCAAGCCCGACGGCTATACCCTGCTGCTGGGCTCGCCCGGCACCATGGCCATCAACCCCTGGCTGTTCAAGAAACTGCCCTATGACGCCCTCAAGGACTTCACGCCCGTCTCTGTGCTGGTGTCCTTTCCGCAGGTGGTGACCACCAGCCCCAAGCAGCCCTTCAAGAACTTCCCCGAGTTTGTGGCGGCGGTCAAGGCCCAGCCCGACAAGATGGCCTACTCCTCATCGGGGCAAGGCTCAACCTCGCACCTGGTGATGGAGTTGATCCGCGCCGATGCGGGCCTGAAGATCACCCACGTCAGCTACCGCGGCGACTCCTTGGCCACCCAGGCCGTGCTCGCCGGCGATGTGCAGGTGACGGTGGGCGGTCTGCCCTCGATGTCGCCGCTGATCCGCGGCGGCAATGTGCGGCCGCTGGCGGTAACTTCCAACAAGCGCTCGCCGCAGTTTCCCGACCTGCCTTCCATGGCCGAGTTCATTCCCGGCTTTGACGCGACCGCCTGGGTGCTGCTGATGGCCCCGGCCGGCACGCCCGCAGCGGTGGTCAACCGCATCTCCGCCGAGGTGGCCAAGGCCATGGCTGATCCGCAGTTGCGCCAGGCCCTGGACGCGCAAGGCGTGACCCCGGTGGGCAGCAATCCAGCTGAGAGCGCCGCCTTCCACCGCAAGGAGCTTGAGAAGTTCAAGCGCGCGGTCGAGCTTTCGGGCGCGACGATGGAGTAAGGCTCTTGCGGGCGTTGACAAGCGCCCAAAGCCTTTTCTAGCTTGAATGCCTGGCTGCGCCGCCAGGCGCCGGAGAAGCTCTTTACATTAAGCCCGAGCCCAAGAGTCTTGGGGCTTTACCCGGCTCCTGGCCCATGCAGGGTGAATGCGCCCCTTACAGATCGGTGACCTCACCTGCGCAAGCCAGGATGCTGTCGATCAGCCGATGTGTCTTTAAAGCCTCCCCTCCGTGGGTTCGAGAAGGCCGTTGCGTCTGCACAGACTCTACAAAATCGCTGATCAGGCTGCGGTGCCAGTCATGCGGGAAGTCCATGATGTTGGCTCCGCCGCCGGTACCGCCTTCGGCCTGGATTTCAAGGGTGGGCTCTCCCTCGACAAAGTCGACGCGCAGATGTCCACCTTCTAGGATGGCTGTGCCTTGAGTGCCGATGATTTCGATGCGTTCGGGATGCCCCGGATACTGCGCCGTGGTGGCCATCAAGCGGCCGGGAGCGCCCTGGCCCAGTTCGAGCAGGGCTTGAACATGGTCTTCGGTTTCCATCCTGTGCAGACGGGTTCGGCTGACTTGAGCGGCTACCACGCGCCTGACGCCCACCAGCGCCCGGAACACGTCCACGCTGTGGATGGCCTGAGTAATCAAAACGCCGCCGCCGTCGCGCGCGCGGGTACCGCGTCCGGCCAGTTCGTAATAGCTCTGAGGCCGCCACCATGGAACGCTGACGGATGCCGCCTGCACCTGGCCCAGGGCCTGGGCATCGAGCAGTGCCTGGAGGCGCTCCACACCGGGACGGAAGCGGTGTTGCAGCACCACGCCAAGCTGACATTGGTGCGTCTGGGCCGATTGGACGATGGCCTCTGCCCGAGCCAGCGACACATCCAGGGGCTTTTCCAGCAGCACATGCTTGCCGTGGGCAAAGCAGGCCTGAGCCATTTCCAGGTGGGTGGCCGGTGGGGTGGCGATGATGACCGCTTGCACCTGCGGGTCCGTGAGCATGGCCTGGAAATCGCTGCTGGGCTGTAGCTCACCTTGAAAGGGCCCCAGCTGGGCGGCCTCGGGGCGGCGTGTGACCACCCGGCGCAAGGGCGCCATGACACGCAAATCGTGCAGGCTGCGCAAGTGCGGCACGGCGCCGGGGCCCGTGCCCACCAGGGCGATTCCCAGGGGGTTCATGGGGAAGCCTTTCCTGTCATGGCCAGGGACTGGGCCTTCAAGGCCAGTTCGCAGACTTTGAACACATGGGCCTGTCGCATGCAGGTTTCGCTGCGATGGTCCACATCGTGGAGAAACTGACGGAAAAACTGCAAGGGCTGCGCGCTGCAATCGATGTGCCGGGTGCCCCGCCGGTCGGCCAGGAAAAGGTGGTTGGTGCCGGGCCGGCCCTCAATATCCAGATACTTGCGGATTTCTATGCTGCCGTGGCTGCCCATCACAAAGAGGCGGCCATCGCCCCAGGTGGGCAGTCCGTCGGGCGTAAACCAGTCCACCCGTACATAGCCCCTGTGCGTGGGGGTTTGCAAAATGATCTCGCCGAAATTCTCGAAATCACGATGGGGCTGATCGCCCCCGTAATGCCCGACATGGCTGTGTGCGACCTGCGCGTCGGTGCTGTCGGTGAAGACCAGGAACTGATCGATCTGGTGCGAGGCAATGTCCACCAAGATGCCGCCGAACTGACGCTGATCGAAAAACCAGCCGGGCCGGATGGCGGCATTCAGGCGGTGCGGGCCCATGCCCAGGGTCTGGATGGGGTTGCCAATCGCCCCCTCCTGCACCAGCTTGAGAGCATGTTCAACCGCCGGGACGATGTGTCTTTCGGAAAAGCAGATGGAAAAGATCCGGTCGCTTTGCGCGCACATGGCGCGAACGCGCTGCAATTGTTCATCGGAGGTGACACCGGGCTTGTCGAGCAGCACATCTTTGCCGTGGCGCATGGCGGCAATTGCAATGTCGGCCCGTTGTGCTGGAATACCCGCGCAGACGATGATCTGCACTTGGGCGTCTTCGAGCAGCATCTCTGCCTTTTCCAGGGCAGGTACATCGGGGAAGCGCTCCCGCATGCCCTCCTGCACCTTGGGGTCGCTGCCGTGCCTGACATAGCCTGCGCAGGCCGCGCCTGCGTCCAATAGGCCCTGCACCAGATGGTAGACATGGCGGTGATCGATGCCGATCACGCCAAAGCGCAGGTGGCTCTTGGTCCCCGTCATGGCGCCAGCCATTTTGTCAGCCCCAAGGAAATCCAGGGCACGTAGGTGACCAGGGCCAGCACCACCATGAGGGCCCAGAAGAAGGGCATGACCTCCTTGTAGACCTCGTTGATCTTGACCTTGGCAACATTGGCCGTGGCAAACACCAGCACCCCCAAGGGCGGGGTCAGCGCGCCCAGCACCAGATTCATCACCATGATGATGCCCAGGTGCACCGGGTCCACGCCGGCGCTCAAGGCGATGGGCATCAGGATAGGCACCAGGATCACCAGTGAGGCTATGAATTCCATGGCCAGGCCCACCACCAGCAAGAAGACGTTCAAGACCAGTAGGAAGACCCATTTGTTTTCCGCCAGGAAGGCCATGGACTGTGCAATTTGCTGCGGGATGCGTTCAATGCCCAGGGCCCAGCCAAAGGGGGCTGAGGCCGCCACGATGGCAATGATGGCCACGGTGTCGCCCAGACCGTCCTTGAGGATGCCGGGAATGTGCTTCCACTGGAGCACGCGGTAGGTTGTCACGCCGATGACGATGGCATAAACCACCGCGATGGCGCCGGCCTCCGAGGCGGTAAAGGCACCCAGGCGCATGCCCAGCACCACGAACACGGGCACCAGCAGGGCCGGGATGGCATCGCGGCACGCCCGCATGCGTTCGGGCCAGGGCATGGGGCGCGAGCTCGGCTCCAGGCCGCGGCGCCGGGCCTGCACATGCACGGTCAGCATCAAGGCGGCGGCCATCAGGAAGCCCGGCAGGAGCCCGGCTGTGAACAAGGCGCCCACCGACACCGCTCCAGCCGCAGAAAAGATGATCATGCCGATGCTTGGCGGGATCAGGTTGTCGATGGTCGATGCGCAACTGGTCACGGCCGCCGCAAAAGGTCGGGGGTAGCCACGCTTTTCCATTTCGGGCACCAGCACCTTGGCCGTGCCCACGGCCACCGCCAGAGAGGAGCCCGATAAGCCCCCCATGACGGTGTTGGTGACGACATTGACCTGGGCCAAGCCGCCGCGCATGTGGCCCACCAGGGCCGAGGCAAAGCGGATCAGGTGGTGGGTGATGCCGCTTGAATTCATCACGTGTGCAGCCAGGATGAAGAAGGGGATGGAAAGCAACAAGAAGGAGTTGACCGAGCTGGCCAGGCTCTGGGAGATGGGCAGCAGCATCAGGTCGCCCTGTTTGGCAAAGGAAGCGTAGGCAGCGAATACCAGGCAGTAGGCAATCGGCACGTCCAGAAACATCAGGCTCAGTGCCACGATGTGCAGCGTCCAGCCCACGCTCAGGTCAAAGGAGAGCAGGGGGGTGGCGCTCAGAAAAGCCTGGAACACTGCCGCTCCCCCCAGCAAGCCGACCAGACTCGCCCCGGGGAAGGCCCACTTCATGGGGTTCTGGGTCGCTAGGCACAGCAGGGACAGGCCCGCGCCCACCGGCACGGCCATGTACAGGTACCTCGATGGCCACTCCAGAGAGCCGCTGGTGCCGGTCACGCGGCTGCAGAAGTCCAGCCCGTGGACCAGCATGGCGCAGCAGGCGGCACTGACCACGACCTGGCTGAGCAGGTTCAATTGCCGTATTCGCGCCTCGTTCACCCGGCTGACGAGAAATTCCATGCGCATGTGCTTGCCTTGGTGGATCAGCAATGCACAGCCGAGGAACACCGCCCAGACAAACAGCCAGCGGGCCAACTCTTCGGACCAGGACAGGGGACTGTCCAGTGCGTAGCGGAACACCACTTGAAGTACGGTCAGCAGGACCGTCATGGTGAGCATGGCCACGCACAAGATGCCCAGGGCGGTCAGCGCGTGGTTCCAGGTGCGGTGCAAGGTGTTCATACGGGCTTCCTGTTTCGAGCTTGTTTGTGCGCAGTAGGCGGTGCCGTGGAGCCTCGAACGACCAGGGTCGGCGGATATTGGCTCACCAGACCCCATCCCGTTGGCGCCTTGGCTGGCACGTGGCTCAAGGATCGCAACAGGTGGCTGGCGCTGGCACCGGCCACTTCGCCCACCGGCAGGCGCAGGGTGCTCAGTCCCGGTCCCCACCAGGCCATGGCGGGCGAGTCGTTAAAGCCCACCACCGACAAGCGCTCGGGCACGGCAATGCCTTGCAGCCTGAGGGCTTCCAGGGCGCCTTCCGTACCACGGGCTGTCGATACCACCACGGCGGTGGGGAGTTTGGGATGGGACAACAGTGCCGTCATGGCCTGTTGCCCGTGGAAGGTGTCTATCGCCTCGCAAAAAATCAGGCTCGGATCGACAGGCGCGCCCCATGCCTCCATGGCCTGCATGTAGCCCTGCAGTCGTGCATGACCCGTGCTCAAGGCTTTGGGCCCGCCCAGATAGGCAATACGGCTGTGCCCCAAGTCGAGCAGGTGTTGCGTCGCCATGCGGGTCGCAGCGCTGTCGTCAATGCCAAACCAGTCGGACTTGAGTGACTCGCACTTGCGAATCAGCTGCACATGTGCAATCGATTGGAGCCAGATGAGCGTTTGCGCCAGGGGCTTGCTGGTCGCCACCCATACGATGCCGTCCACGCGGGCCTCGGCCAGGCTGCGGACCTGCCGCATTTCCACCTCCGGCTTGTCCTCGGAGATGCACAACACCACCTGATAGCCCGCCTCATCGAAGCTTTGGGAAATGGCATGGGCCGCGGTCGAGTAAAAGTCGTTGAGGACATCCGGGATGACCAGTCCGATCAGCTTGCTGCGCTGGCTGCGCATTTGGCGGGCGGCTGAATGTGCGACATACCCCAGTTCTTGGGCGGTTTGCGCCACCTTGGCGCGCATGGATGCGCTGATCCGCCGGTCTTGCTTAAGCGCTCGGGCGACTGTGGAAGCGGCGACGCCCAGATGCTGCGCGATATGTTTGATGGTGACCATGGGGTGGGCGAATTGACGGGATGAGGATAACAAAGATCGCTCAATCAGTGCAAACGATTGCGCAAAAAATCAAAGATAAAGCTGAAAT
>JBILDR010000043.1:0-19278 GCA_044352515.1 Polaromonas sp.
TCAAGGCCCTGTACGGCTTTGACAAGCCGGCCCATGAGCGCTTTTTTCAGATGCTGGTGCAGTTTGCGAGCTTTGACCTGGGCAAGAGTTTCTTCCAGAACAAGGCAGTCTCCGAGCTGATCATCGAGAAGTTGCCGGTCTCGATCAGCTTGGGCCTTTGGACCTTTTTCATCAGCTACCTGGTGGCGGTGCCGCTGGGTGTGGCCAAGGCGGTGCGCGCCGGCTCGCGCTTTGACACCGTCACCACTTTGCTGGTGCTGGCAGGTTATGCGATTCCCGGCTTTGTCTTAGGGGTCGTTTTGCTGGTGGTCTTTGGCGGCCAGTTGCAGTGGTTCCCGCTGCGCGGGCTGACCTCGAGCAACTGGGAAGAGTTGTCCTGGGGGGCGCGCATTGTTGATTACCTTTGGCACATCTGCTTGCCCGTGACCGCCATGGTCTTGGGCAGCTTTGCGGTGACCGCCATCCTGACCAAAAATGCCTTTCTGGAGGAAATCCGCAAGCAGTATGTGATCACCGCCCGGGCCAAGGGACTGTCGCAGCGGCAGGTGCTCTACAAGCATGTGTTTCGCAACGCGCTGCTCCCTATCGTGACCGGCTTTCCCGCCGCATTTGTTGGCGCGTTTTTCACGGGCTCTCTGCTGATCGAAACCCTGTTCTCACTCGACGGTTTGGGCCTGCTCAGTTATGAGAGCGTGATACGGCGCGACTACCCGGTGGTGCTGGGCACGCTGTATTTGTTCACGCTGATTGGTTTGGTGACCAAGCTGATCAGCGACCTCTGCTATGTCTGGGTCGATCCCCGTGTCCGCTTTGACTGAAGCCTCACCGGCCAGCCCGGTCGCGCCCGGCCTATCGCCGTCCCGGCGGGCCTGGCTGCGCTTTAAGCGCAATCGCCTGGGTTACTGGAGCCTGCTGGTGTTTGGCCTGATGGTGCTGCTCAGCCTAGCGGCCGAATTGGTCTCCAACGACCGGCCCTTGCTGGTTCGCTACGAGGGCCAGTTCTACTCGCCGCTGCTCAAGACCTATCCGGAAAAGGTGTTTGGCGGCGACTTCGATACCGCCACCGACTACCACGACCCCTTCATACGCCAACGCCTGTCCGAGGGCAGCAACTGGGCCCTGTTCGCGCCCAACCCCTATGGCTACAAGACCATCAACTACTTCGCCCGCGAGCCCAATCCCTCCAGGCCGACGCTGGACAACCTCCTGGGCACCGATGACCGGGGCCGCGACCTGCTGGCCCAACTGATTTACGGCTTTCGGGTCAGTGTGTTGTTTGCGCTGGCCCTGACCGTCACCGGGGTGCTGCTGGGTGTGATCACAGGGGCAATTCAGGGCTATTTTGGCGGCAGGACCGACCTGGCTTTTCAGCGCTTCATCGAGATCTGGGGCTCCATGCCCGAGCTGTATTTGCTCATTATTTTCAGTGCGGTTTTTGCGCCCAGCGTATCGCTGCTGCTGGTCCTGCTCAGCTTGTTTGGCTGGATGGGGCTGTCCGACTATGTGCGCGCCGAGTTCCTGCGCAACCGCCAGATGGACTATGTACGCGCCGCCCGGGCCATGGGCCTGTCGCACTGGCAGATCATCAGCCGCCATGTCCTTCCCAACAGCCTGACGCCGGTGGTCACCTTCCTACCCTTTCGCATGAGCGCAGCCATCCTGGCCTTGACCTCGCTGGACTTTCTGGGTTTGGGGGTGCCGCCCGGCACGCCCTCTTTGGGCGAATTGCTGTCGCAAGGCAAGAACAGCATCGACGCCTGGTGGATCTCGCTGTCGACCTTTGCGGTGCTGGTCACCACGCTGCTGCTGCTGACCTTTATGGGTGACGCGCTGCGCGACGCGCTCGACCCCAGAAAGGCCGAGCGATGAGTGCGCCCCTGCTGCAAGTGCGCGATCTGCGCCTGTCTTTTGGCGATCACACCGTGGTCGGCGGGATTAACTTTGACATTGAAGCTGGGCAGAAGCTGGCCCTGGTGGGCGAGTCGGGCTCTGGCAAGACCGTCACCGCGCTGGGTCTGCTGGGCTTGGCCCAGGGCGCACGGGTCAGCGGCCAAGCCCTGTTGCAAATGGAGCAGGGGCCGGCGCAGGATCTGCTTGCTCTCAATGAGCAGCAACTCAGGGGTCTGCGGGGCAGCGAGATCGCCATGATCTTCCAGGAGCCGATGACCGCGCTCAACCCGCTGTTTTCGATCGGCGACCAGATTGCCGAGGTGTTGCAACTCAAGCAGGGCTTGAGCCGCAGCCAGGCCTGGGACGCGGCGATCGAGACGCTGGCGCAAACCGGCATTGCCGAGCCAGCGCGTCGCGCCCGCTCTTTTGCGCATCAACTTTCGGGCGGCCAACGCCAGCGCGCCATGATCGCCATGGCCCTGGCCTGCCGACCGCGCTTGCTGCTGGCCGATGAGCCGACCACCGCCCTGGACGTGAGCCTGCGGGGACAGATTCTTGAACTGCTGGGGCAGTTGCAGCGGCAGTACGGTATGGCGGTGATGCTGATCACCCACGACCTGAACCTGGTGCGTCGTTTCGCCGACCGGGTGGCAGTCATGGAGAAAGGGCAGATCGTCGAGCAGGGCCCGGTGGGGACAGTGTTTGCACAGCCGCAGCACGGCTACACCCGCCAGTTGCTGGCCAGCCGCCCCCAACGCAATATCAGCGAGCCGCCGGCGGCCGAACCCTGGCTCCAAGCCAGCGGACTGCGGGTCAGCTACCCGGTGGCCAAGCCGGGCTGGCGCGGCTGGTTTAGCTCGGGTCGGTTCGTGGCGGTGCAAGGGGCCGATCTGGCCATCGCCCCGGGCCGCACTTTGGGCGTGGTGGGCGAATCGGGCTCGGGTAAATCCACCTTGGCGCTGGCGCTGTTGGGCCTGCAGCCTTACGACGGTGGTGAACTGAAGCTGGGTGAGGGGAATTGGGGCGGCGATGCCGCTGCCAAAAAAGCTTTGCGCCGGCAGGTTCAGGTGGTGTTTCAGGACCCGTTTTCATCCCTGTCGCCGCGCATGACTCTGGAGGAGATCGTGGGCGAGGGCCTGCGCGTACACCACCCGCATCTCAACGCCCACCAGCGGCGCGAACAAGTGGCGCAGACGCTCTCGGAAGTGGGGCTGACCGAAGCCTTGTTCCCGGGCCTGTTACAGCGCTATCCGCATGAGTTTTCGGGCGGGCAGCGCCAGCGCATCGCGATTGCGAGAGCGCTGGTGGTCGAGCCGCGGTTAATGGTCCTCGACGAGCCCACCAGTGCCTTGGACGTCACCGTGCAGCAGCAGGTGCTGGCTTTGCTGCAGCGCCTGCAAGCCGAACGCGGACTGAGCTATTTGCTCATCACCCATGATGTGCAGGTGATTGAGGCCATGGCCCATGAAGTAATGGTCATGAAGGACGGCCAGGTCGTCGAGCAGGGGCCGACCCTTGAGGTGCTGCGCCAGCCCCAGCACCCCTATACCCGCATGCTGGTGGAAGCGAGTTGAGCCAGGCGCAGCGGCAGCTCAGGTTGGCCGCCCGCGGCGATGCAGGCACTGCCCATTTTTTGGGCATTTCCCCTTCTCAGGCCCCCTGAAATAGGCTACAATCTCGCCTTCACGACCAAATGGGCGGGTTTTCACCGCCCATTTTTTTTGGTCGTTTGTTTTTGCTGCTGTAGGTGCTGCCTGAGGTGCTCCTGCTGGAGCCTCTCATGGGTCTCTGATGGGTCCCTGATGGGTCCCTGAGGGTCTGAGTCTGAACTTTGGCAGCAAGACATTCCTTAGATGGTAAGAGCGAGGTGGCGGCGAGATGGCGCTTCACGAGGCGGTAGAGCAGGTGGTCGGTGGCCTGGGTTATCAGTTGGTCGATATCGAGCGGACCGGCGGCGGTTTGCTGCGCGTGACCATCGATTGGCCTTGGACGGTTGGCTCCGAGCGCTTTATCAACGCCGAAGACTGCGAGCGGGTCACCCGGCAGTTGCAATTCGTGTTGGAGGTCGACGGCATTGACTATGCCCGCCTGGAGGTCAGCTCCCCCGGCATTGACCGCCCGCTCAAGGGGCAGCAGGATTTCGAGCGTTTCGAGGGCGAGCTGATCGACCTGACGCTCAAGGCGCCGATTGGCGCCGGAGCGGGTTCAGGGGTGGCTGCCAACCGGAAAAAGTTCCGTGGGCAACTGGCGCGCAGCGAGCAAGGCTGGCAGTTGCTCTGGTCGGACGAGGCGCCGGCCAAGATGGGACACAAGCCGGCCAAGAAGAAGGTGCCAGCGCCCTTGCTGGCGCTGGACTTCGTGCTGGAAGACGTGGCGCAGGCGCGCTTGGCGCCTGTGGTGGATTTCAAGGGGCGTCGTAGCAAGACGCCGGCGGTCAACGAAGATTTTGAGTCAAGAGGAAAGGCAGGCGTGTGACATGAATCGCGAACTGTTGATGTTGGTCGATGCGATCTCTCGTGAGAAGAACGTCGAGCGTGATGTGGTTTTTGGGGCGGTCGAATTGGCCCTGGCTTCGGCCACCAAGAAGGTCTACCCCGAAGGCACGGACATGCGCGTCGCGGTCGATCGCGACAGCGGCAATTACGAGACCTTCCGGCGCTGGCTGGTGGTGCCCGACGAAGCCGGCTTGCAAAACCCCGAAGGCGAAGAACTGCTCAGCGATGCGCGCGAGGAACTCTCCGACATCGAAGAGGGTGACTACATTGAAAAGCCGGTGGACAGCCTGCCGATAGGCCGTATTGGCGCGCAGGCGGCCAAGCAGGTGATCTTGCAAAAGATCCGTGATGCCGAGCGGGAGATGCTGCTCAATGACTTTATGTCGCGCGGCGAGAAGATCTTTGTCGGTACCGTCAAGCGCATGGACAAAGGCGACATCATTGTTGAGTCGGGCCGGGTCGAAGGCCGGCTGCGCCGCAGCGACATGATCCCCAAGGAAAATCTGCGTTCGGGCGATCGGGTGCGAGCCATCATCATGTCGGTGGACGCCACATTGCGCGGCGCCCCCATCTTGCTCTCGCGCACCGCGCCCGAGTTCATGATTGACTTGTTTCGCCAGGAAGTCCCGGAAATCGAACAGGGCTTGCTGGAAATCAAATCCTGCGCCCGCGACGCTGGTTCGCGCGCCAAAATTGCAGTGCTCTCGCACGACAAGCGGGTCGATCCCATCGGTACCTGCGTCGGTGTGCGTGGTACCCGCGTTAATGCGGTCACCAACGAATTGGCCGGCGAGCGGGTCGATATCGTGCTTTGGAGCGAAGACCCGGCTCAGTTTGTGATCGGCGCTCTGGCCCCGGCCAATGTGCAGTCCATTGTGGTCGACGAAGAGAAACACGCAATGGATGTGGTGGTTGATGAAGAGAACCTGGCGATTTCCATTGGCCGCGGTGGCCAGAATGTGCGCCTGGCCTCCGAGCTGACCGGCTGGAAGATCAACATCATGACCGCCGACGAGTCGGCGCAAAAGCAGGCCAACGAGACCGAGTCCGCGCGCAAGCTCTTCATGGACAAGCTCGACGTCGACGAGGAAATCGCCGACATCCTGATTGCCGAAGGCTTCAACAGCCTGGAGGAGGTCGCTTATGTGCCGCTACAAGAGATGCTGGACATCGAGTCCTTTGACGAAGACACCATCAATGAGCTGCGCAACCGCGCCAAGGATGCGCTGCTGACGATGGAAATCGCCCGGGAAGAAAATGTCGAAGAGGTATCGCAAAACCTGCGCGACGTTGACGGCCTGACGCCCGAGCTGATTGCCAACCTCACCAAGGCTGGCGTACATACCCGCGACGACCTGGCTGATCTGGCCGTCGACGAACTCACCGAGATCACCGGCCAGACGCCCGAGGAGGCCAAGGTCCTGATCATGACAGCGCGCGCTCATTGGTTTGCCGATGAGTCCGCAGTGCAAGCGCAATGATCATGGAGGCCGGGAATCCAAACTATGTCCAGTACTATCACCGTCGCTGAATTCGCAGCGGAACTCAATAAACCCACCGCGCTGCTGCTCGAGCAATTGAGCAGTGCGGGCCTGGCCAAGAAGACGGCCTCCGACGCGCTGTCGGAGTCCGACAAGCAAAAGCTGCTCAGTTATCTGCAGGCCAGCCATGGAACAGCTGCCCCAGAGCGCAAGAAGATCACCCTGGTCAAGAAGTCGACCACGGAAATCAAGCAAGCCGATTCCACCGGCAAGGCACGCACGATCCAGGTAGAGGTGCGCAAGAAGCGCACCTTCATCAAGCGCGATGACGGTGTCGAGGCGCCGGCCGATGAGGCCCCCATCCCTGAGCCTGCACCAGCTCCTGCGGCAGCGCCAGCAGCGCCCGCCATAGATCCGGCCGAACTGGCACGGCGCGAGGAAGAAGCCCGCCGGCAGGCCCAATTGCTGCGCCGCCAGGAAGAAGACTTGGCCGAAAAGCGCCGCCAACGCGAAGAGCAGGAAGCGCGCGAGCGCGAGCGTCTGGCGCAGGAAAAAGCGGCGCAGGAATCGCGCGCCGCTGAAGAAGCCAAAGCCGCCGCAGCAGCGCCTCCGATCTCCGCCGAAGCGGCCAATGCCAAGGCCGAGCAGGCTGCGGTCAAGGCCGCTACCGATGCCGCCGATGCGGCGGCTGCCAAGGCCAAGGCGCAAGCCGAGTTTCAGGCAGAGGCTGCTCGAGCCCATGATCTGCAGGAGCGCCGCCGCAAGGCCGAAGCCGAAGCGGCCAGCATCCGCGCCATGCTCAATGCGCCCAAACGGGTGATCAGCGCGCCTCCGCCCGAAGTGGCCAAGGCCGCGATGAAGGGCACCCTGCACAAGCCCGCACAAGCGCCTGGCACGCCGGCCAAGCCTGCTGCTGGCGCAGCCGCTGCACCGGCGCCGGCCGGCGTTCGCAAGGAGATCAAGTCTGAAAATCTGTCCTCCACCTGGAAGGATGACGCGGCCAAGAAAAAGGAAATCAAGACCCGAGGCGCTGCAGCGGTGCCCGGTCGAGGCAGTTGGCGCGCTGGCCCCCGGGGTGGTCGCCGGGGCGATCGTGACGCGCGCTCCGAGACCAGCTTCGCTGCGCCTGCCGAATTCAAGGTGCTGGAGGTGCATGTGCCGGAGACCATCACGGTCGGCGAGCTGGCCCACAAGATGAGCATCAAGTCGTCCGAGGTCATCAAGCACCTGATGAAGCTCGGTCAATTGGCCACCATCAACCAGCCTCTGGACCAAGATACCGCAATGATCGTGGTCGAGGAAATGGGCCACAAGGCGGTCACCGCAGCGCTGGACGATCCCGAGGCTTTTACCGCTGAGGATGTACAAGGTCAGGAATCCGAGTCTGTGGCCAGGGCGCCTGTGGTCACCGTCATGGGCCACGTGGACCATGGCAAAACCTCTTTGCTCGACTACATCCGCCGTGCCAAAGTGGCGGCGGGCGAAGCCGGCGGCATTACCCAGCACATTGGTGCCTACCATGTGGAGACGCCACGCGGCATGATCTCCTTCCTCGACACCCCGGGCCACGAGGCTTTCACCGCCATGCGGGCTAGGGGCGCGCAGGCCACCGACATCGTGATTCTGGTGGTGGCCGCCGACGACGGCGTCATGCCGCAGACCAAAGAGGCGATCAAGCATGCCAAGGCTGCAGGCGTGCCTATCGTGGTGGCGATCAACAAGATCGACAAGCCCGATGCCAATCTTGAGCGGGTCAAGAGCGAGCTGGTCGCCGAAGAGGTGGTTCCTGAGGAATTCGGCGGCGACTCACCCTTTGTGTCGGTTTCGGCCAAAACAGGGCAGGGCGTGGATGAGCTGCTTGAACAGGTGCTGCTGCAGGCCGAGGTGCTGGAGTTGCGCGCGCCCATCGACGCCATGGCCAAGGGCCTGGTGATTGAGGCCGAGCTCGACAAGGGCCGCGGCCCGGTTGCCACGGTGTTGGTGCAGTCGGGCACCCTCAAAGCTGGCGATGTGGTGCTGGCCGGTCAGACCTATGGCCGGGTTCGCGCCATGCTTGACGAAAACGGCCGCAAGACCGAATCGGCCGGCCCTTCGATCCCGGTTGAAATTCAGGGCCTGACCGAAGTACCGCAAGCCGGTGATGAGTTCATGGTTCTGAGCGACGAGCGTCGGGCCCGTGAAATCGCCACTTACCGTGCTGGCAAGTTCCGCAATACCAAGCTGGCCAAGCAACAGGCGGCCAAGCTGGAGAACATGTTCTCCGAGATGGCCTCTGGCGAGGTCAAGACCCTGCCCATCATCATCAAGGCTGATGTACAGGGCTCGCAGGAGGCGCTGTCGCAGTCGCTGCTCAAGCTGTCCAACGACGAGATCAAGGTGCAACTGGTGTACTCGGCTGTCGGCGGTATCTCCGAGTCGGACATCAATCTGGCCATTGCCTCCAAGGCCGTGGTCATCGGCTTTAACGTCCGTGCCGACGGGCAAGCCCGCAAGGTGGCTGAGCACAATGGCATCGACCTGCGCTACTACAACATCATTTACGACGCGGTGGACGAGCTGCGCGCGGCCATGTCGGGCATGCTCACGCCCGACAAGAAGGAAGAAGTCATCGGCAACGCCGAGATTCGCCAGGTGTTCAAGGTCAGCAAGATCGGCTCCATCGCTGGTTGCATGGTCACCTCGGGCGTGGTGCGTCGCAGCGCTCGGGTGCGCCTGCTGCGCAACAACGTGGTGGTCTTCACCGGCGAGCTCGAGTCGCTCAAGCGCTTCAAGGACGATGCACGTGAAGTCAAGGAAGGCTTCGAGTGCGGCTTGAACATCAAGGGCTACAACGACATCAACGAAGGCGATCAGTTGGAGTTCTTTGAAATCAAGGAAGTCGCCCGGACCTTGGGTGTCTAAGCATGGTCTGCACCGCCTGCCCGGCGATGCGGCCCTGACAGCGCATGCGCAAAAAGTCCTCTACCCCGCACCGCGGTTTTCGCGTGGCCGATCAGATCCAGCGTGATCTGACGGAGCTGATCGCGCGCGAGCTCAAGGACCCGCGGGTGGGCCTGGTCACCATCAACGCGGTTGAGGTCACGCCCGA
This sequence comes from Polaromonas sp., assembly GCA_044352515.1. Taxonomy (GTDB): domain Bacteria; phylum Pseudomonadota; class Gammaproteobacteria; order Burkholderiales; family Burkholderiaceae_C; genus Polaromonas. The sequence continues at coordinate 8,955 of JBILDR010000043.1, forward strand.
CTATGCCCATGCCAAGGTGTACTTTAGCCTGCTGACCGGCGACCCCCAGGAGGCGGCCGACGGCCTCAATGCCGCAGCCGGCTTTCTGCGCAACGGGCTGTTCAAACGTTTACAGATACACACCGTGCCCACCTTGCACTTTTTGTTCGACCGCACCATCGAGCGGGCCTCGGACATGAACGCACTGATCGCCAAGGCGGTCGCCTCCCGCTCCAAGGACGCCGACTGAGATGAACGCTGCTCCTCGTGCACGGGTGCAGCGTCGCCCCGTGCATGGGGTGCTGCTGCTCGACAAACCGCTGGGCCCTTCCAGCAACCAGGCTTTGCAAAAAGCCAAGTGGTTGCTGCGCGCCGAAAAAGCCGGCCATACCGGTACCCTGGATCCCTTGGCTTCAGGCGTTCTGCCGCTGTGTTTTGGGGCGGCCACCAAATTTAGTCAATTGCACCTTGATGCTGACAAGACCTATGAAACCGTCATCCGCCTGGGCATACAGACCAGCACCGGCGATGCTGAAGGCCAGGTTCTGCAAACCCGGCCAGTGCAATGTTCGCTTGGCCAGCTGGTCGAGACGCTGGACCGCTTCATGGGCCCCATCCGCCAGGTGCCTCCGATGCACAGCGCCTTGAAAAAGGACGGCAAGCCCCTTTACGAATATGCCCGTGAGGGACAAAGCGTCGAGCGGCAAGAGCGCGAGGTGGTCATTCATGACCTGGACCTGCTCGATGGGCAGTTGGAGGGCGAGGCGCCTTTCGTGCGTCTGCGGGTACATTGCAGCAAGGGCACCTACATCCGGACCCTGGGCGAGGACATTGCAGCAGCGCTGGGCTGCGGCGGGCACCTGAGCTTGCTCAGGCGCGTGGCCACCGGGCCCTTTGAGCTGTCCCAGTGCTTGAGCCTGGAGCAGCTCGAGGCCATGGACGAGGCTGCGCGCCTGGCTGCCTTGCGGCCTATTGATTGCCTGCTGACCGGTCATATCCCGGTCACGCTCGATGCCGACAATTCCGGGCGTTTCCTCAGTGGCCTGCGCCGCCGGGGTGATTGGCTAGATGCGCCGCAAGTAGCGGTGTACGGCAAGGAGCCGAATGCCTTGCTGGGCACCGCCCACGTCAAGGCCGGCGAACTGATACCGGGCCGTTTGTTGAGCCCGATCGAAATTCAACAGATTTTGGAAAGTGCGCCACACGCTGTAGAAGCCGTGGCCTGAAGGAAGTAACTATGAGCAAGCCCATCAGAAACATCGCCATCATCGCCCACGTTGACCACGGCAAGACCACCATGGTGGACCAACTGCTGCGTCAGTCGGGTACCTTTGCCGAGCACGAGAAGATCGTCGACACGGTGATGGATAACAACGCGATTGAGCGAGAACGCGGCATCACCATCCTGGCCAAGAACTGCGCCGTGTCGTGGCAGGGTACGCACATCAATATCGTCGACACCCCCGGCCACGCCGACTTCGGCGGTGAGGTCGAGCGCGCGCTGTCCATGGTTGACGGCGTGGTGCTGCTGATCGACGCTCAGGAGGGCCCGATGCCCCAGACCCGCTTCGTGACCAAGAAGGCCCTGGCCCTGGGCCTTAAGCCCATCGTGGTGGTCAACAAGGTCGACAAGCCCGGCGCCAAGCCCGACGCCGTGATCAATGCCGCTTTTGATCTGTTCGACAAGCTCGGGGCCAATGATGAGCAGCTGGACTTCCCGGTGGTTTATGCCTCGGGCATCAACGGCTGGTCATCTCTGACCGAGGGCGCGCCCGGTGAGCAGTGGGGCCCAGACATGTCGGCCCTGTTCGACACCGTGCTCAAGCATGTACCGGCCCAAAACGGTGACCCGGCAGCACCCCTGCAGCTGCAAATTTCGGCGCTGGACTTTTCTACCTTTGTGGGCCGCATTGGCGTGGGCCGCATCAGCCAGGGCACCATCAAGCCCATGCAAGACGTGGTAGTGATGGAAGGCCCGGACGGCAAAGCCATCAAGGGCCGCATCAATCAGGTGCTGACCTTCCAGGGCCTGGACCGCGTGCAGGTCACCGAAGCCGGCCCGGGCAATATTGTGCTGATCAACGGCATTGCCGACATTGGTATCGGCGTGACTGTCACCGACGTGGCCAATCCAGCGCCGCTGCCCATGCTCAAGGTCGACGAGCCCACCTTGACCATGAATTTTTGCGTCAACACCAGCCCGCTGGCTGGCCGTGAGGGCAAGTTCGTCACCAGCCGCCAGCTTTGGGACCGCCTGCAAAAGGAGTTGCAACACAACGTGGCCCTGCGGGTGAAGGAAACCGACGAAGAGGGCGTCTTCGAGGTCATGGGCCGGGGTGAATTGCACCTGACCATCTTGCTGGAAAACATGCGCCGCGAAGGCTACGAGCTGGCCGTCTCCAAGCCGCGCGTGGTCTTCCGTGACATCGACGGCGAGCGCCATGAGCCCATTGAGATGGTGACCGCCGACATCGAGGAAACCCACCAGGGTGGCGTCATGCAGGCCTTGGGCGAGCGCAAGGGCGAGCTGGTGAACATGGAGCCGGATGGCCGCGGCCGTGTGCGCCTGGAATACCGCATTCCAGCACGGGGCCTGATTGGGTTTTCCAATGAATTCCTCAACCTCACCCGTGGTTCGGGCCTGATCTCCAACATCTTCGACAGCTACGAGCCGCACAAGGGCGACATCGGTGGCCGCAAGAACGGCGTGCTGATTTCCATGGACGACGGCGAGATCTTCACCTACGCCCTGGGCAAGCTCGACGACCGTGGCCGGATGTTCGTCAGGGCCAACGACCCGGTATACGAGGGCATGATTGTGGGCATCCACAACCGTGATAACGACCTGGTGGTCAACGCCACCCGCACCAAGCAGCTGACCAACTTCCGCGTCAGCGGCAAGGAAGATGCGATCAAGATCACCCCGCCTATCGAGCTGACGCTGGAGTATGGCGTTGAATTCATCGAGGACGACGAGTTGGTGGAAATCACGCCCAAAAGCATCCGACTGCGCAAGCGTTACCTCAAAGAGCACGAGCGCAAGCGCGCCAGCCGCGAGGCTTGACCGGCGGCCCCTATGAAGCTGACCCATCGTCGCGCCGTCTGGCTCATGGTACTGGTGACCCTGTTGTGGTCGACCGCCGGGGTAGTGACGCGCCAGTTGGAGCAGGCGCGCAGCTTTGAGATCACCTTCTGGCGCAGCTTTTTTACCGCGCTGTCGCTGCTGTTGATCCTGCCATTGATGCAGGGTCGCAGCGTGTTCGCGCGCATGGCAAGCGCCGGCAAGACCTTGTGGTGGTCGGGCCTGTGCTGGAGCGTGATGTTCACCGCCTTTATGCTGGCGCTGACCCTGACCAGTGTGGCCAATGTGCTGGTGACCTTGGCCATAGGCCCCTTTTTGACGGCAGTCGTCGCGCGTGTATTTATTGGGCACCGCATCGCCGCGCACACCTGGGCGGCCATTGCGGTCGCTGGCGCCGGCATCGCCTGGATGCATGGTCAACAGCTTGCTCTTGGCCAGGCGCAGCAACTGGCCGGAACCTTGGTGGCTCTGATGGTGCCGATTGCCGGCGCCATTAACTGGACCCTGGTGCAGCGCAGCCAGGCGCAGGGCCAAAACATCGATTTGGTGCCGGCGGTGCTGGTCGGCGCCGTGATCTCCAGCCTGGCCACTTTACCGCTGGCCTTGCCGTGGTCGGCCAGTGCACATGACCTGGGCTGGCTGGCCTTTCTGGGTCTGACCCAATTGGCCATTCCCTGCGTGCTTTCGGTGCTTTGCGCTTCGGCCCTGAAGGCGCCTGAAATCTCACTGCTGGCCCTGCTGGAGGTGATTTTCGGCATTGCCTGGGCCTGGGCCGGTGCGGGCGAGACGCCCAGTTCCACCGTGCTCACCGGTGGCGCGCTGGTCATCGGCGCGCTGGTGACCAACGAGTGGGTCGGGATGCGACAACGAAAAAGCTGAGGAGTCTGGAGATGAACAATTCCAAGCCATTGCATGTGCTGGCCGAGCGCGGCACCAGCGTCGGGCTGATCAGCCTGCATCGCCCTGAGGCGATGAACGCGCTTTCGCTGGGCATGATCGGCGATGTTACCCAGGCCCTGCTGCAATGGCGCGACGACCCTGAGGTGCAATTGGTGGCCCTGCGCGGCAGCAACAAGGCAGGCGCGGCCGGCACTCCGGAGCGTTGGTTCGGCCACTTTTGTGCTGGCGGCGACATTCGCTTCTTTCATGACGCCGCCAAAGCGGGTGACAGCGCTCTGGATGATTTTTTCACCCAGGAATACGCGCTCAACCACCTGATACAGACTTATGGCAAACCCATCGTGGCCTTTATGGACGGGGTGGTCATGGGTGGCGGTATGGGCCTGTGCCAGGGCATCGCACTGCGCATCGTGACCGAAAAAACCAAGATGGCCATGCCCGAGACCAAGATAGGCCTGTTCCCGGACGTCGGGGGCGGTCACTTTCTCAGCCGCTGCCCGGGCGCGGTTGGCGAGTATCTGGCCTTGACCGGCGAGGTGATTGCCGCCGATGCGGCCATTGCCTATGGCCTGGCCGATGCGCGCATGGCCGCGAGCGAGCAGGCCGGGCTCTGGCAAAGCCTGGCCAGCACCGCCTTTGTGAGCGCTGAGCAAGCCCTGTCCTTCCTGAAGGAGCGCCTGCCTGACACTGGCGCCGGCGCCACGCTTGCGCCGGTTTTGCAGGCCGCTTTTTGCTTGCCCACGGTGGCGCAGATTCTGGCTGCGCTCGATGCTGGCAGTGATGCGCTGAGCCAGCAGACCGCGGCAGCCTTGCGCGAGCGTTCGCCGCTGATGCTGCATGTCACGCTCGAGCAAATCCGGCGGGCGCGCCGCATGGATCTGGCTGACGAACTGCGGATGGAGTGGGACATGGTCTGGCGCTGCTTTCACCACCGCCCGGTGGCTGACAGCGAGACGGTGGAAGGCATACGCGCTTTGGCGGTCGACAAGGACCACCAGCCGCGCTGGAAGCCGGCACATATTGCCGATGTTGACCCGGCGGAGGTGGCGCAGTTTTTCATCAGCCCGGTGGCGCCCGAGGCGCACCCGCTGCGCCACCTGCGCTGAGCCAAGCAGGCCAAAGCCTTAGCGCTGGCGCGACTTCATCGCGCGCTCGACCTCGCGCTTGCCCTCGCGCTCCTTGATGCTGTCGCGCTTGTCGTGCTCAGCCTTGCCCTTGGCCAGGGCAATTTCACATTTGATGCGGCCGGCCTTCCAGTGCAGGTTCAGCGGCACCAGGGTGTAGCCTTTTTGCTCGGTCTTGCCCACCAGGCGCCGGATCTCGTCCTTGTGCATGAGCAGCTTTTTGGTGCGCACCGAGTCGGGCCTGACATGGGTAGAGGCGGTACCCAGCGGATTGATCTGGCAGCCAATGATGAAAAGCTCGCCGTCCTTGATGACCACATAGCCGTCAGTCAACTGAACCTTGCCGGCGCGCACCGCCTTGACCTCCCAGCCCTCCAGCACCATGCCTGCCTCGAAGCGCTCCTCGATGTGGTAGTTGAAAAGGGCGCGCTTGTTCTCGGCGATACGTCCGCCGTTGGCGGGTTCACGCTTGCGTTTGTCGGTGGGTTTTTGGGTCATGCGAGGTGGCTTGTCCACCGGGTCATACAATGGAAAGAACTGGCGATTGTATGAAAACCGTTCACAAGTCCGTACTGATCTGGTTCAGCGCCGATGAGATGTTTTCGCTCGTGACGGATGTGGACAGCTACCCCCAATTTCTGCCCTGGTGCGACCAGGCCAGTGTGCTCAGCCACGAGGAGCAGGCGATGACGGCGCGGGTCGGCATTTCCTTTGGCGGCATAAGGCAGGGCTTTACCACCCGCAATGCCCATGTGGCCGGCCGGCAGATCCTGATGGAATTGGTCGAAGGCCCGTTTTCCAAGCTCGAAGGGCAGTGGGACTTCACGCCCCTAGGCGAAGGTCAGCGCGCCTGCAAGATCGACTTCAGCCTGCGCTACGACTTCAGCAGCCTGACCCTGGCCACTTTGGTTGGCCCGGTGTTCGACAAGATCGCCGGTAGCCTGGTCGATGCCTTCGTCAAGCGCGCCAACCAGGTTTACGACGCCAGCTGAAGGGCGGCGTAATCCAGATAGCCATGCGCATCACTGTCGCCCGCTGCCTGGCTGCGCGCCAGGTTCAGGAATTCCAAATCGATCTGCCCGAGGGCGCCCGGGCCAGCCAGGCGCTGCAGGCCTGCGGTATCGGCCTGCAGGATGGCGGGGCACCGGACGCTCCCGGCTGGCTGCTGGGCATCTGGGGGCGCCGCTGCACGCCTGCCGCCGCCTTGCAGGACGGCGATAGGCTGGAGGTCTACCGGCCGCTGCGGGTCGACCCCAAGGTGGCCCGTCGCGAGCGCTTCAAGGGGCAGGGCGCCCGCACTGCAGGCCTGTTTGCCAAGCGCAGGCCGGGCGCCAAGCCAGGCTACTGAGCGCCGGACCCAGGCCGAAGGTGGCTTCAAGGCGGCCGGGGTCCAAGCAGGGGCGAGCGCCATAGGTACAATCGATTTTTTGGAGATCCCCCATGCGCCTCCTCGGCAAAGCGCTGACCTTTGACGACGTCTTACTGGTCCCCGCCTACTCCCAAGTCCTGCCCAAGGACGCCCGACTTTCCACCCAGTTATCCCGCAATGTGCGCTTGAACCTGCCCCTGGTTTCGGCGGCCATGGATACCGTGACCGAAGCCAGGCTGGCCATTGCCATCGCCCAGGAGGGCGGCATCGGCATCGTGCACAAAAACCTCACCGCCCAGGAGCAGGCGGCGCAGGTGGCCAAGGTCAAGCGCTACGAGTCGGGCGTGCTGCGTGACCCGGTGGTGATCACGCCGAGCGCCACGGTGCGCCAGGTCATGGCGCTGAGCGACGAGCTGGGCGTATCGGGTTTCCCGGTGGTCGATGGCGGCAAGGTGGTGGGCATCGTCACTGGCCGCGACCTGCGCTTTGAGACCCGCTACGACCAGAAGGTCAGCGAAATCATGACGCCACGCGAGCGCCTGATCACCGTGCCTGAAGGCACCACGCCCGAGCAGGCCAAGCACCTGCTCAACAAGCACAAGCTCGAGCGCCTGCTGGTGGTCAACGAGGCTTTTGAGCTCAAGGGTCTGATCACAGTCAAGGACATCACCAAGCAGCTCAATTTCCCCAACGCCGCGCGTGATTCGGCGGGACGGCTGCGCGTGGGCGCAGCCGTCGGCGTCGGCGAGGGTACCGAGGAGCGGGTGGAGGCGCTGGTCAAGGCCGGTGTCGATGCCATCGTGGTCGATACCGCCCACGGCCACAGCAAAGGCGTGATCGAGCGGGTGCGCTGGGTCAAGCGCAACTACCCGCAGGTCGATGTGATTGGCGGCAACATTGCCACCGGCGCGGCCGCGCTGGCTCTGGTCGAGGCCGGGGCCGATGCGGTCAAGGTGGGCATAGGCCCGGGCTCCATCTGCACCACCCGCATCGTCGCTGGCGTGGGTGTGCCGCAGATCATGGCCATCGACAACGTCGCCACCGCACTCAAAGGCACCGGCGTGCCGCTGATCGCCGATGGCGGTATCCGCTATTCGGGTGACATTGCCAAGGCCATAGCCGCAGGCGCCAGCACCGTGATGATGGGCGGCATGTTTGCCGGCACCGAAGAGGCGCCCGGCGAGATCGTGCTCTACCAGGGTCGCAGCTACAAGAGCTACCGCGGCATGGGTTCGATCGGCGCCATGCAGCAGGGCAGCGCCGACCGCTACTTTCAGGAGTCCAGCACCGGCAACCCCAATGCCGACAAGCTGGTGCCCGAAGGCATCGAAGGCCGCGTACCCTATAAGGGCTCGGTGGTCGCTATCATTTTTCAGATGGCCGGCGGTCTGCGCGCCAGCATGGGCTATTGCGGCTGCGGCACGATTGATGAGATGCACGACAAGGCCGAGTTTGTCGAGATCACCTCGGCCGGCATCCGCGAGAGCCATGTGCATGATGTGCAGATCACCAAGGAAGCGCCGAATTACCGGGCCGATTGAAGGCGCTGTTGGTCGGGCTTCTTCAGGGCTGTTCCCAGCGTTTTGAATGGCGGTCTCTGGTGATAACATTGTGCTAACCGAGGGCTGAGAAATGCAAGTCGCAATCCGCAAAATGGGCAACTCCCATGGGGTGCTGATTCCCAAACCGCTGCTGCTCGAAGCCGGCCTGAGCGAGACTGCCGAGCTGACGCTGAACAAGGGCGTGATTGAAATCCGCCCCAGCAAGCCGCACCCACGCGCCGGCTGGGCCGAGGACGCACAACGCCTGGCCGCCGAGCCCGAGGAGGCCCCGGTCTGGCCCGAGTTTGCCAATGAGGCCGATGCGGAGCTGCGCTGGTGAATGCCACGGTGGATACCGGGGACATCTGGCTGGTCTCGCTCGATCCGACAGTGGGCAGTGAGATCCAGAAGACCCGGCCGTGCGTGGTCATCTCGCCGCCGGAACTCAACCAGCATCTCAAAACCGTGATCGTGGCGCCCATGACCACGGGTGCGCGCGCCGCGGCCTTTCGCATTCCACTGACCTTCCAGAACAAGCAAGGGCTGATCCTGCTCGACCAGATCCGAACCCTGGACAAGGTGCGCCTGCGCAAAAAGGTTGGAACCCTGCACTCCAGCACCCTTGAAAAAACCCTAAGAGCGCTGCAAGCGGTGTTTGCGCCCCCGGCCTGAATCGAAAACCATGCCCATGTCCCACCAAAAAATCCTCATCCTCGACTTCGGCTCGCAAGTCACACAGCTGATCGCCCGCCGCGTGCGCGAAGCCCATGTGTATTGCGAGGTCCACCCCTGCGATGTCAGCAGCGACTGGGTGCGCCAATTCGCTGCAGACGGCCAGCTCAAGGGCATCATCCTCTCGGGCAGCCACGCCAGCGTGTACGAAGTGGACGACCGCGCGCCCGACGCCGTGTTTGAGCTGGGCATTCCGGTGCTGGGCATCTGCTACGGCATGCAGACCATGGCCAACCAATTAGGCGGCAAGGTCGAGGGCTCGAACACCCGTGAATTCGGCTACGCCGAGGTCCGGGCCCATGGCCACACCGAATTGCTCAAAGGCATCGAAGACTTCTCCACCACCGAGGGCCACGGCATGCTCAAGGTGTGGATGAGCCATGGCGACAAGGTGACCGCATTGCCCCCGGGCTTCAAAGTCATGGCCAGCACGCCCAGTTGCCCGATTGCCGGTATGGCCGACGAGGCGCGCCGTTTCTACGCAGTGCAGTTTCACCCCGAGGTCACTCACACGCTGCAGGGCAGGGCGCTGCTTGAGCGCTTTGTGCTGGGCATCTGCGGCACGCGCCCCGACTGGATCATGGGCAACTACATTGACGAGGCGGTGGCCCGCATTCGTGCGCAGGTGGGAGGCGAAGAGGTCATCCTGGGCCTGTCCGGCGGCGTCGATTCCTCGGTGGCGGCCGCGCTCATTCACCGCGCCATTGGGGACCAACTGACCTGCGTGTTTGTCGATCACGGGCTGCTGCGCCTCAATGAAGGCGACATGGTCATGGAGATGTTCGAAGGGCGCCTGCATGCCAAGGTCATCCGGGTGGAAGCCAGCGATCTTTTCCTAGGCAAGCTGGCCGGCGTGAGCGAGCCCGAGCACAAGCGCAAGATCATCGGCGGCCTGTTTGTCGATGTGTTCAAGGCTGAGGCGGCTAAGCTCAAAACAGGGGGTAGCGGTCACAAGGGCGCCACCTTCCTGGCCCAAGGCACCATCTACCCCGACGTGATTGAAAGCGGCGGCGCCAAGAGCAAGAAGGCGGTGACCATCAAGAGCCACCACAATGTGGGCGGCCTGCCCGAGCAGTTGGGCCTCAAGCTGCTGGAGCCTCTTCGCGACCTGTTCAAGGACGAGGTGCGCGAACTTGGTGTGGCCCTGGGCCTGCCGCGCGACATGGTCTACCGCCATCCTTTCCCGGGGCCGGGGCTGGGCGTGCGTATCCTGGGTGAGGTCAGGAAGGAATACGCCGACCTGCTGCGCCGAGCCGATGCGATCTTCATCGAAGAGCTGCGAACTACCCTCGACAGCCACAGCGGCAAGAGCTGGTACGACCTGACCAGCCAGGCCTTTACCGTGTTCCTGCCAGTCAAGAGCGTGGGCGTGATGGGCGACGGCCGCACCTACGACTACGTGGTGGCCCTGCGCGCGGTGCAGACCAGCGACTTTATGACCGCCGACTGGGCCGAGCTTCCCTATGCCTTGCTCAAAAAAGTCTCAGGCCGCATCATCAACGAGGTGCGCGGTATTAACCGGGTGACCTATGACGTGAGCTCAAAGCCACCGGCCACGATCGAGTGGGAGTGACTTTTAATCTTAGTTTCTATTAAT
>JBILDR010000208.1:0-5866 GCA_044352515.1 Polaromonas sp.
CGGGCCACGGGATGGAGCTCGTCCATCAACTCCATGGCCCGCACCTTGTGCGGCACTGTCACATTGCATCCTGCAAAACCCAGGGCTTTGAGGCCCCGAATCGCGTCTTCCAGGTTCTCGGGCTTGACCGGCAGCTGCACATACGAGCCCTTGAGCCCGTGCTTGGCAATCCAGTGGTTGTGGATGACGGGCGAGCGGCTGTGCGCCACTGGCCAGCCCATCACACCGGCCAGCACGAAACGTTGATCAGACATGGCAGGATTTTCTACCGGGCTTATTTTTTGTTCAGCGCCGGCAGCGTCTCGGCCACCACCACCTTGCCGCCGCGCACCTCGGTCATGAAGCTTTCGCGGTCGATGTCGCCCTTGTCGTCAAAGCACACATCCATCAGCACGCCAGGGTGCTGCTTGGCGCTAAAGCAGCTGTTGCGAATCGCAGCGGCTGCGGCCTTGCGGTCGAGGCGGCCGGCTTTTTCAATGGCGGCCTTGAGAATGTAGACCCCGGTGTAGCCCTTGACCCCGTTGTGGTCGGACACCGTGTTGTAAGCCGCCTGGAATTTCTTGCCCCAGGCCTGCAGCTGCGGCGCTTCGACCGTCAGGCCCACGTGGGCCACCGCGCCGTTGGCCGCTTCACCGGCGAGCTCGACCACCTTGGAGCTGGTCAGCACCGTCTCGCCAATGACGGGCTGCTTCCAGCCCTGCTTGCGCAGCTCACGCAGCAGGCGGGCCGATTCTTCCTCGTTCGTGTAGGCAAAGATCGCATCGGCGCCCGACTGCCTGGCCTGGATCACGGCCGCGGAAAAGTCGACCTGGCCCGACTCGGTGGAGACCTCGGCCACGATCTGCGTGGGCGAGCCGGTGAGCAGTTGCTTGATGGCGGCTTGGCCGCCCTTGCCGAAGTCATTGTTCACATAAATCACGGCCAGCTTCTTGGACTTGGCGTTGATGTAGCGGCCGAGCTTGGGGAAGGAAATGCTCTGGCCAAAAGCGGTGCGAAACACATAAGGGTTGCCCTGCTGGGTGATGGCCGAAGCCTCGCCGCCGGTGAAGTTGGGCACCTCGGCGCGGCGCGATTCGGCCATGGACACCATGATGGAGCCCGAATACACCGGGCCGAAGATGGCGAACACGTCGTTGTCCACCGCCTTTTGCGTCAGGCCCTTGGCCACGCCGGGGTTGGTCTGCGTGTCTTCACTGGTGTAGCTGATCTTGCGGCCCAAAATGCCGCCGGCCGCGTTGATCTCCTTGATGGCCATTTCCACGCCGTTTTTGAACATGGTGCCCGAGGTGGTACCGGGCCCGGACATCTCGACGATGTTGGCGAACTTGATGTCCTGGGCCTGGGCGCCAAAGGCCAGGGTGCTGGCCAAAAACAATGTGGTCAGAGCTTGTTTCATGAGAGTCTCCAAAAAAATTGAGGGTCGGGCCTAGTCTTTGGACCGGGCGCGCCATCCGAGCGCTTGCAAGCAGATTTAGGGTCCGCAGACTGTAGGCGAGCGGCCGGTACAGGCGGCGCACGCGGCAACCTGCAACTGGCGATCTTCGACCGATTGCGTTCGATCAATGAACGTTTTATGGGTTATCCCTCGTTCGCTCCTTCCCAGGCATGAATGAGGTGGGGACTAAGGACAAAGCCGGTTCGCTGGCATCTGATAGATCCGTTGAGGTGTCCTTGTCTCTACGCGCGGCCAGGCTGAGCGCGGACGGCATTGGATCTACCCGTGGCCCCATCCCCCGGGTAAGCACCGTGGAGCCTGCGTGCTCACCACCTCGATTTTTAATATCAAAACGGTTTACAGCCTGTAATAAAAGATCACTGGACGGTAAGCATTTTGTAGGCGCAAACTAGCCCAGCAAGCCGTTCCTGGCTTGTTATTTTTAGCCCGTACTGCCTAGTTCAAAGCAAGCTATCGCGGACCTCCTCAGGGGCCAAGCTGCGAATTCGGCCTCATAAACAACATAAATCACCATCGGAAATATATGAAGCTCAAATTGGGTATTTTGGCGGGCGCGGCTGCGCTGACCTTGGCGACAAGTTCTACCCTTCAGGCGCGGGAGTTTTCAAACCTCTACGTCTTCGGCGACAGCCTGAGCGATGGCGGCACCTTCGCTGGCGCCCTCTCAGCGCCGACATCGGTGGCAAAGTTCACCACCAACCCTGACAACATCTGGGTTCAAAATCTGGCGCCACGTTACGGCATTGCCACGGCGCCGGCCTGGTCCAGCAGCGGCGGCGTCTACACGGCCAACACCACCGGCAATAACTTCGCCATCGGTGGCGCCCGTGCAGACCTGCAGCCGGGTAATGTCAGCGGGCCGCTGCTGCCTATGGCAGCCACCTTGCCCCCGGTCAGCGCGCAGGTAACCTCCTTTCTCTCACGCGGGCCGCTCGACAGCAAGGCTCTGTATGCGGTATGGGCAGGCGCCAATGATGTCTTGGTCCAGGGCAATACCATCGTCTCCACTGACCCAGCCATCGCTGGTGCGCAAATCGCAGCAGCGGGCGCCAATATGCAGATTGCCGCCGCTTCGACAGCGGCGCAGTTGGCGCGGCTGCGCAGCGCCGGTGCGCGCCATTTGATCGTGCTGGGCACACCGGGCGTTGGCTCCACGCCCAGAGGAATCGCCAGCGGTGCCGTTGGCGCAGCGACGGCTGACAAGCTGGTCGACGCCTACAACACCACGCTCAAGGCCGCCCTGGTAGGCACAGGCGTGCTGTACATGGACGCGGCAGCGGCTGTAGCCGCCATTCAGGCCAACCCAGCGCGCTTTGGCATCACCAACACCACCATGCCGGCCTGTGGCACCGCGAGCTCGCTCGGATGCATACCCGGGGTAACAGCTGGCGCGGTAACCGCCGCCCAGGCAGCCACCTACCTGTTTGCCGATGACGTGCATCCCAGTGGCGCCGCTCATCGCGTCATCTCCGATTGGATTTACTCCACCCTGGATTCCACCGCCCGTCTGGGCCTGATGTCCACGGTACCCATGGGCCGCTCGGGCGCGCAGTGGCGCTCGATTGACGGCCGCATGCGGGAGTTCCAGAACTTCTCCTACACCGGTCAGGGCATGTTCATCACCGGCGACTATGCGCCCAGCAAGCTGGACGCCACGGCCAACTGGCCCTCGGCCAGCGGCGATGGCAGCAACTTCACCCTGGGTTACGAAAAGGCCTTCATGGCCGATCTGTTTGGCGGCGTGGCCCTCGGTTATGGCCGCAATTCCTTTGACCTGGGCAACAAGGCCGGCTCGGTGAAGTACGACGAGACCTCCATGTCGGGCTTTCTGTCGAAAAAGTACGGCCCCTGGTATGCCAATGCCATCGGTACGCTGTCTACGCTGAGCTTCAAAACCAGCAGAACCACCGAGCTGGGCAGCACTTCGAATACCGACACCGGCTCGACCACCGGCCAGCAGCGTGGCCTCAAGCTGCAGGGCGGCTACAACATGACAGCGGGCGCCATGGTCCATGGCCCGCTGGCCGGTCTGGCCCGAGAAGATGTGAGCGTCAATGCCTTCCAAGAGGCTGCCGGCAATTTCACCGCCATGCAGTTTGGCGAACAAAAGCGCAGGCAGCTGCGCTCACGGCTGGGCTACCAGTGGCAGGCCACAACGCAATGGAGTGGCATGCGCTTGCGGCCCTATGCCCAGGTCAGCCATGAATACCAGCATCTGGCCGACAACCGCGAATACACCGCCGGCTTCGTGGGCGGCACCTCGGCCATGAGCGTGGCTACCGCCAATCGCAAGGGTGGCTATGGCCTGCTGCAGGCCGGCGGCACGCTGGAGGTGTCCAAGACGGTCAACCTGGGCTTTGGCGCCAGCACCACTGTGGGCCAACCCGGCGCCCGCAATTCGGCCTTCAACCTGACGCTGAGCACCCCGCTGTAAGTCCGTGAGGGCCGTGAGGCCCATGAGGCGCGTGAGGCCCTAAGTGCCAAGGACCAAGGCTAGACGTTGAAGAGGAAGTTCATGACATCGCCGTCCTTGACGATGTATTCCTTGCCTTCACTGCGCATCTTGCCCGCGTCCTTGGCCCCTTGCTCACCCTTGAGGGCGATGTAGTCCTCAAAGGCGATGGTCTGGGCGCGGATGAAGCCGCGCTCAAAATCGCCGTGGATCACGCCGGCGGCCTGCGGTGCGGTATCGCCTATGTGTATGGTCCAGGCACGCACCTCCTTCACACCGGCGGTGAAGTAGGTTTGCAGGCCCAGCAGCTTGAAGGCTGCGCGGATCAGGCGATTGAGGCCGGGCTCGCTTTGGCCCATCTCAGACAGGAACAGCTCCTTGTCCTCTTCGCTCATGTCGGCCATGTCGGCTTCCATCTTGGCGCAAATAGCCACTACCGGCGCGTTCTGTCCGGCCGCGTAGTCCTTGAGCCGGTCCAGGAAGGGGTTGTTCTCGAAGCCGTCTTCGCTCACATTGCCCACGAACATCGCGCGCTTGGCGGTGATCAGGCACAGCGGCTTGAGCAAAGCGCGCTCTTCATCGGACAGATCCAGCGTGCGCGCTGGCTTGCCCTGGTCGAGCACAGCTTGCACCTTGGTCAACAAGGCCACCAGCTTGGCCGCTTCCTTGTCGTTGCCGCTCTTGGCCGCTTTGGTGTAACGCTGCAGGCCCTTTTCGACCGTGGTGAGGTCGGCCAGGCACAGCTCGGTCTGGATGACCTCGATGTCGGCGATCGGGTCGACCCTGCCGGCCACGTGGATCACGTTCTCGTCTTCAAAGCAGCGCACCACATTGACGATGGCGTCGGTCTCCCGAATATGAGCCAGGAACTGGTTGCCCAAGCCCTCGCCCTGGCTGGCTCCGGCCACCAGGCCCGCGATGTCAACGAACTCGACAATGGCCGGCACGATGCGCTCAGGCGAGATGATCTGCGCCAGTTGCTGCAGGCGCGGGTCGGGCACCTCCACCACGCCGGTGTTGGGCTCGATGGTGCAAAACGGATAGTTCTCGGCCGCAATACCGGCCTTGGTCAGGGCATTGAACAGGGTGGACTTGCCGACATTGGGCAGGCCGACGATGCCGCATTTCAAACTCATGGGAATTCCTTAGGATGCCAGCAACCGGGCTGGTCTGCCCGCGCACGCGCTTGCCGGAGGCAGACGCAGCGCAGGGCAAATGATTCGCGCGGCAAGCCACTTACGAGGCCTGCCGGGCGCAAATTGTAATGATCGGCCCGGCATGGGCAGTGCAGCCTCAGTGGCGGCCCACCGCAGTACGCGCCAGCATGGCATGGCCGAGCAGGGCCATCAAGGCCATCAGCAGCATGAGCGCGGACAGTTGCAGCACGCCCTGGTGATCGACCAGCCCGACCAGATAGCCGCCGAAAGCACCGCACAGCTGCTGCAAGCTGCCGCTGATGGCAGCGGCGGTACCGGCCAAGGCGGGTACCGCGCCCACCGCCCCTGACAGCGTGGGCGGCACCAGCAGGCCATGGCCTACCCCCATGATGGCCAGGGGCAGCAGCAGCGCCCAGGCCGAGCGCACATCAGCGATGGCCAGAACCAGCATCAGTACCAAACCCGCCAGGGTGCCGACCTGGCCCCAGAGCATGAGCTTGCGGTCGCCGTAACGATGAATCAGTCGGCTGGTCAGCGCATTGCCCAGGACATAGGGCAGGGGCACGGCCATGATGAACCAGCCCAGCGACTGCGGGCCCACCCCGAAGGCCTTGAGCACAATGGGCGCCCCGGCGAAGTAGGTATAGGCGGTGGCCGAGGTCGTGGCCAGAATCAGCGCGTACAGCAAAAAGGCCCGCTGCCCCATCAGCCGCAGGTAGGACGTGCCGGCCTGCCGCCACCAACTCGCTGCATCGCTGCGGACGGGACGGGGATCCGGCAAGAGGCGCCAGACGGCCACCA
>JBILDR010000209.1:0-5865 GCA_044352515.1 Polaromonas sp.
CAACCGGGGGGTGCCTCCGGCGGCCTGGCAGGGGCCTGAAGATAAAAGAACAGCAACCCAAAACCAATTCACCCAACCGCCTCACACACAGAAATACTGACAGTCCCCACTTCCGGACCTTAGCGGGCGTCTTTTGTGCCGATCGCTCGTCCCCTGATCTGCCCCAATCGAGCGCACATGCCCACGCTTCGCGATTTAACCCGGGCGCACAGGGAAGCCGACCAGTGTCATGCAGCACCGGTGCGGTACGCGGCCTAGAAAGGCACCGCATGGGATCGGTACACAAAGCCTATTACGACTGCGGCTAAGCCGCTGATGTACCGCTGCTATGCAAGCCTGAGCCGGACCCCTCAAAATTGGCCATTGCCAAAAAATTTACCTTTGGTTACGATCCATCTCTTGGCGTTAACAAGCAAACAGATATTGAAAGTGATTCCAATGGCGAAAAAAGTTGTGTTTGGTCTCTTGTATGGGGCGGTATTGGCTGGCGCTCCAAGCGTTTATGCGCAAGCGGTTGATGCCAGCAAGTCGGGTAGTGTTGAACTCAGACCCTACATCCAGGGCGCGGTGGGAGTTCAGCGGCTCAGCTCACCCAAGCTGACAGGGATGGCCATGGACCTGAATGGGTCGAAGGAAAGCACGTCGGTTCGTGCGACGGTCGGTTTGCAGCTTACCGAACGCATTGGCGTTGAGGCCAGTTGGTTTCAGTTGCCAAGTACAACCCTGCGCACCAACTCGGGGGATGCAACCTACAAGGGCGAGGTCTACACGCTCAGCGTTGCCGCCAGCATGCCCATTCACAAAGGCTTCGACCTCGTGGGGCGCATTGGTATCGGCCAGTCCAACGTGGATGTTTCCGTCCCGGCCACAACCTACAAGTCCAATTCCCGCCAAGACTCGACGGTCTGGGGCCTGAGCCTCCGATACGCCTTAGACAAGTCCAAGGACGTGTCGATTGACTATGACAACCTCGGCGCCGTGGGGAAATATGCATTGGGAGACCGTGTCAAGGCCGACATGATTTCTTTCGGTTTGCGCTTCAAGTTTTGATACGGAATAACAGGATTGATATGAAACACTTGATCATGAACGCTTCGCGCTGGTTGGCGCCCGCTCTCATGAGTGGCCTTGTTTTGGTTGGATGCGGCGGTGGCGGCACTGAATATGACTCGAAGTCGTTCAATGTCGGTGGTACCGTCAGCGGCTTGAACAGCTCCACCGCGGTTCAATTGTCGTATGGCGACGCTGCGAACACCGTAACAGTGGCAGCAAACGGCTCCTTTCAATTTACCAAGGCGCTGCCCTTCAACACCGCTTACGCAGTAACCGTGGCGACTCAGCCGACCAATCAGACCTGCACTGTGACCAACGGGAGCGGTAGTGCTCGGGCAACCGTTTCCAATATCACGGTCGCCTGTGTAACGAACGGCTACACGATTGGCGGTACGGTGTCCGGCCTGACTGCCGGGGCTCAGGTGACTTTGAGCAACGACGGATCCGAATCCCTCACGGTATCGGCCAATAGCAGCTTCACCTTCTCTACCCCAGTGCTGTCCTCCTACAGTGTGACGGTCGCGTCCACGTCCGGGCTTCCTGCCGGCGCATATTGCTCCGTCTCCAGAGGATCCGGAACTCCCTCGGCAAACGTGACTAATGTGCTTGTGTCTTGCACGACTTCGGTCAGCAACCCAAGCTGCGCTGCGGGTCAGGCCTTGGTCGGCTTCAATGGCGCCAGGGGTGCGATCATTGATCGAATTGCTGTGCGATGCGCCGATATCGTCGCCGGGGTGGTGGATACGGCCAATGCCTCAGATGGGGCGTTTGTGGGTGGCCCCGGCGGTAGCCCCTTCCCCGCATTTACCTGCCCAGCTGGCGAGTGGGTGACCAGTATTTCTGGCAACAACGGTCGCGGTAGTTATCCTACTGCATTGGCAAGTCTTACGGCTACCTGCAGTGGAGGCAGTGAGGGCGCTCGTGGCGCAGATGGATTTACTGCCTTTGCATACGCCTGCCCAGCAGGTAAGAAGGCCACTGGATTCACCATCTCTGCAGTGGGTGGTTACACGGGCTTCATGAACGGATTGATTTGCGAGCCTTGATGCTCACCGTTTGATCGAACACTTTCGACACGGGGCGCGCGGATATTCCGCGCGCCTTTTTTTACTTGTGCGCCCGTCGCGGGTGCGCTCGTGAAGGCAGCAGTTCCCCATGGATTGGTCACGGTGAGCGGAGAGAAGTGGCGCGGCACGAGGGAGAACACTACATTGATGTCCATCGTTAGACAAAGATGCTCAGATTTTTTGATGATCTGCGCAAAACAGTGATTGGGTCGAGCAGGTGACCTTGGCCCAAAGACGGGGGTGGGGGTACGGTGGGGTCTAGTCGAGCCGCTTGCTGACCCAGCATCAACCTCATGCGCGGCTTAGGCAGAGCGAAGTGGGCTGCCGTACGCTGCCCTGGGACAAGAAATTTCTTGTCCCAATTTTGTCCCACTAACCCGGCAGAAAGCGGGCCAAGGCTAAAGCCTGAGGTGGGCTAAGTTGTTGATTTGTATAGCTCCCCCAGTCGCCCTGCTCACCATCTACGACATGTGCAAAGCCATCGACCGCGGCATGACCATCACGGACGTCAAGGTGCTGGAAAAGCATGGGGGCAAGAGCGGGAGTTGGGTGGCGGGCGGATAGGCGCCAAGCAATCCTCGGTATGGCGGCGCCTTGGTGGGTCGCCTGTGGCACGCCAAGGAGCCCCCGGCATCAGACTGCCACGGGAGTCAGTCGACGGGCGCATTTGCTGGGAAGAGTCAAACGGCGGGGTTACCGACAAGCACTGCCAAGTTTGACGGCCAAAGTCGGAAATAAGGCACCCCTTAAGGTTTAAAAGGCATTGCATCTATGATCTCCAAAATTTTTCTAACAGGAGTCAGGTGCATGAGTAAATCTCAATTTATCTTGAGGTGTGGCGGTCTTGCCGCCATTGCGGCAGTCCTTGTCGCATGTGGGGGAGGCGGTGGTTCTCAACCGCAGGCAAATGCGCCTGTGTCCGTTTTGTCCGGGGTGGTTGCGGTGGGGGCGCCATTACCCTCCATCAGTGTGCTTGTGACCGACGCCAACGGTGTGGTTGTAACGGCTGAGACCGGCGCCGATGGCAGCTACCGGATTGTGGATCCAGCGGGCGTCCAATTGAAGGCGCCCTTTAAGCTCAAGGTCAAGGCCTTACTGGGCACAAGCGAAATTAGTCTGGACTCGTTCGCATTGACTCGGGAGGCAACATCTAATTTGACGCCTCTGACCACGGCCCTGATGTCCTTGATGAACGCTTCAGGGGCGTATAACTCGTCTGCCCTGGATGTCAGCACCATCACCGATGCGAAGCTATTGGCTGCGACCAGCTCTCTGACTGCAGCATTGGCGCCTGTGATGACGGCTGCCAATGTTTCGGCCTCGAGCTTCAACCCGGTATCGGGCACCTTTACCGCCAACAACCAGGGCATAGACTCGGTGATGGACCGGGTCACGGTTGAACCGACCAGTACCGGTCTGTCGATCAGCAACCGATTCGTTGTCTTGTCTGAAGGGCAGGCGGCACCAACGCCTGTGGTTGTGAGTTCTTCAGGAGTCACTGGAACCTTGCCCACAGGGATCGAACCGCCCAGCGCAGACACCCTGAACGGGCTGATCAGCAAGCTCAAGAGCTGTTTTGCGATCAGCGCCGCCAACCGGGTGCAGTACACGGTCAACGCCGCAGGTCGAAACATCTACACGTCCAATTCACTGCATGCCAACTGCAGTTCAATGGTGGACAGTGCGTATAAGGCGCAGGGTCAAACCTTCGGCCAAAGGTGGCTTAACTTCCTGTCCAGTGCGGACTTTGACAGCACCACGCAATTCGTTCTGGTGCCGCAGTATGTGGTCGATCGCAGCAGTGCTGGATGGCCCGGCGATGGCAATGCTTATGTCTACAACATCAACTTGGTGGACAAGAACAAGCTGACCTACACCATGCCTGAGGTAATGGCCAAGGTCGGCAATCAGTTTGTGATCAGGGGCAATCAGCGCAAGTTTGATATTTCTATCCAGCCGATGTATTCCAAACTGAGCGATAACAGCGGCAGCTCCAATTCCATTGAAGGTCGAATCAGGATCGGTATCGATCCGACCCTTACGCCCGATGCGAATGGTGTGGGCACCTTCGCTGTGACCAACACGGGCAAGCCCCTGCCCAAGATCCTTTGCGCATGGGTTACCGGGCCGCTGTTGCAAAAGGATGAGGTGCATGACCCTAACGCACCCAAGGGCGGTCTGCTTATGGTGCCGCCGCACTCGGATTTGACGGCTAGGCGCGATTACTCTGCAGTGAGGATCAAATACCCCATGAACTTTGATCCGATCAACAATTCCACCGACAAGACGCGACTCTTCAATGACTGCAAGGCAAGCCACGCGGTAGGGTCCAACGTTGAGGTGGCCTCAGCCGAAACCAACAGCGCTTTCACCATCGATGCGGTGAAAACCAACGCCTCGAGCACAGCGACCTTTGCAGCCTACACGCCACTCAATGCCCCGGTCGCGTATCCAACGTCATTGGCGAGGTATTCCTGCCCCACCTTTAATTCCAGTGGTGTGCAGACCAACGTTGCGTCGACTGGTGGAGTGGCAACGACCGCGAGCACCGTCTCCGGTTGGTGCAATGCCACCAAGCGCGAAAGCATGGTGACCTCCGCGCTGCGCACGGCTTTCGAGACCCGCTACAAAGACCCGAAGGATCTGCAATACACCTTTTATGTTTTTGTCGACTCGTCGTATTCAGACGCGACTCCTGGAACGGCCTACAGCGGCTATGCCAATGCGACCGACTTCCTGGCGTCGGCTGAAAAGGTCAACGTGCGCCTGGTCGGCCGACTGCCCTTTGTGGACAAGACCACGGTCGGTGGCGCGGAGATCTACAACGGGACTGAGCAGTTCAGGGGCGTGGGCCAAAGCATGATCACGGCTTATCTGCAATCGGGAGCCGCGACCCTTGCCAAGAACGGCTCGATCAATGCGTCCTGGACGATACCCACAGGGGCGGAAGGCATAGACCGCTTGGGCATCGGTGGCTGGTTCAGAAAATCGGACGGTAGCCGCATTGGCGCGGCAACCTTCTCTGACAGCTTTGGCCTGCCGAGGTCTATCACGCAAGCCACCTTCACTTTGTCGGAGGACTGGTACGGCTATGACCACACCACTTACTCAAATAGCAAGTTTGTAAGCGCACCTTACTCCGGAGCTGCTGCGGCTGTGGCGACCTACCGAGAAATATGGGTGCGATCCTATGATCGGAGCAACCGCCAAATTCAGACGGTGGAGTTTGCGGTGCGCTGATCGCAGGCCCCTGGCCCCTTAACAGGCGGCCGGGTGAATCAGCTTCGTCAGCGCAGCGGAGGGCACGGTTTGAACCGTGCCCTCCGTTTTTATTGGGACTGCTCAAACTCAGGGTATTCCCAAGATCAGCATGTCCCCGAAAGTGAAATACTGCAGCCCCGTCGGCCCTTGGCGGCCCTATTGACCACACTTGGAAATCATCCGATGCGCCATTTCATGCGATCCGCTCTGGCCACTGTTGGCCTGTTGCTAACTGCCTTTGGCGCGAGCGCCCAATCCGACTGGCCCAACCGGCCGCTCCGGTGGGTGGTTCCTTTTGCCCCGGGCGGGCCAACCGATGCGATTTCGCGGGTGCTGTCGGCGCGCCTGGGCGAGTCGCTGGGGCAGGCGGTGGCGGTCGAGAACCGGGCCGGCGCTTCGGGCGCCATCGGCTCGGAGTTTGTGGCCCGGGCTGCGGCCGACGGCTACACCCTGGTCTTTGGCACGCAAAGCACGCACGCGTCGA
>JBILDR010000044.1:0-19078 GCA_044352515.1 Polaromonas sp.
CGCTACTGGACCTTGCGCCACCTGCAGCAGCAGGGCATCAGAGAGCTGACCGCCACCGTCATCAAGGACGACCTGGTGCGGGCCGATACCTTGCCACTGGTGCTGCCAGCGGCAGGTGCCCAGGGCCTGGCCCGCGGCGCCGCGGTGCGGATCAGGCTGGGCGACATTGACGAGATCACGCTGAGCGTGACCGGTACCGTCATCGAAAGACTGGACCAGGCCGCCGGTGGCGGCATCGACGAAGAGGAGCTCGAAGGCAGCGAATCAGAGTTTGCGGCCGGCCCGATCTCGATCGCGGTCGACCTGAGCCCGGCCGAAGGCGAGGCACCCGCCGGCGAGCAGCCAGCCGATCCGGCGCAGCCGCGCCAGCCGCTCTGAACAGCAGCCGCACCATGAAGATCGTGCTGCGGCTGCTGAGTGTTTTGCTGCTGGCGCTGCTGTGCTTGCAGCTGTACTTTGCCGGCCGCATTGTGCTGATGCGCTGGATAGACCCCGAGTCCACCAGTTTTCAGCGGGCCGAGGCCCACCGGGTGGTGCAAAGCACTGGGCAGCTGCTGTGGCGCCAGCAATGGGTGCCCTACGAGAAAATCGCCGACTCGCTCAAGCGGGCCGTCATCGCCTCGGAGGACGCCAGCTTCACCGAGCACGATGGGGTGGACCTCGAGGCCCTGGAAAAAGCCTGGGAGAAAAACCAAAAGGCCGAGCAGGAGGCGGCTCGCCGCGCCGAACAAGCACGCCGCAAGGCCGGGCGGCAGGACACTGTCGCTAAAGCGCCCCCGCCTGTGCCGGCGCCCAAAATCATCGGCGGCTCCACCATCACCCAGCAGCTGGCCAAGAACCTGTTCCTCTCGGGCGAGCGCACCCTGCCGCGCAAGGTGCAAGAGCTGGCGCTCACGCTGATGCTCGAAGCTGTGCTGAGCAAGCAGCGCATTCTGGAGATTTACCTCAACAGCGTCGAATGGGGCGAAGGCATCTTTGGCGCGGAGGCGGCGGCGCAGCATTACTACCGCAAGAGCGCGGCCCGGCTGACGGCCTACGAGGCCGCACGGCTGGCGGTGATGTTGCCTCGGCCGCGCTATTTTGAAAAACGCGCCAATTCAGGCTATTTGTCTGAACGCGCCCAGGTGATCACCGTGCGCATGACGCGGGTGGACCTGCCATGAGCAGCCAGAGTATTCGCATCCTGGGCATAGACCCGGGCCTGCAAGTGACTGGTTTTGGCGTGATCGATGTTCAAGGCACGCAGCTGAGCTATGTGGCCAGCGGCACCGTACGCACCGAGGCCGGGCGCAGCCTGCCCGAGCGACTGAAAGTGCTTTTTGACGGGGTCTGCGCAGTCGGTGAACGCTACCAGCCCCAGGTGGCGGTGGTTGAGATTGTGTTCGTCAACACGGACCCGCAAGCCACCCTGAAGCTGGGGCAGGCGCGCGGTGCCTGCGTGACCGCCCTGGTGCACAAGGAGCTGGCGGTGCACGAGTACACCGCCTTGCAGCTGAAAAAAGCGGTGGCCGGTCACGGCCGGGCCGGCAAGGCCGAGGTGCAACAGATGGTGATGCGCCTGCTCAAGCTACCCGGCCTACCCGGGCCCGACGCCGCCGACGCCTTGGGGCTGGCCATCACCCATGCACAGGTCGGCGCTTCCCTGGACCGCCTGCAGCGCGCCCGCGTCGCTGCCGGAGCCAGCGAAGCGCAGTCGGTACAGCGCCGCTACCGCGACAGCCGACTGCGCTGATCAAAATCGCTCAAGGCAAAACGCTCAAAGGACAGGCGAGACTTGGAAGGCGCGTGGGAGTCGCGCCCTCGCGGCGATGCGGCGCTGGCTCAACAGCGTCCGAAGCCGTTCCAAGTTTGAATCAAAGCACGCGCTCAAGGATGAGCACGCCAAAAAAGCCAAGGGCCGCGATCAGCGTCCACTTGAGCACCACCAGTCCCCAGCGCCGGTAACGTACCTGGCCGGTGGCGATGAAAAACACAAAGCAGACGGCCGCTACCAGCAGCAGCAAGAAAATCAGCCAGCGAAAGAGCAACATGGCCGCCGCGCCTACCAGGCCGGGGCCAATTGGGCCAGACCGCGCGGGGCCCGGCGCTCATCGTCAAAGCTCACCACCTCCCAGGCCTGCGGCTGCTCCAGCAAATGCCGCAGCAGCTTGTTATTGAGCGCATGGCCCGAGCGAAACGCGCTGTAAGCGCCGATCAGGGGCTTGCCCAGCAAAAACAGGTCGCCCATGGCGTCCAGGATCTTATGTTTGACGAACTCGTCGTTGTAGCGCAGGCCCTCGGCGTTGAGCACCTTGTAGTCGTCCATCACGATGGCATTGTCCAAGCCGCCGCCCAGGGCCAAGCCGTTGGCACGCATCATCTCGACGTCTTTGGTAAAGCCGAAGGTTCGAGCGCGGGCGATATCGCGCACATAGGAATTGAGCCCCATGTCGAATTCCACACGCTGGCCGGTGGAGTCGACCGCAGGATGGTCGAAGTCGATCTCAAAGCTCAGCTTGTAGCCCTCATAGGGGGCCAGCTGCGCCCACTTCAGATGGGCGCCTTCGCCTTCGCTCACGCGCACCGTATCGAGCATGCGCACGAAACGCTTGGGCGCGGTCTGCACGGCGATGCCGGCCGACTGCAGCAGGAATACAAAGGAGGCGGCCGAGCCGTCGAGGATGGGTACCTCTTCGGCGGTGATGTCGATGTAGAGGTTGTCCAGCCCCAAACCGGCACAAGCTGACATCAGGTGCTCGACGGTGAACACCCGCGCCTGGCCGCTGGAGATGGTCGAGGCCAGCCGCGTGTCGGTCACCGCTGTGGCCGATACCGCGATATCCACCGGCTGCGGCAGATCGACGCGCCGAAACACGATCCCGGTATCGGGCGGCGCCGGCCTTAAAGTCAGCTCGACCCTTTGGCCGCTGTGCAGCCCCACGCCAACGGCGCGGGTCAGGGAACGGAGGGTGCGTTGGGCCAGCATGCCTCGATTTTAGGCGCAGGACCTGCCCAGAGCGCTATCGCGGCGCTCATAGCCGCGATAGCTGCTGGCCATCACCCTAGCCCCGGCCGGCCTACTGGCTTGGGGGCTCCGCCGCTCAGTCGGCCTGACGGCGCAGAAAGGCCGGAATCTCCAGATCGTCCATGCCGCCTGCGGCCAGCGCATCGACCTTGGCCGCTGCCTGGCTGCGGTTGTTGCGCCAGACGCTGGGCACGTCCAGGTTCTGGTAGCCACCCGCACCGAGGCCGGTGCCAGTACCGACACCCATGGCGCCCCCGAGGGCCACAGGCTGAGCCGGCAGGTTGTCGGTGCCGGTGCGCTGAATCACTTGCAAAGGCGGGGTAGCGCGGCGCATGCCCTGGCGGTTCAGGCCGGTGGCCACCACCGTGACCCGGATGTCATCGCCCAGCGACTCGTCGTAGGCGGTGCCGTAAATCACATGCGCATCGCTGGCCGCAAAAGCGCTGATGGTCTTCATCGCCAGCTTGGTCTCGTTGAGCTTGAGCGAGCCCTTGGCTGCGCTGATGAGCACCAACACGCCCTTGGCACCGTTCATGTCCACGCCGTCGAGCAAGGGGCAGGCCACCGCCTGCTCAGCCGCAATGCGGGCACGGTCGGGGCCGCTGGCCTTGGCGGTGCCCATCATGGCCTTACCCGGCTCGCCCATCACCGTGCGCACGTCCTCGAAGTCGACATTGACCAGAGCCTGTACGTTGATGATTTCTGCGATGCCGCCCACGGCGTTCTTGAGCACGTCATTGGCATGGGCAAAAGCCTCGTCCTGCGAGATGTCCTCACCGAGCACCTCCAGCAGCTTTTCATTGAGCACCACGATCAGCGAGTCCACATTGGCCTCGAGCTCGGCCAGGCCAGCGTCTGCATTGGCCATGCGCCGGCCGCCTTCAAAGTCGAAGGGTTTGGTGACCACGCCCACAGTCAGGATGCCCATCTCCTTGGCGATGCGCGCAATCACCGGCGCCGCGCCCGTGCCCGTGCCGCCGCCCATGCCAGCGGTGATGAACAACATGTGAGCGCCCTCTATGGCATTGCGAATATCGTCAGCAGCGATCTCGGCCGCTTCCCGGCCCTTGTCGGGCTTGCTGCCTGCGCCCAGGCCAGAGCCGCCGAGCTGGATGATTTTTTCAGCGCCCACCCGGTTGAGCGCCTGGGCGTCGGTATTGGCGCAGATGAACTCCACGCCCTGGACCTGGGTCAGGATCATGTGCTCGACCGCGTTGCCGCCGCCGCCACCCACGCCAATCACCTTGATCTGCGTGCCTTGATTGAATTCCTCGATTTCCATCATTTCGATGCTCATAAGAGCCTCCTTCTTTCCTGCAGTTGCCTTGAACTAGAGCCGTTAAAACCAAACCGATTTTTTTATTGAGAGCGAGCGAAAGCAATCATCATGAGGGCGGGTCGGCACCTCCTGCATGGGTCAAGCCATTGAAGCGCGGTTCGTCTGTATTTTTCATCAGAAATTCCCCACCAACCATTCCTTGATGCGACCAAAGGCGTTTTGCACACTTCCCGCCTTTTGAGACACTTTCAGGCCACGCATGCGCGCCAATCTGGCCTCTTCCATCAAACCCATCACCGTGGCCGCGCGCGGCTGAGCCACCATGTCCGACAAGCCGCTGGAATAGCGCGGCAGGCCGCGGCGTACCGGCTTGAGGAAAATATCCTCGCCCAGCTCGACCATGCCGGCCATCACCGCGCTGCCGCCGGTGATCACAATGCCCGAGGAGAGCATTTCCTCGTAACCCGATTCGCGGATAACCTGCTGCACCAGGGTGTAGATCTCCTCGACCCGCGGCTCGATCACGCCGGCCAGGGCCTGGCGGCTGAGCATGCGCGGGCCACGGTCGCCCAGGCCGGGCACTTCGACCTGGGTTTCAGGATCGGCCAGCAACTGCTTGGCACAGCCGCTTTCGACCTTGATGTCCTCGGCATCCTTGGTCGGGGTACGCAAAGCCATGGCGATGTCACTGGTGATCAGGTCACCAGCAATCGGGATGACGGCGGTATGGCGGATCGCACCGCCGGTGAAAATCGCCACATCAGTGGTACCAGCGCCAATATCGACCAAGGCCACGCCCAGCTCCTGCTCGTCCTGGCTGAGTACCGCCAGGCTGGAGGCCAGCGGGTTGAGCATCAGCTGATCGACCTCCAGGCCGCAGCGGCGCACGCACTTGACGATGTTTTCGGCCGCGCTCTGGGCGCCGGTCACGATATGCACCTTGGCCTCCAGGCGTATGCCGCTCATGCCTATGGGCTCGCGCACATCCTGTCCGTCGATCACAAATTCCTGCGGTTCGACCAGCAGCAGACGCTGGTCGGTCGAGATATTGATGGCTTTGGCGGTCTCGATCACCCTGGCCACATCGGCCTGGGTGACCTCTTTGTCCTTGACCGCCACCATGCCGCTGGAATTCATGCCGCGGATGTGGCTGCCGGTGATGCCGGTATAGACCCGCGAGATCTTGCAGTCGGCCATCAACTCGGCCTCCTTGAGCGCCTGCTGAATGCTCTGCACCGTCGCGTCGATGTTGACCACCACACCGCGCTTCAGGCCATTGCTGGCGGCCACACCCAGGCCGGCCAGCTTGAGCTCGCCACCGGGCATCACCTCGCCGACCACCACCATCACCTTGCTGGTTCCGATGTCCAGCCCCACTACCAGATCTTTGTATTCCTTGGCCATAGATTCACCTTGTTTTCTTTGCGGCTCGGTCTGCGCCCGCGGTGGTCACGCCACGCAGGCGCAGCGCGTAACCATTGGGGTAGCGCAGGTCGGCCGATTCAATATTGCGTCCCAGCCGGGAGGGCGTCTGGGCAAATGTGGCGATGAAGCGCTGCACCCGCGGCCCGATCTCATCGAGGCTACCGGGGCCAATATCGATCACCGCCCCGCTTTCAAGCCGGGCGCGCCAGTTGCCCCGACCGGTCAGCTCCAGCTGCGTCAGCGGGCTGTCCATCGCCTCGAACTTGGGCGCCAGGCGCTGGAAGGCCTGCAGCACCAGCGGCGACTGCGCGCGCGGGCCGATCAGCCGCGGCAGGCTCTCGGCCTCCACATCGCCCTGGTTGACCTCAAACACCTCGCCGTAGGAATTGACCAGGCGGACGTCGTCGTCCGTCCCCCACAAGGCCACCGGTTCATGCTCTTCAATGCGCACCCGCAAGCGATCCGGAAAGTCTCGCCGCACCACGGCCGTACGCACCCAGGGCACGGCCTCGAAAGCGGCTTTGGACTGCGCCAAATCCAGGGTAAAAAAGTTACCGGCCAGCTTGGGCGCGACATTGGCGCGCAGCGTCACCGCATTGTTGCGACCGAGCTCGTTGTCGACCTGTATCCCCCGCAGGCCGAACAGCGGCCTGTGCAGCAGCCATTGCGCGGCCAAGCTCAGGACCAGCAGTGCAAACACCCCAACCAACAACAGGCTCAGGGCGTTCATCAGGCGCACATCGGGCGGCAGCGTCAGCAGCTCATCGCTCATCGCGCCTCCTCGTGGTCCAGACGGGCCGATGACAGCACCTCCAGGCACAGGTCTTGGTAGGACAGGCCTGCAGCGCGCGCCGACATCGGCACCAGCGAGTGGCCGGTCATGCCCGGCGAGGTATTCATCTCCAGCAGATAGGGCTGGCCGGTGGCGGCATCGACCATCACATCGGCACGGGCCCAGCCTCGGCAGCCCAGGCTGCGGTAGGCCGCCAGCACCAAGTCGCTGATGGCCTGCTCGCGCGCAGCACTCAGGCCGCTGGGCACCAGGTACTGCACCGCGTCGGTGAAGTATTTATTCTGGTAGTCGTAGTTGCCCTCAGGCGCGACGATGCGTATGAGTGGCAGCGCGCGCGCTGCATCACCACTGCCCAGCACCGGGCAGGTCAGTTCGTCGCCGGCAATGAATTGCTCGCACAGCACATCGGCATCGAGTGCGGCGGCGCGCTCGACCGCCGCCGCCATGTCCTGAGCCCGGCCCACCTTGGTCAGACCCAGGGAAGAGCCCTCGCGGGCCGGCTTGACGATCAGCGGCAGGCCCAGCGTGGCGACTGCGGCCTCCAGATCAGCCGCCTGATAAAGACCGCGCTGCAGCAGCACATAGCGCGGCGTGCTCAAGCCCTCGGCCAGCCACAGCCGCTTGGTCATCACCTTGTCGATGGCCAGGCTCGAGGCCATCACGCCCGAGCCGGTATAAGGAATGTTCAGCAGTTCAAGCGCGCCTTGCACCGTGCCGTCTTCGCCGTAGCGGCCATGCAGGGCGATGAAGCAGCGCGCAAAGCCTTCGCTCTTCAAGGCGTCGAGCGAGCGCTCGGCCGGATCGAAGGCATGCGCGTCGACCCCGCGGCTCAGCAGCGCCTCAAGCACGCCGCGGCCCGACATCAGCGAGATATCGCGCTCGCCCGAGCGCCCGCCCATGAGAACGGCCACCTTACCCAAGCTGCGCACATCGACGCTCATGCCAGAGCCCCCGCGCGTTCGATCACCTTGCCCGCCACCAGCCCGATGGAGCCGGCCCCCATGCACAGCACCACGTCGCCGTCCCGGGCCTGGTCCAAAATCGCCTGCGGCAGATCGTCGATGGCCGGCACGAACACCGGCTCGACCTTGCCCGCCATGCGCAGCGCGCGCATCAGGGCGCGTCCGTCGGCAGCAACCACCGGCGCCTCGCCGGCCGCATAAACCTCGGTCAGCAGCACCGCATCGCAATGACCGATGACCTTGACGAAGTCCTCAAAACAATCGCGGGTGCGGCTGTAGCGGTGGGGCTGAAAGGCCAGCACCAGCCTGCGCCCAGGGTAGGCGCCGCGAGCCGCCGCTAAAGTGGCGGCCATCTCGACCGGGTGATGACCATAGTCGTCGATCACGCTAAAGCTGCCGCCATCGCGCGCACTGGCCTGGCCATAAAGCTGAAAGCGCCGGCCAACCCCCCGAAAGCCGGCCAGCGCCTTTTGCACCGCCGCATCGGGGATGTCGAGTTCGACGGCCACTGCGATGGCTGCCAGCGCATTGAGCACATTGTGCTCACCGGGCAGGTTGAGCACCACCGGCAGGTCGGGCAAGGTGGTGCCATTGCGCCGCTGCACGGTAAAGTGCATTTGCCCATGGACATGGCGAACATCGACCGCCCGCACCTCGGCGTCGGCGCCCAAGCCATAGCTGGTAATGGGGCAGGAGACCTGGCTGACGATGGCGCGTACCGCCGGATCATCGGTACACAACACCGCGGTGCCATAAAAGGGCATGCGGTGGAGAAAGTCGACGAAGGCGGCCTGCAGGCGCACGAAGTCGTGGCCATAGGTCTCCATGTGGTCGGCGTCGATATTGGTCACGACGGCCATCACCGGCAACAGGTTCAGGAAAGACGCGTCGGACTCGTCGGCCTCGACGACGATGTAATCGCCCGCGCCCAGCTTGGCATTGGCGCCAGCGCTGTTCAAACGCCCGCCGATCACGAAGGTGGGGTCAAGCCCGCCTTCGGCCAGCACGCTGGCGACCAAGCTGGTGGTGGTGGTCTTGCCGTGGGTACCGGCAATCGCAATGCCGCGCTTGAGCCGCATCAACTCGGCCAGCATCAGCGCGCGCGGCACCACTGGGATTTTTTTCTGCCGGGCGGCCTGCACCTCGGGGTTGTCAGCGCGCACCGCAGTGGATGTGACCACCGCATCCACATGGCTGAGGTGCGCCGCATCATGGCCGACAAAGGTCCGTATGCCCAGACCAGCCAGACGGCGCAAGGTCGCACTGTCGGCCAGGTCCGAGCCCGAGATTTCGTAGCCCAGGTTGTGCAAGACCTCGGCAATGCCCGACATGCCCGAGCCGCCCAGGCCGATGAAGTGGATGCGCTTGACCGCGTGCTTCATGGCAGCAGCTCCTGGCAAGCTTGCACCACCCGCTCGGTGGCCTGGATCTGCTGCAGCCCTTTGGCCGTCTGCGCCTTTTGCAGCAGCTCGGCGCGATCGAGTCGCAGGATCAGTTCGGCCAGCGCCTGGGCATGGAGTTCAGATTGAGGCAGCAACCAGCCGCCGCCGGC
Organism: Polaromonas sp.; assembly: GCA_044352515.1. Taxonomy (GTDB): domain Bacteria; phylum Pseudomonadota; class Gammaproteobacteria; order Burkholderiales; family Burkholderiaceae_C; genus Polaromonas. Next base: position 9,016 of record JBILDR010000044.1, read on the forward strand.
ATCGACCAGAAAGCGCGCATTGTGGGTCTGATGGTCGTCCACCGCATGCGGGAAAGGCACGAAAATCGCCGCCGCACCAATGGCGGCGATTTCGGTGACGGTAGAGGCGCCAGCGCGGCAAATCAGCAGATCGGCCTGGGCAAAGGCGCTGGCCGTGTCATCAATGAAGGCGCTGACCTCAGCCTGCACGCCCGCTGCCGCATAAGCGGCTTGCAGCGCCTGCAGATGACGGGCGCCACTTTGATGCAGCACCTGCGGCCGCCGGTCCTCGGGAATCAGGGCCAGGGCCTGGGGCAGCACTTCATTGAGCGCCTGCGCGCCCAGACTGCCGCCGACCACGCACAGGCGCAGCGGGCCGCTGCGCCCGGCAAAGCGCGCAGCCGGGTCGGGCTGCGACACAAAGGCACTGCGCAGCGGATTGCCCACACATTCGGCTTTTTTCAGGACACGGGGGAAGGCGCTGAACACCCGGTCGGCCACCTCGGCCAGCACCCGGTTGGCCAGTCCGGCCACTGAATTTTGCTCATGCAGCACCAAGGGCTTGCCCAGCAGCACGCCCATCATGCCGCCAGGAAAGGTGACATAGCCGCCCAGGCCGATCACCACATCGGGGCGGACGCGCCGCAGCAGTTGCACACATTGCCAGAAGGCGCGCAGCAGCCGCAGCGGCAGCAGGGCCAGGGTCAGGACACCCTTGCCACGCAGACCGCCGAAGTCGATGCTCTCAAAGGGCAGACCGCGCGCCGGCACCAACTGGCTTTCCATGCTGGGACGGCCGACCGAGCCACGGCCACCCAACCAATGCACCCGCCAGCCGCGCTCGCGCAAAGCCTCGGCCACCGCCAGCCCCGGGAAGATATGACCACCGGTGCCGCCGGCCATGACCAGGGCGCAGGGACTGCCACTCATAGCCGCCCTCCCCGCATCATGATTCGGTTTTCGTGGTCGATGCGCAGCACCACCGCCAGCGCCAGCAGATTCATCATGATGGCCGAGCCACCGTAGCTCATCAGCGGCAGGGTCAGGCCCTTGGTCGGCAAGGCGCCCAGATTCACGCCCATATTGATCAGCGACTGAAAGCCGATCCAGATGCCTACGCCCTGAGCCACCAGCCCGGAGAACAGGCGGTCCATGACAATGGCTTGCCGGCCGATGTGCATGATGCGCCGGGTCAGCCAGAGAAAGAGACTGATCACCACCAGTACGCCGATCAGGCCAAATTCCTCGCCGATCACTGCCAGCAAAAAGTCAGTGTGCGCCTCGGGCAGCCAGTGCAGCTTTTCGATACTGCCGCCCAAGCCCACGCCGGAAAACTCGCCGCGGCCGAAGGCGATCAAGGAGTGCGAGAGCTGGTAGCCCTTGCGGATGGCGTTTTCAGCCGACCAGGGATCGAGGTAAGCAAAGATGCGCTCGCGCCGCCAGGGGCTGGACCAGATCATCACGGCAAAAGCCAGCACCACGATCGTGCCAATGAAAAAGAACATGCGCGCGTTGACCCCGCCCAGGAACAGGATGCCCATGGCGATCACCACGATCACCAGAAAGGCCCCCATGTCAGGCTCGGCCAGCAGCAGCATGCCCACCACACCGACGGCCACGCCCATGGGCAGCACCGCTCGGAAGAAACGCTCCTTGACCTCCATCTTGCGCACCATGTAGTCGGCCGCATAGATCAGTACCGCAAACTTGGCCAACTCCGAAGGCTGAAAGTTGATCACCCCTAGCGAAATCCAGCGCCGCGCGCCATTGACGCCGCGGCCAATGAAGGGAATCAGCACCACCACCAGCAGGACCAAGGAGGCAATGAACAACCAAGGCGCCACCTTTTCCCAGGTCGACATCGGTATCTGGAAGGCCAGCACCGCCACCACCAGCGCGGCGAGCAGCGAAAAGACATGACGCACCAGAAAGTGCGTGTTGGAGTAACGCGAGAACTTCGGGTTGTCCGGCATGGCCACCGAGGCCGAATAAACCATCACCAGCCCCCACAGCAGCAGCGCCAGGGCGACAAACACCAAAGCCTGGTCAAAGCCGAGCAGACGCACCGGCATCGAAGGGCCGATCACCCGGCCGGGCATGCCGGTACGCACCGGCAAGGCGGCCGCCGGCTCGGCCGACAACAGGCCCAGGGCGGCCTTGAGGCGATGGATGCCCGCTGCGATCACAGCAACACCCCCTGCTCATGCGCCAGATCCTGAACCGCCTCGCAAAACACCTGCGCCCGATGCCCGTAGTCGCGGTACATGTCAAAGCTGGCGCAAGCCGGCGACAGCAGCACCGCATCGCCGGACTGTGCCGATGCGAAAGCGGTGCGCACGGCTGCCGCCATGTCGGGCGCGTCGTGCAGCGGCACCCCGGTTTGGGCCAGCGCCTGACGCAGCAGGGGCGCATCGCGACCGATCAGCACCGCGGCACGGCCATGGCGGCCCAGCGGTTCGGCCAGGGGCGCAAAGTCCTGCCCCTTGCCCTGACCGCCCAAAATCACCACCACCCGACGCTCAGCACCCAAGCCCTTGAGCGCCGCCGCAGTGGCGCCGACATTGGTGCCCTTGCTGTCGTCAAAAAACTCGACCTCAGCGATCACGCCCACCGACTCCACCCGGTGCGGCTCGCCGCGGTATAGCCTCAGACCGTGCAGCATGGCCGCCAGACCGCAGCCGGCGGCAGTGGCCAGGGCCAGTGCGGCCAAAGCGTTGCTCGCGTTATGCCGACCGCGTATTTGCAGCGCTTCGGCCGGTATCAGGCGCTGGATGTAGATCGGCTCCTCATCGGCCTTGCCCCGCTTGAGCGTTTCATCAGCCTCGGCGGCGCGCACCAGCCAGCTCATGCCGCCGACCTCTTCCAAGCCCCAGTCGCCCGGTCGGGTGGGCAGGTCGGTGCCAAAAGTTTGGTGCGCGCGCACCTTGGCGGCTTTGGCCTTGCCCTTGACCGGCTCGGGCACAGGCAGTTGCGCCATGACCAGCGGGTCCTCGCGGTTGAGCAGCATCAGCGCCCCACGGCCGTAGACATTGGCCTTGGCCTTGGCATAGGCCGCGAAGGTGCCGTGCCAGTCCAGGTGATCCTGGGTGATATTGAGCACCGTGGCAGCGCTGGCTTCGAAGGCGCTGACCTCATCGAGCTGAAAACTCGACAACTCCAGCACCCAGACCTCGGGCAGGCGGTCTGCGTCCAGCGCGGCCGTCAGGGTATCGAGCAGGGTGGGCCCGATGTTGCCGGCCACCGCCACCGATCTGCCGGCCCGCTCGACCAGCAAGCCGGTGAGCGTGGTCACGGTGGTCTTGCCATTGGTGCCAGTGATGGCCAAAATTTTGGGGCGATAGCCCGCAGGCGCTGCGGGGGACGGCTCCAGCACGGGCGCATCGGCGGCCTGCTCTGCAGCCCCTTCAAGCGGCTCCTCAGCCGCCGGGGCAGTCTCATCGGGCACGGCTTCGTCGGGTGCTTCGGTTTGGGCGATCTGCTCTGGCACGGCCGGCCCTGCCTGGGCCTCATGAAGCGTCGACTCTTGTACCGTCGCCTCTTGTACCGTCGCCTCTTGCACCGGCATCTCCAGAACCTGCGGCGGCTGCGGCTCGTAAAGCTCCATCTGCGCTGGCTCAGCCAGCTCGGCCAGGGCCTGTGCAAACAGCGTGAGTTCGTTGCCCACATGCAGGCCGATGGCCCGCGCAGCGTCAACCACCGGGGCGATTTCTGCCGGCGCCAGGCCGGGACTCTTGAACACCGCCTGCTGGCCCTGTACCAGATCCGCGCTGAAGGCACCGCTGATAAAGCGCGCCTCGGGCGCCTGCGTGCGCAAAGCCGCCAGCTGTGGCGGCGCCTCGCGGGTGTCGGCCACCGTCACCTGCGCACCGCAACGCAGGCACCAGCGCGCCAAGGCCAGCCCCGACAGGCCCAGCCCGAGCACCAGCACATGCTTGTCTTGCAGGCTTTTCATCGCAGTTTCAGGGTCGACAGACCCACCAGACACAGCAGCATGGTGATGATCCAGAAACGCACGACCACCTGCGTTTCCTTCCAGCCGCTCTTTTCAAAATGGTGATGCAAGGGCGCCATCTTCAAAATGCGCCGGCCCTCGCCGTATTTCTTCTTGGTGTATTTGAAATAGGTCACCTGCGCCATCACCGACAGCGCCTCGACCACAAAAATGCCGCCCATGATGGCCAGCACAATTTCCTGCCGCACGATGATCGCGATGGTGCCCAGCGCAGCGCCCAGAGCCAGCGCACCCACATCGCCCATAAAGACCTGCGCAGGATGCGTGTTGAACCACAGGAAGGCCAGGCCGGCGCCGGCCATCGCGGCGCAGAAAATCAGCAGCTCACCCGCGCCGGGAATGTAAGGCAGGAAAAGATACTTGGCGTACACCGAGCTGCCGGTCACATAGGCGAACACGCCCAGGGCCGAGCCCACCATCACCACCGGCATGATGGCCAGGCCATCGAGGCCGTCGGTCAAGTTGACCGCATTGCTCGATCCAACGATGACCAGATAGGTCAGGATGACAAAGCCGAACACGCCCAAGGGATAGCTGACCTCCTTGAAAAAAGGCAGCATCAGTCCAGCCTTGGGCGGCAGATCCACATCGAAGCCCGAGCGCACCCAGTTCAGGAACAACTCCAGCACCTTCAAGTTTGAGCTTTCAGAAATGCTGAACACCAGATAGAGCGCGGCGATCAGGCCGATCAGCGACTGCCAGAGGTATTTTTCGCGCGAAGGCATGCCCTCGGGGTCCTTGCGCACCACCTTGCGCCAATCGTCGGCCCAGCCGATGGCGCCAAAACCCAAGGTCACCACCAGCACGATCCAGACGAAGCGGTTGGACCAGTCGAACCACAACAGCGTGGCGATCGCGATCGACAGCAAAATCAGCACGCCACCCATGGTCGGGGTGCCACTTTTGACAAGGTGGGTTTGCAGGCCATAGCCGCGCACGGGCTGCCCGATCTTGAGCGCGGTCAAGCGCGAGATCACCCAGGGCCCGGCCACCAGACCAATCAGCAGCGCGGTCATGGCCGCCATCACCGCCCTGAAGGTCAGGTACTGGAAGACCCGGAAGAAACTCAGGTCGGGTGACAGGCTTTGCAGCCACTGAGCCAGCCAGATCAGCATGGGCTCTCCTCAACGGCCGTCTGGGCCTCAGCCATCGCCTCGATGGCCTGCACCACCCGCTCCATGCGCATGAAGCGCGAGCCCTTGACCAGCACGCTGGCGCAGCCGGGCAGGGCCGGCGCCAGCGCGGCCAGCAGGTCCTCGACCCGCTCGAAGTGCCGCGCACCCGCAAACGCCTGCGCAGCATGGCGCATCAGGGGGCCACTGCACCACAGTTGCTCAATGCCGCACGCGCTGGCATAGGCGCCGACCTCGGCATGGAAGGCGGGCCCCTGATCACCGACCTCGCCCATATCGCCCAGCACCAGCAGGTGCGGTCCGGGCAAATCGCGCATCACCTCGATGGCCGCCCGCACCGAATCCGGGTTGGCGTTGTAGCTGTCATCGACCAGCACCAGGGACTGCTGGCCGGCCAGGCGCAGGCTGCGGGCGCGCGAGCGGCCCTGGACCGGTTCGAAGCTCGACAAGCCCCGCTCGATCGCCGCCAGCGGCACACCGGCGGCCTGCGCACAAGCGATGGCCGCCAGCGCGTTTTTGACGTTGTGCCGGCCGGCCACCTTCAGGGTGAAGGCCAGCGCACCTTCAGGCGTCTGCGCATCGACCTGCCAATGCGCGCCCAGCCAGTGCGCCTGTGCGCGCACATCAGCCGGCCCGTCCAGGGCAAAGCTGATGCTGCGGCGCCGGCCGGCCAATTCTCGCCACAAGCCGGTGTAGGCATCGTCCGCAGGAAACACCGCCACGCCATCGGCAGGCAAGCTGCTGATCACCGCGCCGTTTTCCTGCGCCACCGCCTCCACCGAGGCCATGAATTCCTGGTGTTCGCGCTGCGCGTTGTTGACCAGCCCCACGGTGGGGCGGGCCATGCGCGCGAGCTGCGCAATCTCGCCGGGGTGGTTCATGCCCAACTCGAGCACCGCCATGCGATGGTTGGGGCGCAGGCGCAGCAGCGTCAGCGGCACGCCTATGTCGTTGTTGAAGTTGCCCTGGGTGGCCAAGGCATCCGCGTCCAGATGGGCGCGCAAGATGGCCGCCGTCATTTGCGTCACCGTGGTCTTGCCATTGCTGCCAGTCACCGCGATCAAGGGGCCGGCCAAGGTCTGGCGCCAGCCTGCGGCCAATTCAGCCAAGCCCTGACGGCTGTCGTCCACCAGCAGGCCGGGCAGATGCGCCTCGGCCAGACCGCGTTCGGCCAGGGCTGCCACTGCGCCAGCGGCAGCGGCCTGCGCCAGAAATTCATGCGCGTCAAAGCGCTCGCCGCGCAAGGCAATGAACAGGTCGCCCGTCCGCAGGCTGCGGCTGTCGCTGTGCACCCGCTCGATCAGCACGCCGGGGTCACCGACCAACTGCGAGCCGGGCAACAGGGCTTGGGCCTGGGCCAGACGCATCATGCCGCCACCTCCGAACCGCGCCGACGCGACTGCAAAGCCTGCTGGGCCTGCTGGTGGTCTGAGAACGGCAGCCGCTGACCGCGCACTTCCTGGTACTGCTCATGGCCCTTGCCGGCCACCAGCACCACATCGGCCGCACCGGCTTGCGACAGCGCCAGCGCAATGGCGCGCGCGCGGTCGATCTCAACCTGGGCGCGCGCCGCCTGCTCAAGGCCGGCCAGCATGGCCTGAACAATATCTTCAGGCACTTCGCTGCGCGGGTTGTCACTGGTCAGCATCAGGTGATCGGCAGCGCGCTCGGCCACTGCCGCCATCAGCGGGCGCTTGCTGCGGTCACGGTCACCGCCGCAGCCAAACACCGCCCACAGCTGGCCGCCGCGCTGCTGGGCCACAGGCCGCAGCGCCTGCAGGGTCTGCTCAAGAGCATCGGGGGTGTGGGCATAGTCAATCACCACCAAGGGCTCCCCGCCGCCACCGATGGACTCCATGCGCCCGGGCACCGCGGTCAGCGCAGCGCAGGCCGCCGCCGCCTCACCCAGGGTCAGGCCCAGGCTGCGCAGGGCGGCCAAGACACCGAGCAGATTGCTCACATTGAAACGCCCGGCCACCGGCGTCTGCACCTCGACCGGTGCCTGACCGGCTTCGCAGAGCTCAAACAGAGTGCCGACCTCGGTCACGCGCAAGGCCTGGGCGCGCAGGCGCGCCGGCCCCTCGCAGGAGACAGTCCACAGATCCAGAGCACTGCGCTCGGCCAGGGTAGAGGCGAGTTCAGCGCCCTGCGGATCGTCGATGTTGATCACCGCCGCCGCCAGCCCGGGCCAGTCGAACAGGCCGGCCTTGGCCTGCCAGTAGGCCTGCATGCTGCCGTGGTAATCCAGATGGTCCTGGGTGAAGTTGGTGAAGACGGCGCTACGGATCTGCAGCCCCTCAAGCCGGGCTTCGGCTAGCCCGATGGAGGAGGCCTCCAGGGCGCAGGCCACGCAGCCCTCGTCGTGCAGACGGCGCAGTTGCTGGTGCAGCAGCACCGGGTCGGGCGTGGTCAGTCCGTTGGCATCGAGCCGCGTCGGCTCGCCGATGCCCAAGGTGCCGACCACCGCGCAGCGCCGGCCGGCTGCCGACAGGGCCTGCGCCAGCCACCAGGCGGTGCTGGTCTTACCATTGGTGCCGGTAACCGCCACCAGTTGCATGGACGCGCTGGGCTGGCCAAAAAAAGCTGCAGCAATCGGCCCGCTGGCCGCCTTCAGGCCCGCATAGCTGGCCAGACGCGCATCGTCCATGTCCAGCCCCAGCGCAGCGCTGTCCTTGTGCTCGATCAAGCAGGCTGTGGCCCCGACGGCCAGTGCCGCCGGCACATAGGTACGCGCATCGGTGGCCGCACCGGGCCAGGCCAGAAAAGCGTCGCCAGTACGCAGGCGGCGGCTGTCCGCACACAAAGTGCCCGAGGTGCGCAAGCGCAGCCAATCGACCGCCTGCTCGGGCGTGTGCAACTGCGTGCTCACATCGACTCCTCCACCGCCTTAGCGATGATCTGCGGCTTGACCGCCACATCCGGCGGCAGGCCCATCATGCGCAGCGTCTGCTGCACCGTCTCGGCAAACACCGGGGCGGCCACATCGCCGCCGTAGTAGCGCCCATTGCTGGGCTCGTCGATCATCACCGCCACCACGATGCGGGGCTTTTCCACCGGGGCCAGGCCGACAAAAAAGCCACGGTACTTCTTGTCGGAGTAGCCCTTGCCCTCTTGCTTGTGGGTGGTGCCAGTCTTGCCGCCGACTGAATAGCCTATGGTCTGTGCCTTCTGAGCGGTACCGCCAGGCTGCGTCACCAATTGCAACATCTGGCGCATGGCCAGTGCGTTTTTCTGGCTGAACACCCGCACTCCCGCCGCCGGCTCGCTGGTCTTGAGCAGGCTGGCCGGTGCGAGATCCCCATCGCGGGCGAAAACGGTATAGGCATGGGCGAGCTGAAAGAGCGAGACCGACAGGCCGTAGCCATAGCTCATGGTGGCCTGCTCGATCGGCCGCCAGGTTTTATAGGGGCGCAGGCGCCCGCTGACCGCACCCGGGAAAGGCAGTTGCGGCTTCTGTCCGAAGCCCAGCTGGGCATAGGACTCCCACATCTCGCGCGGCTGCAATTGCATGGCCATCTTGACCGTGCCCACATTGCTGGACTTCTGGATCACCTGCGCCACCGACAGCAAGCCCTCGGGGTGCGCGTCGCTGATGGTCGCCCCGCCCAGGGTCAGGCGGCCCGGCGCGGTCTGGATCATGGTCTCGGGCTGAACCAGGCCTTTTTCGAGGGCGGCGGCCACCGCGAAGGCCTTCATCGTGGAGCCAGGCTCGAAGGTATCGGTCAGAGCCCGGTTGCGCAGCTGCGCGCCGCTCAGATTCACCCGCCGGTCGGGCGTGTAGCTCGGATAGTTGGCCAGCGCCAGAATCTCACCGCTGTGCACATCGAGCACCACCACGCTGCCGGCCTTGGCCTTGTTTTCCAGCACCGCATCGCGCAGCTTCTGGTAGGCAAAAAACTGTACCTTGGAGTCGATGGACAGTTGTAGATCGCGGCCGTCGACCGGCGGCACCTGCTCGCGCACATCCTCGACCACCCGGCCAAGACGGTCCTTGATGACGCGGCGCGAGCCGCTCTGGCCGGCCAGCTGCTTTTCAAAGGCCAGCTCCACCCCTTCCTGACCGAGGTTTTCAACATTGGCAAAACCCACCACATGCGCAGCAGCCTCGCCGTCAGGGTACTGGCGCTTGTAGCCGCTGCGCTGGTAGATGCCCTTGATGCCCAGCTCGGCAATCTTTTTGGCCACCGCATCATCGACCTGGCGCTTGATCCAGACAAAGGTCTTGTCGTCATCGGACAGACGCTGTTTGAGGTCGGCCAGCGGCATCTCGAGCAAACGCGCCAGTTCGGCCAGTTGCTCGGGGCTGGCCTGCACATCCTCGGGGATCGCCCACAAACTGGGCGCAGGCACGTTGTAGGCCAGCACCTGGCCGTTGCGGTCCATGATGCGACCGCGGCTGGCCGGCAGCTCCAGCGTGCGGGCAAAGCGCACCTCGCCCTGCTCTCGGTAGAAGTCATTGCCCAGCACCTGCACATAAGTGGCGCGGCCGGCCAAGATGGCAAAACCCAAGGCAATGCCAGCGACGATGAGCTTGCTGCGCCAGACCGGAGTAGGGCTGGCCAGCAGCGGGCTGGCGCTGTAGCGCACGCTCCTGCTCATGGTTTGCCCCCCGCGGCCGTATCAGGCAGCGTCACATACTGGGTAATGGCTGGCGTGACCGAGTGCATCTGTAGCCTGTCCTTGGCCAGGCGCTCGACCCGCAAGGGCGTGGCCTGCGCGCGCTTTTCGGCCTGCAGGCTCTCATGCGCGACCTCGAGCTTGCGCTCCTGCGCGTTGGCCTTTTCCAGCTCCACATACAGGCGCCGCGACTCGTACTGCACATGCACCAAGTACAGCGCGGTGGCCATGACCGCCAGCGTGAGCAGGAGGTTGGTGCGCATCAGGCCGCCTCGGTGCGTTGGGCCACCCGCATGACGGCGCTGCGCGCACGCGGGTTGGC
>JBILDR010000045.1:0-19077 GCA_044352515.1 Polaromonas sp.
CACCACCGAGCCCTTGGTGCAGGGCCTGCATGCTTTTGGGCAGCAGGGCTGGCCAGGCTTGGACCCCATGGCCTGGGCTGATTGGCTGCATCGCTGGCTGCCGGCTGGGTTTTACTACAAGGCTTTTAAGTCGCCGGCCTGGGCCTGGCCCTGGTTCGAGCGCGCCTTGCGCCATGCGGCCGGGCTGGGCCGCATGCCTGATCGCCCTGCCGAGCCGGTGGATCATGAGCGCCGCTTTGCCCATGCCGATGTGCTGGTGGTGGGGGCGGGCCTGGCCGGTTTGTGGGCGGCCAGGGCCCTGGCCGAAGCCGGCGCGCGGGTGGTCCTGGCTGACGACGCGCCGCAGCCGGGCGGGCGCTGGCTGGACCGGCCTGCAGGTGGCGAAGTGGACGACTGGATTGCCCAGACGCTACAGGCCCTCGATGCCTGCCCCGGCGTGCAGCGCTGGGCCAACACCCAGGTGGTGGCCCAGCACGATCACGGCCTGTTTGTGGCCATCGACCGCAGCCGTCCGGGCCAGGAGCGGCTGTGGAAGGTACGCGCCCCGCACATGCTGCTGGCCAGCGGGCAGATCGAGCGCGGGCTGCTGTTTGCGGACAATGACCGTCCCGGCGTCATGCTCGCCGGCGCCGTCAGCAGCTTTGTGGGCCGCTGGGCGGTTGCGCCGGGCCGGCAGATGGTGCTGGCCACGAACAACGACGCGGCTTGGACTGCGGCTTTTCAGGCCCACGACGCGGGACTGCCTGTGCGGGTGCTGGCCGACCAACGCCCCGAGGTTCATCCGCAGCTGCTGCACCAAGCCCAGCAGCGCGGCTTGCGGGTGCAATTGGGCAGCAGCGTGGTGGCTTGCCGGGGGCGCATGCGCGTGCGTTCGGTAGCACTGCGCGATGCCGATGGGCGCACCGAATGGCATGCGGCGGACTTGCTGGCCGTCTCCGGTGGCTGGAGCAGCGCCCTGGCCCTGCACGCCCAGGCCGGCGGCGCCAGTGCTTATGACCCGCAGCTGCACGGCATGGTGCCTTCGGCCGGGCCAGCGGGTGTGCCCATAGGCGCTGCGGCTGGCCACCAGGACAGCGCCCGGGTTCTGGCTTCGGCCCGCCAGGGCGCGCAGCAGGTGGCGCAGGCCTTGGGATTGAAGCTGCCGCCCCTGCTGTTACCTGAGTTGGCTAGCCAGAGCGATGGGTGCAGCGCCATCGCCTGGCCCGCGCCGGGCCAGGGCCGGGTGTTTGTGGACCTGGCCAGCGATGTCACCCTGGACGATGTGGCACTGGCTCAGCGCGAAGGCTATGAAGCGCCCGAGCACCTCAAGCGTTACACCGCCTTGGGCATGGGGCCGGACCAGGGCAGAACTTCTAGCCTTAATGGCGCTTTGTTGATGGCGCAGCTGCGGGGCCTGCCCCCTGGCCAGCTCGGCCCGACGCGCTTACGGCCGCCCTATACGCCGCTGCCCTTAGCCGCGGTGGCCGGGTTCGAGCCGGGCGAGCTGATCCGTCCGGTTCGGCGCACGCCGATCACCGCCTGGCACGAGGCCGCCGGTGCGGTGATGTACGAGTCGGGCCAGAACTGGCGCAGGCCCGGCTATTACCCGCGGCAGGGCGAGACCCTGGCGCAGGCGCTCGAGCGTGAATGCCGGGCCTGCCGCGAGGCGGTGGGCTTGTACGACAGCTCGCCGCTGGGCAAGTTTGAAGTCACCGGTCCTCAGGCCCTGCAACTGCTCGAACATGTTTATGCCTGCCGGCTGGCTGACCTCAAGGACGGCCGGGGTCGCTATGCAGTGATGCTGCGTGAAGACGGCCGCGTCTTTGACGACGGCACTGTCTTCAGGCTGGCCCAGGACCGCTGGTGGATCACCACCACCAGCGGCCAGGCGCAGGCGGTCCATGCCTGGCTGGAGGCGGTGCTGCAGATTCACTTTGAGGGGCGCTTGCAGGCCTTCGTCACGCCTGTGACCGATCAGTGGGCCGCGTTGGTGGTGTGCGGCCCGCGTGCCCGCGAGTTGCTGGCAGCGTGCGGGTGCAGCATCGATTTGTCACGCGCCGCCTTCCCCTTCATGAATCTGCGCACCGCCGTCCTCTCTGAGCAGTTGGTGCGGCTGTTTCGGGTCAGCTTCACCGGTGAGCTGAGCTATGAGATCCATCTGCCGGCCGGTGGCGCTTTGGCTCTTTGGGAGCGGCTGGTGGACGTTGGCCAGAACCTGGGGCTGGCGGTCATGGGGTCTGAGGCCAACCATGTTCTGAGAGTGGAAAAAGGCTTTATCTCGGTCGGCCACGAAGTCGATGGCTGTATCAACCCGCTGGATCTGGGCCTGGCCTGGGCGGTACGCATGGACAAGCCCGACTTTGTTGGCAAGCGTTCCTTGCAGCGCGATCTGGCCCAGCCGCAAGGCCGCGCGCAGCTGGTCGGCCTGCTGGTGCCTGAGGGCGATCTGCCGCTGGAGGAGGGTGCGCAGATCCTGCGGGGCGAGCATGGCGCCGAATTGGAGCCGGCCCGGGCGTTGGCGCTGGAGCAGGCCAGCGCTGGCTTTGTGACGGCCAGCGTGTTCAGCCATGCCCTGGGGCGGGCGGTGGCCTTGGCCCTGCTGGAAGACGGTGCTGCACGCCACGGCGAGACGGTCTGGGTTACAGCGAGCAGTCTGGGGCGCCTGGCCCGCAGGCCAGCGCAGGTGGTGGCCCCAGTTTTCTTTGATCTGGATGGGGAGCGCATGCGTGGTTGACTCCTTTTTTTCAACCGGACGCCAGCAGCCCGGCAATCTGCTGAGCCTGCGATTGCGCCCCCAGGACCTGAGCCATCTGGAGTCGCTTGCGCCTGGCTTGACCGGCCTGGGTGTCGGGCGTCAGCTTCGGACCCCGTATCTTGGCGCGGCCTTGCTCTGGCTACGCCTGGGCCCCGACGAATGGTGGTGCTGGTGGGCCCATGACCGGGCTCACTCTGAAGCCGAGATGTCCGCTTTGAATCAGTCCATGGCCCAAGCCACCATGGGCCTGCACCACGCTTGGGTGGACTTGAGCGATGCTTATCAGTGCCTGCGCTTGGGTGTCGATGCCCGGCGGATCTTGTCTTTTGGCTGCGATCTGAACTGGCAGCGCCTGCCACCGGACCTGGCCACGCGCACCCGTCTGGCGTCCTGGTCTGTGGTGCTGGCAGCTTCAGGAGACCGGGAGATGGCGCTGTGGGTGGACGCCAGCTTGAGACTGAGCCTGCAGCGCTGGCTGGGCCAGGCTGAGCGAACGCTGACCCAAGTCTGATGACTCAGACTTGGGCGTCAGTCATTGGGGCTGCGCCCAGCGCGCAGACGTGCAAGACAAGCGATTGATGGCCTGTTCGAGTGCTGCCGGCGCTTGCTGCAAGGCCAAGCGCTGGAGATCGGGGCTGCGCAGCCATTGGGCCGCCGCTTCAATGTCAGCGGCCAGGCTGCGGTCCTGTGCCAGCGCCGGGCTCAAGCTGCGCACATGCACATGGATGTGTTCAAGTGCCGCTGTGCTTCGCATAGGGCGGTGCGATTCGATCCCCTGGGCGGCTGCAAGCAGTTCGATGGCCAGAATATGCCCCGTGTTGTCGATCATGGCCGCCAGCCGCCGGGCTGCGAAAGTGGCCATGCTGACATGATCCTCCTGATTGGCTGAGGTGGGCAGGCTATCGACGCTGGCCGGGTGAGCGAGCGATTTGTTTTCAGAGGCCAGGGCAGCGGCGGTGACGTGCGCAATCATGAAGCCCGAGTTCAGGCCCGGAGCGGGTGTGAGGAAGGCGGGCAGGCCGGAAATGGCACTGTCGACCAGCATAGCGACGCGGCGCTCGGCAATCGCACCGATCTCGGCAATGGCCAGCGCCATGCCGTCAGCGGCCAGGGCCACTGGCTCTGCGTGGAAATTGCCGCCTGAAAGTAGCTCTGCGCGTCCCTGATCGTGGAACACCAGGGGGTTGTCGGTCACCGCATTGGCCTCTCGCAGGAGCACCGCCGCGCCGTAACGCAGCTGGTCCAGGCAGGCACCCATGACCTGTGCTTGGCAGCGCAGGCAGTAAGGGTCTTGCACCCGTTCGTCATTGAGCAAGTGGGAGCGCCGGATCTCGCTGCCTTCGAGGAGGGCGCGGTAGGCTGCGGCAGCATCAATTTGCCCGGGTTGGCCCCGCAGCTCGTGGATCCTAGGATCAAAGGGCGCATCGCTGCCGCGTGCCGCATCGAGCGTGAGCGAGCCGATCAGCACGCCTGCACACAGCAATTGTTCGGCTGCGAACAACCCTTCAAGCGCCAGCGCAGTCGAGGCCTGGGTGCCGTTGATCAGCGCCAGACCTTCCTTGGCGCCCAGGGCGACGGGCTGCAGACCGCAGGCCTGCAAGGCTTGTGCGGCAGGCAGGGTCCGCCCGCGCAGCGTGACCAAACCTTCACCGATGAGCGGCAAACACAGGTGGGCCAGTGGGGCGAGATCGCCGCTGGCGCCGACCGAGCCCTTGCCAGGCACCACGGGCAGCAGGTCATGGGCCAGGAAGTCAAGCAGCCCCTGCACGATGGCCCTGCTCACGCCGGAGTGGCCCCGACCTAGACTGGCGGCTTTGAGCAGCAGCATCAGCCGCACCACCGGCGCCGACATCTGCTCGCCCACACCCACCGCGTGCGAGCGCAGCAGATTGATCTGCAGTTGGGCATGATCCCCCTCAGGGATGCGGGTGCTGGCCAGCTTTCCAAAGCCGGTGTTCAGACCATAGACCACCTGCCCGCTGGCCAGGACTTGGGCCACCGCCTGGGCGCTGGCCAGCACCGAGGCCCAGGCCGGCTCTGTGAGGTCCAGAGGCTGGGCTCCTTGGCGGATCTCGCGCAGTTGGTCCCAGCTCAGTTGGCCGGGGGTGATCCACATCATGGGGACTCCAATGGGGAGTTGCTCATGGCCGGTCTGCGCTCGGCCTCGATGCGCTCGGCCAATGCCTTGCGCAGTCGGGTCGCGCCGGTGTCGAGCAGCAAGCCGATGTGTGGGGTGCGTTTGCTTTTCATTCCCTGGTGCACCGCTTCCAGAATTTGACGGTCTTCCTCAAAAGCGGCTTTAGCGCCAGCGGCAATGCGCTCGGTCAGCGCCTGATCGTGGATGTCGGTGTTGCGATGCTGCAGCCAAAAGTAAAGGGTGTTGTCGGCATCTACCGGCGTCAGGAAGTTGTAGGAGACCATGCGGTAGATACGCGGATCGTCCTTGGCCTGCGGCCCACCGAGGCCGGCGGGCGCGAAGGTACTGCGATTGATGGCGATCGATGGCAGGCGCACCTCATAGTGCTGCAGCCGGTCGGCTGGGCCCTCGAACTTGACCAGTGGCGCGTAAAAAGGCGGTGGCGGTTGGCTGTACATCCAGCGGCTGCAAATCACGCCGTGTTCGTCGGACTGCACCTGCAGTGGGGTGTCTTCGGTGCCAGAGGCCGCGAAGGTGCTGCGATGCACCCAGGCCACGTGAGAGGGATCGAGCAGGTTGTCGACCAGCCACAGGTAGTGGCATTTGCAGGACAGGCTGTCGCCGGCCGTCATGTGCCAGTCGGGATGGTCGTGCTTGTCGATCTGCAGCACAGGCGTGTGCTCGGCCAGCTCGGGCTGGCCCATCCAGATCCACAGCAGCCCGTAGCGGTCTCGCACCGGATAACTGCGCACCTTGGCCATGGCCGGGATGCGCTCCTGCGTCGGTGCGTCAATGCAGGTGCCACAGCCATCGAAGGTCAGGCCGTGGTAGCCGCATTCAATGGCATCGCCCTTGATGCGCCCCATCGACAGCGGCAGCTTGCGGTGTGGGCAGGCGTCTTCCAAGGCGACGGGCGAGCCATCTTGCCGCCGGTACAGCACCACGGGCTCGTCAAGCAGGCGCACCGCACGCGGCTGGCGGCCGACCTCGCGTGAGAGGCTGGCGACGTACCAGCAGTTGCGAAGAAAGACGTTGGGTTCGGTCAAATCGAGAATAGACATGTGGACACTCAATCAGATCAGGGTGGCGGTTGCCGGTGCTTGGGCGCTCAGCTCGGCCGCGGGCCCGGCCACAACTGGCCGAGAAGCTCGCGCCAGCTCTGGCGCAGCGGCGCCCATTGCGGCCTAAACGGTCGCCCGGCCACCCAGACCTGACGGGGCCGGGCGCTGGGCTCGGAAAACACACAGGCATCGAGCAGGCTCTCGACTGGCAAGCCCATCAGGCTGGGATCTTCGCAGTCTAGCTCTTGCAAGTCGGCGCGCTGGCCCAGGGCGATGCCCGCCAGCGCCAGCCCGCTGGCCCGACTGCCACCGCTGAGCGCTCGTTCGAATAAAACAGCGGCGCTGCTGGTCTGGCCGCCATGGCGCGCTGCGATGTTGCGCGCCTGCAGAGTTAAGCGTTGCCCGTATTCCAGGCAGCGCAATTCGCCAGTCCAGCTGCGACCGACATGGCTGTCGGTGCCGATGGACCAGTCGATGGCCCGCGTGAGCGCGCCGGGCAATGGCCACAGGCCATCGCCCAAATTGGCTTCAGTGCTCGGGCACAGGACCACGCTGGCGCCGCACTGCGCCAAGCCCGCCAGTTCGTTCGCATCGCTGTGCGTTGCGTGCACCAGATGCCAATGGGGCCCGAGGCCTGCATGTTCGAGCAGCCATTGCACGGGTCGCTGCCCCAGGTGCTGCAGGCACTGCTGGACTTCGCCTTGCTGCTCGGCCGCGTGGATGTGGACCGGGCCATCTTGGGCTGCATGGGCGACCTCCAGCAAGGCCGCTTTGTCGACAGCACGCAGAGAATGCAGGGCCACGCCGGCATGCAGCAGTGCGGTCAAGCCCTTGCGCTGTGCATGGGCCAGTACCTGGCGGCGCGTTTCAAGAATGAAATCGG
Source organism: Polaromonas sp. (assembly GCA_044352515.1). Classification (GTDB taxonomy): domain Bacteria; phylum Pseudomonadota; class Gammaproteobacteria; order Burkholderiales; family Burkholderiaceae_C; genus Polaromonas. Next base: position 6,816 of record JBILDR010000045.1, read on the forward strand.
GCGTGCTGGCAAATCGCAGCTGTCCCGGCACCAATGGCGTTTGGTCAAAGCCCCCCCGCATGTAAAGCGCAGGCAGCAGCGTCAGTCCGATGCCGCTTCTCTCGGCCGCTCGCACCAAGGCCCAACTCATGGTCTGCGCATCGTCGTAGTGCGTCCCGCCGGGGGCATGGTGCAGGTAGTGAAACTCGCACACATGGGTGTAGCCCTGGCTCAGCAGCTCGGTGTAGAGCCAGGTGGCGATCGTCTCGAGCGCTTGCGGATCGATGCTCTGGGCCACGCGGTACATGCGATCGCGCCAAGACCAGAAGTCATCCTGGGGCTGGCTAGGGTCCATCCGCTCACCCAGCCCGGCCATGGCCCGCTGGAAGGCATGACTGTGCGCATTGACCAGCCCGGGCAGGGTCGGGCCCAGCCGGCTCGCTCCACCGGCCTGGTCGGCCGGTACACCCGCTTGGATGCGAATCCAATAGCCTTGTTGATTGCACTCCAGCAGGACCTGGTTCTGCCAACGTCCGCCGATCCAGGCATGGCTGCACCAAAATTTCACGGGGCCAAGCCTTCTAGGGCCTTCAGCGCGGCCCGCACCATGCTTTCAAGCGTCGCTTGCAGCAGCCGGGCGCGCTCGGGCAGGTAAGCGTAGGGAGCGCTTTCTTGCATGTAAAGGCATTGACACAGCTCAAGCTGTACTGCATGAATGCCTCGTTCGGGCTGCCCATAGCGGCGGGTGATGTAGCCGCCCTTGAAGCGGCCATTGAGCACATGGCTGAAGCGCGCATTGTGGTCGCAGGCCTGCACCACCGCCTGTGCGATCGCCGGGTCGGCTGATCGACCGTCGGCCGTGCCCACGTTCAGGTCGGGCAGGCGACCTTCAAACAACCACGGTAGCTCAGATCGGATGCTGTGTGCGTCCCAAAGCAGCACTCGGCCATGCAGCCCGAGCAGGCGTTGCAGTTCCTGATTGAGCGCGTCGTGATACGGCTGCCAGTAGGCTTGGCGCCGCGCCAGCTTGTCCGTGCTGGTGGGCTCTTGGCCGACCTGGTACAGCGGCTCGCCGGTGAAAAATCGGGTGGGGCACAGCTCGGTGTTCGAGGCGCCGGGGTACATGGGGGCATCGTCTGGCGGGCGGTTGAGGTCGATGACATAGCGCGACATCCTGGGGCGCAGCACGCTGGCGCCCATATCCAGCACAAAGTCATACAGGCGGTCCATGTGCCAGTCGGCGTCTTCGCTGTCGAGCGCGCGCGGCAGCAGCGAGCCAGCCAGGCTTGAAGGAATGAAGCTGCCCATGTGCGGCATGCTGACCAGCAAAGGCAAGTGCCCGCGATAAAGATCAAAACTGAGCTCACTCATGGCTGGCTCCGGTCCTGTGGGATACCGGCAGCCCACCAGCGCTGGACTGCCATCGGCCCGCCTGCACAGTGCGCACCTGGGGGCGCTGACCGAATCGGTAGCACAGGTCGATCGGGTGATCGATCTGCCACAGCGCCAGATCGGCCCGCAGACCAGCGGCCAGACTGCCGCGGTCGTTCAGGCCCAGCGCGCGGGCAGCGTGACGACTGACCCCGAGCAAGGCCTCCTCGGGCGTGAGCCTGAACAAGGTGCAGCCCATGTTCAGCATCAGCAGCAACGAGGTGCATGGTGAGCTGCCTGGGTTGCAGTCCGTGGCCAGGGCGATGGGTACGCCCAGCTCACGCAGCAGGGCAATCGGCGGCAGGCGCGTCTCGCGCAGGAAATAAAAGGCGCCTGGCAGCAAGACGGCCACCGTGCCTGAGCGAGCCATGGCTTGGGCACCGGCCGGCGAGAGCCACTCCAGGTGGTCACAGCTGAGCGCGCCATAGCGAGCAGCCAGGCTGGCTCCGCCCATGTCGCTCAGTTGCTCTGCGTGCAGTTTGACCGGCAGCCCCAAGTTTTTGGCGGCCTGAAAAACCCGCTCGGTTTGCGCCAGGTCAAATGCAATGCGTTCACAAAATACATCGACCGCGTCCACCAGGCCAAGGCGGTGCAATTCGGGCAGCATGGCTACCACCGCATCAATGTGCGCATCAGCCTGGCCGGCCGACTCCGGGGGCAGGGCGTGTGCGCCCAAGAAGGTGATTTGGATGTCGACCGCACGCAACTGGCCAAGCCGACGGGCCACTTGCAGGCATTTGCGTTCGTGGGCGAGGTCGAGCCCGTAACCCGACTTGATTTCGACCGTGGTCACGCCTTCGGTCAGCAGGGTGTCGAGCCGTTGCAGCGCCTGGGTCAGCAGCTCATCGGCGCTGGCCTGGCGCGTGGATCTGACGGTCGAGACGATGCCACCGCCAGCGCGGGCCACGTCCTCGTAGCTGGCGCCGTGCAGCCGCATTGCAAACTCCTGGCTGCGCGAGCCGCCGTAGACCAAATGGGTGTGACAGTCGATCCAGCCCGGCGTCACCCAGCCTCCCGAGCCATGGTGGTGCTGTGCATCTTGGCGCCAGTGCTCGGGCAACTGCGATTGCGCTCCGACCCAGCGGATCAGGCCGTCCGCGTCGTCCCAGACGATGGCTGCACCGGCGATCAAGCCCAAAGGGTCGTCCGGCTGCGACCGCATCGTGGCGGCGTGGCAGTCGGTCAGCAGGTGCAGGCTCATGACGCATACCCCGCAATGGAAAAGACCAGAGCATCGCGGCTTTCAACCTGCCAGCTGGCCTCGCACAGTTCAGGCGTCCAAAGCAATTCGTCGGGCGCCAGCGTCCACTGCTGACCCGATGGGTGGCTCAGGGATGTCGCATCGCAGGCGTAAATGCCAGCCAATTGACCCGTGATCCAGGGCAGGGGCTGCGCCCGTGAGCAGCGCTCCAGGCGCGCCGTGCCTGCTCGCGTCATCAGGTTGAAATCCAGCGTTGGGCCGTCGATCAGCTCACACTGGCACGCCTGCTCGCCGGAAAATGATGCGACGGCGCCACCGGGCGTGACCGTGCGAGCCTTGCCATCGATCAGAAGCTTCACGCCAGCGCCCCGGATGACCGCAAAGTGCCGCTGCGTGTGGGCGAAGTGGGAGAAGGGGCCATCGCACTCGACGAGGGCCACAGAGGCCCGCCAAAGCCATGAATCGGCCGGCTGGGCGACCAATTCATGGGTCTTGCCGCCGCCATTGCGCCATGGGCTGGCTGGCGTCTGCCTCAATGCCACGCGCTGCCAGGCATTCGGGTGCAGGCTCATGGGTTGAATTCCCCGCTGAGCTGGTAGCGGTGCCCGGGGTGGACCAGGCGAGCCAGGGTAATGACCTGGCTGTGGCTCATGGTTCGCCTGACCATGATCAGGCAGGCAGCGTCGGGCTCGATTTGCAGCAGAGCGGCCTCCTTAGCCGTTGCGCAGTCCGCGTGCACGCTGTACTGCGCGCGTCTGAGCGCCGTGTGGCCAAACAGGTAGCGCGTCGGCGTGATGCGGCTGAAATCTTGGTCGATGTAGCCCGCAGCGGCCTGGGGGTTCACGTAGCGGTCTTCGCATTGAATGGGCAGCTCGTTGTCGAGGTGCACGATCAGGGTATGAAACACTTTGGCCCCTGCCGGCAAACCCAATTGCTCGCCCAGCGCCAGCGAGGCCGTCTCGGCCCGGTGCAGCTGGACCCGGGCCGTGTGGCGATGGCCACGGCTTTCAATGTCTTCCTGCAGATCGTGAATGGACAAGGTGCTGGAGACCTTGTGCAGCGCGGCTGCAAAGGTGCCTACCCCCTGGACTCGGTCGATCAGTCCTTCGGCCTGCAGCTCCCTGAGCGCTCGATTGACCGTCATGCGGCTGACTGAGAAGCGTTGCATCAGCTGACTCTCGGAGGGCATGAGCTGGCCCGGCAGCCAAGTGCCGCACGACAGTTCATGGCTCAGGTAAGTCTTGACCCGCTGAAACGGGGGAGGGCTGCCGCCTTCTTTCAATGACTGCTTGGTAAAAACCATGAATCAATCGTACTTGTCTAAGCTTGACTAGACAAGTAGAGTCTAACCCCTAAGCCAGTGCGAGCCCCGTGCTTTGCGCTCTTTCAGCCGAGCCCTCATCAGGAATTGACCCATGACTGCAGCCTTGCCCGTCCCATCTCGTTTCGGGCCGCGTCCCTTGCGGGCACCGCGCGGCGCCACGCTCAGCTGTGCCAACTGGCTGATTGAGGCTGCTTATCGGATGATTCAAAACAACCTCGACCCCGAGGTGGCCGAAAACCCCGACCAGCTGGTGGTCTATGGCGGCATCGGCAAGGCCGCTCGCAATTGGGAGTGTTTGGAGGCGATTTTGCAGGCGCTTCGCCGACTGCGCCCCGATGAGACCTTGCTCATTCAAAGCGGCAAGCCGGTGGGTATTTTTCCCAGCCACGAAGATGCACCTCGGGTGCTCATTGCCAATTCCAATTTGGTTCCGCGCTGGGCCACCTGGGAACATTTTGATGAGCTCGACCGCAAGGGCTTGATGATGTACGGCCAAATGACCGCCGGCTCTTGGATCTACATTGGCAGTCAGGGGATTGTGCAGGGCACTTACGAAACATTCGCGCAGGCCGGCCGCGAGCATTACGGCGGCAGTTGGAAGGGACGCTGGATCCTGACGTCCGGGCTCGGTGGCATGGGCGCCGCACAGCCGCTGGCGGCCAGCTTTGCGGGTGCCAGTTCCCTCAACATCGAATGTCAGCAAAGCCGCATCGACTTTCGGATCAAGACCCGCTACGTTGATGAGCAAGCCAGCGACCTTGACGATGCGCTCTCCCGCATGGCCCGCTACACCTCGCAGGGGCAGGCGCGTTCAGTGGCCTTGCTGGGCAACGCCTGCGAGCTCTTGCCTGCGCTGGTCGAGCGTGCTCGCGCCGGCGGTCTCAAGCCGGACTTGGTGACCGATCAGACATCGGCACACGATTTGGTCAATGGCTACCTGCCTGCGGGATGGAGCGTGACGCAGTGGGAGCAGGCCAGAGCCCAGGACAGCGAGCACGCCCGCCTGCGGCAGGCTGCAGCGCGCAGCTGCGCGGTGCATGTGCAGGCGATGCTTGATTTCCAGGCCATGGGGGTGCCCACGGTCGATTACGGCAACAACATCCGGCAAGTGGCGTTGGACGCTGGCGTGAAGGATGCTTTCGCCTACCCCGGCTTTGTGCCGGCTTATGTGCGGCCCTTGTTTTGTCAGGGCCGGGGTCCGTTTCGTTGGGTGGCTCTGTCTGGTGACCCGCAAGACATCTACAAGACCGATGCCAAGATGAAGGAGCTGTTCCCGAAAGACGATGCCCTGCACCGGTGGTTGGACATGGCTGGCGAGCGAATTGCATTTCAGGGCTTGCCAGCGCGCATTTGCTGGATCGGTCTGGGTCAGCGCCACCTCGCTGGTCTGGCCTTCAATGCCATGGTGCGCAGCGGTGAGCTCAAGGCGCCAATTGTGATCGGGCGCGACCACCTGGACAGCGGGTCGGTGGCCAGTCCGAACCGCGAGACTGAAGCCATGAACGATGGCAGCGACGCCGTCTCGGACTGGCCGCTGCTCAATGCGATGCTCAATACCGCAGGTGGCGCGACTTGGGTAAGTTTGCACCACGGCGGTGGTGTCGGAATGGGGTACTCACAGCACTCCGGGGTGGTGATTGTGTGTGACGGCACCCCCCAAGCGGATGCCAGGCTCAAGCGGGTGCTCTGGAACGACCCTGGCACGGGCGTCATGCGTCATGCCGATGCGGGCTACGAAGACGCCGTGGCCTGTGCGCGTGAGCAGGGCCTGGATCTGCCCATGCTGGGCGGGCGGTGATGGGGCTCAAGGCCGTCGCCAGTGCGGCGGTTTTTGGCCTTCGGCCTGCCCATGGACCGGGCCTGTTGCTGGCTGCCTTGTTGGCGGCCACGGCGCTCGCCCTCTCGCAAAGTCCACTGCTGATCGACAGCGGCTTGAGTCTCATGACCTTGGCTGTCTTGCTGGGCATTGTTGTGGGTAACACCGGTTATCGCTACGTATCTTTGCGCTGCACTGCCGGCATCGATCTGGCCCGAACTGCTTTGCTGCGTACTGGCATCGTCATCTATGGCGCTAGGATGACGTTTCAGGACATCGCACAGGTGGGTTGGGTTGGTGTTGTCATGGCGGTGTTGGTCATGGTCTGTACCTTGATGCTGGCTCTTTGGCTGGGTCGGCGACTGGGCTTGGACCGCCCCAGCGCACTGCTGATCGGCGCGGGCAGCGCCATCTGTGGTGCGGCCGCAGTCATGGCGACCCAGTCTTTGGCACGAGCCCGTGAGGCCGATGTGGCCATCGCGGTCACCACCGTGGTGGTTTTTGGCACGCTGGCCATGCTCTTATACCCTTGGCTTTACGCTGTCTTGCCGATGTCTGCTCATGAGTTCGGGCTGTACGCGGGGGCCACCATTCATGAGGTGGCGCAGGTGGTGGTGGTCGGTGAGCAGGTTGGTGGCGAGGCTGCGCGCGCGGCGGTGATCGAAAAAATGCTGCGGGTCATGATGCTCGCGCCCTTCTTGTTGCTTCTGCCCTGGAGCGGTCTTCTGGGCTCGCGCCGAGACCAAGCGCGAGCTGCGCCGAGCATCCCCTGGTTTGCCCTGGGCTTTGTGCTCATGATTGCTTGCAACTCGACGGGCGTACTTCCAGCCCCCTGGCGCCCCGGCTTGTTATTGTTAGACAGCATCTTTCTCTCCATGGCGATGAGCGCCATTGGACTGCGTACCGATTTGGGTGCCATGCGTCGCGGCGGAGCTGCTGCGCTGCAACTGGCCGCTGCGCTGTTCGTTTTTTTGGTGATCGGCGGCTTTGGCATACACCAATTGCTGATGGCCGTGTCCGCCTGATCGGGCGCTTTGGCGTGTGGCTCAGCCGAATTCGTAGGAGCCCATGTCCACCTTGAGCGCATGGTCCAGGAACAGGCGCCGGCCCGGGTCGTCCTGGGCTGCGCCGGCGGCCACCATCAGCGGGATCAAGTGGTCTTCACGTGGGTGGGCCCGCCGGGCCTGCGGCGCCTGAGCCCAGGCCAGCAATTGCGCGCGCCTGTGAGCCGGATCGGCCACCACGCGGGCCAGGAATTGCTCGAAAGTTTGCGCCACGGCGGTGGCCGCATCACTGCCAAAACCGCGCATGTCGTGATAAGTCAGGCCGCTGCCCATGATCAGCACCCTTTCGTCGCGCAGTGCGCTCAGGGCCTCGCCGGCCCGAAAGTGTTCCTGCGGGTCATAGCCGTGCTTGAGGGACAGCAGCACCAGCGGCATGTCAGCCTGCGGATACATGCAGTGCATGGGCACGAAGGCGCCGTGGTCCAGGCCGCGGCCAGCATCAGCGCGGCAGGGTAAGCCGGCTGCGCCCAGCAGTTCCTGCACCCGCGCTGCCAATGCCGGCGAGCCGGGGGCCGGGTAGCGGACCTGATAAGTGTGGGGTGGAAAGCCGAAGTAGTCGTATTCCATGCCCGGGTGGGCGGCGCTGGAGACGGAAAACTCGGCGGCCTCCCAGTGGCCGCTGATCATCAGCACGGCCTTGGGCCGGGTGGATAGGCGAGCGGGCAGGGCGGCCAGTTCGCGCTCGGTCAGGGCGAACATCTCGCGCATGCCCTCAACCCAGGGCCAGGGGCCGCCACCATGGGAAACAAAGTAGGTGGGCAAGCGGGTCGGGTGGGGTGTGTTGGGCATGAGGTGGCGGCTTGGCTGTAGCGGATGGGCCTGGGTGAGGGGCCGGGACCGCAGGGTATAAACCTAATTGTCGCGCAGTCAAAACATAAGGAGGCTTCATGCATACCAGCAAGGTGGCGATGGTCACCGGTCCGGCCCAGGGCATAGGCCGGGCCATTGCCGAGCGTTTATTAAATTCAGGCTGGTCCCTGGTGGCCATAGACCGGCAGGCTGAGGGTTTGCAAAGTTTGCAGGCCCTGGCGCCTGAACGGGTGGCCACGGCGCTTGTGGATGTGACGGCCGATGACGCGCCCGAGCAGGCCATGGCCCTGGCACGCTCGCGCTTTGGCCGCTTGGATGCGCTCATCAACAATGCGGGCATAGGGCGGCCCAAGCCCATGCACCTGACCGACGATGCCGAGCTCGACCGATTCCTCAACGTCAATTTGCGCAGCGTTTTCCGCTTCTCGCGGCAGGCCCTGGGTCTGATCGGCGAGGGCGGTTGCATGGTGCATGTGGCGTCGACCTTTGGCCTGATGGGCAACCCCGGCGCTTCGGCCTACGCCGCCACCAAAGCGGCGCTGATCGGCCTGACCCGGCAAATGGCGGTCGACTACGGTCCCAAGGGTCTGCGCATTAACGCGGTGGCGCCGGGTCTGATCCACACCGAGTTGATTTCTGACCGGCTCGACCAACCGGCCTTCAGGCGCTTGATGGTCGACACCATTCCCTTTCCAAGGCTGGGAAAACCCAGCGATGTGGCTGCTGCTGTGGCTTTTTTATGCTCCGAAGATGCCTCTTTCATCAACGGCCATGTGCTGGTGATTGACGGTGGCTGGAGCGCGACCAACTGGGTGGGTTCGGGCGGTCCGGCCTGAAGCTGTAGAGACCCTCATGACTTACCAAACCATTGGGCTCGAGCCAGTCGCCGATGCGGCCGCAGGCCTGTGGCTGCTGACCTTGAATCGGCCCGAAGCGATGAACGCGATGAACACCCAGATGTTCATCGACTTGCGCGCCGCGATGCGTGAGCTTGCGGTGCGCAGCGATGCACGGGCGCTGGTCATTACCGGCGCGGGCGAGCGGGCCTTCAGCGTGGGCGGCGACCTCAAGGAGCGCAATGGCATGTCCGACGAGACCTGGCGGGCCCAGCACCAGCTCATCGAGGAAGCCTTCCTGGCGGTCAAGGATTTCGCGCTGCCGGTGATTGCTGCCGTAGAAGGCCATGCCCATGGCGGCGGGCTCGAGCTGGCGCTGATGTGCGACTTCATCATTGCCTCACGCAGCGCTCAGTTTTCTCTGCCTGAGGTCAAGCGTGGCATTCTGCCCGGCGGGGGTGGGGTGCAAAACCTGGTGCGTGCCGCTGGCATGCGCCGGGCCAAGCAGCTGCTGTTTACCGGCGGCAGTTTCAAGGCCGAGCAGGCCCTGGCCTGGGGCATGGTCAATGAAACCGTTGAGGCTGGCGGCAGCGTCGCCCGGGCGATAGAGATTGCCCATGAGATCGTGGCTGCTGCCCCGATGTCGGTGCGCTATGTCAAGCTCGCTGCGGCACGCGGCGGCGAGGTGGACTTTCATACCGGCTATATGCTGGACCTGGCGGCCTACAACGTGCTCGTGTCCTCGCAGGACCGGCTCGAAGGGGTGCAGGCTTTCAATGAGCGGCGCCCACCGAAATGGCTGAACCGCTGAGCCTGCCGGCGCAGTTTGGTGTCGCAGCTCTGTCGCCCGCATGACCGGGGCTGGGTGGTACTCCCATTGCCAATCTGGCACTTGTCGGTCCAAATCGATAGCGTCCATTTAAAGCAGGGGGGTTTTACATGCGTGCAATTTCCTGGATCCGTGCCCTGGCCCTGGCCTCGGGTATGTTGGTGGCTGCGGCTGCCTGGGCGCAAACCGGTTCCAGCCGGCCGATACGCATGATCGTGCCGCTGCCGGCCGGCACCGCCACTGACCTGGCGGCGCGGGTCTTGAGTCAGCAGATGGGCAGCATCCTCGGTCAGGCCATCGTGGTCGACAACAAGCCTGGCGCCAATGGCACCATCGGCGTGATGGACATGGTTCGATCAGCGCCTGATGGCCAGACCCTGCTGCTGGGCTCGCAGTCGCCGCTGGCCACCAATGTGGCCCTGGTCAAGAACCTGGCTTATGACCCGCGCAAGGACTTTTCGCCGATCAATGGCTTTGGCCTGACCATGCATGTGCTGATGGTCAAGCCCGGCTTCCCCGCCAAGACCATGCCCGAGTTCATCGCCTATGCCAAGCAGCGACCGGGCAAAGTGAGCGTGGGCTCGACCACCACCTCTGTGCAGACCCAAATCGCCACCATGAACAAGCTGGCTGGCATCGACCTGCTGGTGGTTCCCTACAAGGGGATTCCTGCGACCATCACTGATGTGATTGGCGGCACCTTGGATGCCACCATCGTCGACCTGGCCAACGCCCAGGCCCAGGCCAAGGCCGGCAAGCTGGTGCCGATTGCGGTCACCTCGCTGCAGCGTAACCCGCTGGTGCCGGACTGGCCGGCGATTTCGGAGACCCTGCCTGGTTTTGACTTTCCCTCCTGGGTGGGTCTGGTCGGACCTGCGGGCATGCCCCGCGAGTTGGTCGAGAAACTCAATGCGGCGGTCGCACAGGCGGTACGTCATCCGGATGTATCCAGCCGCCTCGGCACCATAGGCATGGCCCCGATGCTGATGAGCCCCGATCAGTTCAAGACCGCCATTGCCGACGAAACGGCCAAATGGGTGCGACTGGCCCGTGAGGCCAACATCCAGCCCGAGTGAGTCCAGGGCCATGATGCAGGCCAGTCTTGAGCAGGCGCTGGCCCGTCGCCAGCGCTATGTGACCCCCGGCGGCGCGCTCACCCATGTGAGCACCTATATCGGCACCAACAAAATGGAGCTGCTGGCCCAGGGCAAGACGGCCGAACAGGTGGCGCTCGAATTGGCCGACAAGCCCATGGCCTATCTGGTCGAGCAGGCGCCCGATGCGCTGGTCGATCCGCATTTTCATGAGGTCGACCAGTTTCAGCTCTTCATCGCCGGCGGTGGTCGCATCGGCACCCACAAGCTCGAAGGGGTGGCGGTTCATTATGCGGGCGCCCATACGCCCTACGGGCCGATTGCCGCCGGGCCCGCGGGGGTCAACTACATCACCTTGCGCTGCCGCTGGGACCGCGGCGCGCAATGGATGCCGGGCGCCGCGCAGGTGCTCAGAGACCTGCCGTCCAGGCGCCACCTGGCTTACACCACCGAGCCGATTGCGGTCGGGCTCGACGGCGCCCCGGGCGTGCGCATCACCGAACTGCGCGCCCAGGAGGCGCATATCGGGGGCGCGAGCTGCGGCCTGGCCGCAGCGGCTGAAATCCTCGCAGCCGATGCGGCCGGCAGCGCCGGTCAGTTTTGGTACCTGCTGGCTGGCAGCCTGGTCGATGCGACCGGCCGAACTCATCTGGCCGATGCCTGCATCTACTTTGGTCCCGAAGAAGCGCCCAGCCGCTGGCAGGCCGGCCCGGCCGGCGCGCAGTGGCTGCAGTTGCGCTTTCCCCTGCACTGAACGCCGCCGCTGTGTCGGCGGGTCGGCCATGCCCGAGCGCGGACAAGTTGTTCTATTGACAGGACAAATCCTCCAAGAGAAGATCGCTAAGTTCTGTCTCTAACCTACCCACCGCACTACCGTCATGGAACTTTCCGACAAAAGCGCCCGCCAGCTCTTCGAACAGGTCAAGGCCAATCCCACCCGCAAGCGTTTTGGCTTTGGCAAGGTGCCGGCGCTGATCAATATTGATCTGCAAAAAGCCTATACCTGCGTGGGCGAGTTTGCCACCGCCTACGAGACCGATCCGCGCCAGCTCGAGCACGTCAACCGACTGGCCCAGGCTTTTCGGGCCAAGGGTTTCCCGGTGGTCTGGACCTATGTGGCCTATATGGATTCGGGCGAGGACTGCGGCGTCTGGGGTACCCGCACCAACACGCCCGACTCGCTGCAAAACATCAAGGTCGGTAGCCGCCGGGCTGAATTTGACGACCGCCTGGACATCGACCGCAAGCGCGACATCATCATCAACAAGCGCATGGCCTCGGCGTTTTTTGAGACCAACCTGGGCTCCATCTTCACCTTTCACGGCGTCGATACCTGCGTGATCACCGGTGGCTCGACCTCGGGCTGCGTGCGCGCCACCGTGGTCGACAGCCTGCAAAGGAGTTTTCGCACCATCGTGCCCGAGCAGTGCGTGGCCGACAAGCACGAGTCGCCGCACTTCGCCAACCTCTACGACATGATGCTCAAGTACGCCGATGTGCTGTCCATTGATGAAACGCTTGAGCAACTCGGTCGTGTGCCGGCCAAAGGGGCTGCGTCTTGAGCGGGGCGGCGACCCGGCGTGACCCGGGCTTTTACGATTACCTGCCGTACAACGATCGTCCGGTCATACGCTGGCCAGGTGGCGCACGGGTGGCTTTTTGGGTGGCGCCCAATGTGGAGTTTTATGAGCTCAATCCGCCGCGCAACCCGGCCCGCGCGCCCTGGGCCCGGCCGGCGCCCGATGTGCTGAACTACTCCTACCGCGACTACGGCAACCGCACTGGATTTTGGCGCATGCTTGACGCGATGAAGCGCTGCAATATGCGCGGCAGCGTCTCGCTCAATGTGGCCATGTGCGAGCACCATCCAGAGGTGAT
>JBILDR010000059.1:0-16998 GCA_044352515.1 Polaromonas sp.
CGCTCGAGTATCTGGCCGTGATTGGCTGCGATCACAACAAACGATTGAGTATCGTTGCCATTCATGGATCGCTCCATCACCTTGAGGGCCGCATCGCTTTCCTCATCGTTGAGTTCGCTCAGGTCCTTCACGAAGGTCGCCTGCCGTCCATCCGCAAGCTTCAAATACTTCACTGTCGTCTTGGCGGCCCAGTCTTTCTCGGCCCCCCCCAGATGGTTCCAGATGCCGCGGCAGTGATAAGTCTTGCCATCTCCAGCGGTGCCAGCGATCAAGATAGATCCAGGGACGCCTGAATCGACGCGCTCCTTGATCTTCTCAAGCTGGGGGCTCGAAAGTGTGATCGGCTTGACCCTTGCTTTGACCAAGTTGTCGGTGACAAACTCATCGAAGAGGGTCAAGTTGTTTGGCGTTGGCCCATAGGAGCGCAAAAAGCGCACCCACGCGCTGGATGGAGGCGTGGCGGATTGCGGGGCCGCCGCGACTGGTGAGTTCATAAAGCGATTCCGACTTGTTGTTTTGTTACAGAAGATTGACGGTCTGCAACCTTCCCCCTGCCCGTGCAGAACATAGAACCCCATCGAACTGACCACCAAAGGGCACTTGAAAGTCAGGTAACACGCCGTGGACTACCTTGCCTCTAAGTTCTGAGTGCAATTCCTGTGCAATCTGTACAAAGGCAGGGGTCACATCCATGCCATAGGGTTCAAATCCCTGCCGCCTCAACTCCGCCATATCCCGACCAGAACCGCATCCGAGATCCAAGACGCGGCCGCCAGCTTCGAAGGACGAAGCGAACCTACTCGCCAACGGGCTTGACGTCGCTTCATACCGATGTGCAACGTCAGTCGCGTTTGCTAAGTGGTAATTGAGCGTTTGGGTATCCATTGCCTCGCAGAGATAGATCAGAGAGCGTCACGCACCGTCCAGCCGACCGTGTTGGCGGCGACGATGCGCTCGGGCGGCAGGCTACAGAAGGGGCAGCTCATGCTTGGTGATTCTATGGGGCGGGCCATGGGATTCGATGGGTTTGTGTCAGGAGCTTGCCCACCGATCAAGCACACCCCCCACATACCCCTTCCCCAGCTGATGCCCCGCCCCCGGCACGACGGTGCAGGCCATGCCCAGCATCTGCGCCATGCGCTTGACGCTCTCTGGCCCGCTTTGCCAGTCTTGCTCGCCCACGTGTACCTCGCAGTTCAAAGGCGCGTTGAAGTTGCCGGCCTCTACCCGCTCGCGCAGCAGCTCGGCTTGGGGTGGCACGAAGTGGGTGCCACTCGCCTGGTCGGCAAACGCGCCGATGATGGGTGACAGCAGCAGCACCTGGCCGGGGTAAGCAGGCAGCTGGGCCTGGGCATGCAGAAAGAGGTAGGCCCCGAAGGAGACGGCCACCACGCGGGCCTGCGGGTGCCAGAAGTGTTGCTGCAGGTCTTGGGCGATGGTGTGGACTTGGTCGGCAAAGGGCAGGTCGCGAAAGGCGCCTGTGGTTTCGCGGCCGGTGACGTCCCAGCCGCGGCTGCGCAGGCCTTCGCCCAGGCCGGTGGCCAGGTGGCCGCCCCGGCCGGGGAGGTAGTAGACCAGGCGGGTGCTGGGGGTGGCGCTCTGGGGGGTCATGGGTGGGTCAAGTGATTTCGCGCAGGTCGTAGCTCAGGTTCTGTGACTTGCAGCTTGGGCAAAAGACTATCTTGTCGCGCTCTAGCGGGCCACCGCAGTCGCAAACCAGGGCGCGCTCGTACTGGTTGGCCCGCCCTCGCCCGCCGGCGTTGACGCCATGGAACTTGCCGCATTGCTGGCACTGAAAACCCGAAACGCTGCTGTCTATGCCGTGAATGAAGGAGGTGATGTCTTCGCTGTGCTTGCAGTCTTTGCAGGTGAGGGTGCCCCACCCGCCCATGTTGTGGCTGAACCAGAGTCCCTTGGCTCTTTCAGCCACAGCCTTGCGGGCAGCGGCAGCTATGCGGCGGTCTTCCAAGATGCTGTAGGTGAAGATCGGCCACAGCAAGGCGAAGGCTAGGGTGATGGCCACCCGGGCCCAGAAGAGCCTGAGCTCTGAAGGCGGCTGCCTGCCCGTGGCGGCGTTGAGCAGGGGGGTGCCGCGTGCGCGCTTGAGGTGTTCGGTGATATCTTGCCCGCCTGGCCCCAGGGTGCCCAGCAAGAGCCCGACCAAGAAGTATGCGAGGGCTGACAGGGCAAGCGCGTTGTTCATGCGCTTGCCACCGAGCAGCTCCAAGCGCTGATTTTGAAGCTGCAGGGCTTTTCTGGCGGCTTGCCAGCGGACAGGTCGTACACCAGGCCGAGCAGGTTGACCTCGCGCCCGCGCGCCTCGGTCTCCAGGCTGGCGTCGACCCAGAAGTTAAGTGCCTGGCCTTGCCGATTCATCTGGGCGATTTGCAGGACTTCTGCTTGCGCCAGGCTCAGCGCAGCCTCAATGGCGGCCGGGGCCTGGAGGGTTTCGGTGGTGTACGGCGGGCGTATGTGCAACTGGTTTTGCCAGTCCTCACCCGGATAGAACCCCACACGCAGGTGGCCATGAAAGCGCCAGCCTTGAGGGGGCGGGTCCATCCAGAACAGGGTGGGCTCTTTGTGAAAAACCCAGGAGCCGGTGAGCATGTAGCCGTACAGGGTATGCCGGTCCGTGGCGCCGCGGCCCATGTTGAATGACCGGTTGGCCGAGGTGTTGTCTGCCGCCTGCTCAAAAGACAGGCTGTACATCTGCTGCTCGGACAAGGGGTAGTTCATGGGTGGAGGCTAGGCTTGGCTGCGGCTGTGGGCTGGGCTGATGTTTGCGCACAGCGGGCTCAAAGGCTGAGCTTGTTGGCTGGGGATTCATCCAGCGGGGGGGGAAGGAAGTTCGAAGCCATGCACCCATTTGAATTGCTAAAACGTGAACAGTCGATTACAGTCGGCTTATGCTCAAGGTCGTCCTAACTGATGCATTCGAAAGATGGCTCGACGGCTTGCGGGACCCATCGATTCGACGGCGTTTGGTGCTGCGACTTCGCGAGGCACTCGTGACATCGAAAAAGCCATCGCGATGGCAGAAATGATTGAGGACTGATCAAATGACCAAGAAAATCAAACTGTCGGAGTTGACAGAGTTCGATCCGTCCAAGTACCTGGATGATGAAGAGGCGGTCGCCGACTACATCGCGCTGGCGATCGAAGATGGAAATCCTGGCTTACTTGCAGCAGCACTGGGCGATGTCGCTCGTGCTCGCGGCATGACACAAGTGGCGCAGGCAGCCGGGTTGACCAGAGAGGCGCTGTACAAGGCACTTCGTCCCGAGGCCCATCCGCGTTTTGACACTATTCAGAAAGTGTGCCGGGCACTTGGAGTGAAGTTAACTGCAACTCCGGTTTGATGACTGCAGGGCAAGCCAAAGCGCTACAGCGTGCATGTCTGCGGGCCGTGGCGCATCACCTTTGAGTGGCAAGGTGAGAACGCCGTGAAGGTTGATTTTGAGAGCCTTTGCGCGCAAGCTGGGCGTCTCCCGCCAGACCCTTGCATGCCGTGCTGGCCGAACGCAGCGGCGTATCGGGCGAGATGGCGCTGCGACTGGGTACGCTATTGGGCGGCGGGCGCAGCCAGCGACCTGGGCGGGGCCCGTCAGGGGAAGCTTGCCATGCCCAAGGTTCGGGCCGCTTTGCAAAGCCGAGTGTCGAAGCAGGCAAATTGCACCTCTTCGCCCGCCATTTCTTGCAGGCTGCGGGCGGCGGCGAGTTGGACGCTGTCGTAAGCGCGCAGAGCAAAGGTATCGGCGTAATCGCCGGCCAGTTCGACGATAGCTTGCGTGAGCTCCACCACGGCATAGTGGGGCCAATCGGCGCTCAAGCGCTTGCGCACGGTTTCCATAGCTTGAGCGTCACTTGGTAACTCCCGGGCGCGCCTGGCCACGGCTGCCATCATCTCGGCCCAGGCGATGCGGCAGACAGCAACTACCGCAGCCCTGCCCGCCAGCTCCCGCATTTCTCGGCTGGCATCCTCGGCGATGTAGAGCTTGACCAAGGCCGATGTGTCGCAAAACAGGATCAACGGCGGTCCTCCAGCACCATTTGGCTGACAGGCGCGCCGCGGGGCGACAGTTGCACCGGCGCTTTGTACCTGGGCTTGCCGCCGCCCCAGGACACGGCCCCCGTTGCAAGCAGCTGACGCAGCCCAGACTCGACCTGCGCGGGTATGCCGACGATGCGGGCGATGGGCTTGTTGTGCGAGGTGACCTCGATCACCTCGCCCTGCTGCGCGCGGGCAAGCACACTCGATAGGCTGGCTTTGAGTTCGCGAACGGCAATGGACATGGGGCGCTCCGCAAAATGTAGTCACACTTTACCATCAAACATGTTGAATATGACCTCATCAACTTGACCCTGAATGAGCATTCCCAGCGACGACCAACAAGGCCCAAGTCAACGAAGTTTGTGAGGGTTTGCGCAACTGGCGCGGGCTGGGGCCTTCAATGCGGATTGGGCAAGCATTCAGGGCCGAGTTACCGACCCAGACTGAACCGCAAGGAAGCATTGGCCTGCGTCTCGGGGTCGGCTTGGTAGGCCCGCCACTGCTGCAGCCAGTGCTCCAGCTTGTCCTCGATCTTCATGGCCTTGGCCAGGCGGGCCAGCCGGCGGCGATCGAGTGGGTCCAAGTCTAAGTCCAGCGGCGGGCGCTGCAGCCGGCTGCGGGGCGAGGCCCCCAAGTAGATCCAGTCCAGCAGCGCTTTTTCGGGGGTTGCTCTCGGATAGTCGAAGCGGTCGTCGAGCGCGTCCTCGGTCTTGCACCCCAGACGGTCAGGCAGCACCAGGTGGGCCGGCATGGCAAAGAACTGGAACGGCCCGGCCTGGGTGTGCCGGTCTCTGAGCTGAGGGTTGCTCATTCCTGCGCTGAGCGGGATCACACAGGTGACGGTATCGCCGAAGTTGTTCGTGGCCCAGGCTTGCTCCAAAACCCAGGACAGGCTGGGCACTGAGAATTTGCGGACCCATTGGGCCGCCGCTGCCGGCTGCGCATCGGGCCGCCCCATGCGGTTGAGGTAGACGCCTTTGATGACGGCGCGCAGCTTGCCGGCCTGCACCATGGCTTGTAGCCAACGGTGGAAGGTGGCCAGCGAAGGACCACCGGGACGACCGGCCTGGGCCATGGCCTGCACATTGGCTGTGGTCAGCACCGCCGGGGAGGCCTGGGCGTCAAGCAGGCGCCGCTCCAGGGCGATCCTCCAGCTCTCAAGGCTTGAGTCAGACATGGCCGCCCCTGGGGGCGCTTGCCTGCACCGCAGCAGGCTCAAGTTCCTGTGCCTGGGCCTGTGTTGCTTTGAGCTTGAGGCTGACTGCTTGTTCGGCCCACTGGCCAACAGCCTGGGCCACCTCAAGGGTCATGGTCTCCCAACGTGCCACATCGAGCTGAGCGCGTTGAGCCGGGGCGATGAACGGCAGGAGCTCTTGCTGCGCGAGCTCAAAGGTGGACAGAGTGAGCTTACCCAGCGCCTCTTGAGCAATCACCTGTAGTTCCTCAAGGCTCAACGCAGACAAGATCTGCGCGGGGTTTGCGCCCGTGCCCAAAAGGTCGTACAGGTCGAGCAAGTCTCGGGGCGCATTGCGGTTGGCAGACATGGCCGCAAAGATCTTGGTGGCAGCCAGCATGTGAGGCTCATACACCTGAACGACAAAGGGCGCCATGGCATAGCGTGCAGGCGGCGAAACGGTTTGCTGGATCACATGCGGCCAGTCGGGCTCACTGCGACCGGACACCTCGACCTCAAAGCGAACAGACTTGCCGCTGGCCAGCACACCGGCCAGACGCGCCCTGCAAGTGGTGTCTGTGTCTTTCGTGATGTCTACCTTGGGCGAGCGCAGGCCCGTCAAAGCTGCGGCGCTTTTGAGAGCCGAGTTGACTTGCCCCTTCAGGGCTGCCCGCGTCATGCCGGGGGAGCGGTCGAAGTCGATGTCTTTGGTCAAACGCATGCTCCCAACGGCACAGCGCATCGCCATGCCGCCCTTGAGCACCAAGCGCGAACCGGCACTGTGAGAGAGCTCGCGCGCCAGAACCAGTTGGGCGCGGTCAATCGCCCGCAGCACTTCGTCAAAGCCTTTTTCAGCAGGATCGTATATCGTATGCATAACTCATTATATGAGAATTACATACGATATTACAACGACAGATTTCGTCGATCCTGGCCCAGCAGAGGCCGACGGCGGAGCATGCCGCAAAGCTTGACGCCGTTGGGGGCTCGGACGTCAGTCAGACTTCGCTGCGCTCGGCCGCACGTGCAGGAGCCTTGCGAGCCGCTTTGCCAAGGGCGCTTTCAGCCCACTTGTTGAGGCTGGTGCCGCTTCTGGCTGCGGCCTTGATGGCAGCGGCATGAACCTCAGGGGCAATGCGCAGCATGACCTTGCCGCTGGCTGGCTTTTCTGGGACTGACCCCAAGGCCTTGGACGCAGCCAAATAGTCGTCGATGGTCGAGTGAAAGTTGGACTCGAACTCTGCCACCGACTCACCGTGAAATGAAATGATGTCATCCACATCTTGGACGCGACCCACAATGATTTTGTCCACCACGTCGAAGACCATGCTCGCCGTATAGCCCTTGTAAGTCATGAAATTGGTCATGGTTTGATCCCCATCCGTTCAATGAATTCGCGTACTGCCAAGACGCGGTAGCGCAGTGCTTCCTTACCTGGGTGTGGCCGATGAAGCGTCATTTTGCGACCGCTGTACTCAAACGTGACGGATGACCCTGGACCTTCAACAGTCCTGCAGCCCGCTGCCTTGAGCATGGACTCTATCCGCGACCAATCTATGTTTCCATGGATTGGGTTGCTGAGCAGTTTTTCTAGGGTTTTACGGTGGTTTCCGTTCACCACAAAATGATATCACTATCGATAAAAAGTGCAATCAATAGGATGCCTCAGACCTGATGCCATCTGTCGCGATTTTTCGATGTAAAGCCTTGGCATGGCGCAAAGCTTGGCGCCGTTTGGGGCGCGCGGGTTTCAAGAAGCAGACCGCATTGCTTTGGGCCAGCGCTGCTTCGGTTTTATCCCCTCTCCCCCTGGGAGAGGGAGCAAGACGACTTGCTCATTGCCATCCTATCGGGGAGAGGGAGAAAGACGGCTTGCTCATTGCCATCCTCCCAGGAAGAAGGAGCAAGACGCCCGCATCGCTCGGGCAAGTCGCAGCTGCGAACATGATTGGCTTACAGCCGCTGCGGACCCGACAATCAAGGCCCTACCCCCTCCACCACGCCCATGGCCCGCCTCATCCCATCAGACTTTGCAGCCGATGCCCTCGACGGGCTGCATGCCGGCGAGGCGCGCACGCTCGAGCGCCTGCGCGATGGCTTGAGCGATCGCTACACCGTCTACCACGGGGTGCATTGGGCGCGGGCCGAACGCAGCGGCTCGGCCTATGGGGAGATTGACTTTATTGTGGCCAACCCGTTTGGCCAGTTGCTGGCCATCGAACAAAAAGACGGGCAGATCGTGGCGGGCGCCGCTGACCTGTACGCCCGCTATGGCGGCCGGCACACGGCGGGCGATGGGGCTGGGCAGGCTCATGACAAGAGCATCACCACGCAGGTCAACCGCAACCTGCATGCCCTGCGGGCGCAGTTTTCGCGGCGCTACCCGGGGCGCACGCTGCAGATTGACCATTTGCTTTACCTGCCGACGGCCCATTTGGCGGGGGTGCTGCCTTCGTCGGTAGACCCGGCGCGGGTGGTCGATGCCGATCAGGACGCGCAGCTGATTGCGACCATCGAGTCTTTGCTGGAGGCAGCCGGCAGCGCCTGGTCGGACGAGCGGCTGGAGGACCTGCCGCACATTGAAGAGTTTTTGTCGCAGCGGGTGGGCGCCGCGCCGCACATTGGGCTGCTGGGCCGATCGGCGCGCGAGTTCACCACGCGGCTTTCGGGCGGGCTCTCCACCTGGGCGTCGCGCCTGCAGATGCAGCCCTGGCGCCTGCGGGTGCGGGGCACGGCGGGATCGGGCAAGACGCAGCTGGCGCTGCAGGCACTGCGCAAGGCGCATGCAGACCGCAAGGCTGCGCTTTATGTGTGCTTTAACCGGCCACTGGCCGATGCCATGAAGCTGCTGGCGCCCGACCCGTCGTCGGTGGTGACTTTTCATGAGCTGGCCCGGGTGGCCAGCGCCGAGCTGGGGCAGGCACCGGTGGACTTTGGCCAGCCGGGCGCGTTTGAGCAACTGGCGCAAAATTTCATGGCGCTGAGCCCACAGCTGGCCGGCACTTTTGACACGGTGCTGATAGACGAGGGGCAAGACTTTGAGCAAGCCTGGGCGGACAGCCTGATTGCCCTGGCCCACAAAGACGCGCAGTTGCTGTGGCTGGAAGACCCGGAGCAGGCGCTGTACGAGCGCGCGCCGGTAGCCCTGCCGGGCTGGGTGAGCCTGAGCAGCCCGGTCAATTACCGCTCGCCGCAGCTGCTGGTGGAGTTCATCAACTGGCTGGAGCTGACCGACGAGCCGGTGGAGGCCGGCAGCGCGGTGCTGGGTTTTGATCCGAAGTGGTACCTCTATGCCGACGGCGGCTCGGCGCTGCAGGCCACAGAACAGGCACTGAGCGATTTGCTGCAAGAGGGCTACGCCCCAGAGAACATCGCGGTGCTCAGCCTGAGGGGGCTGGCCAACAGCCCAATTGCCGGCGAGAAGGGACCGAGCCGGCTGGCCGGCATGGCAGTGCGCCGCCAAACGGGCTTTGATTCCGAGGGCCAGGCCCAGTGGTCAGGCGGGCCACTGCTGGTGGACTCGGTCTTTCGCTTCAAAGGCCAGGCCGCCGACGCGGTGGTGGTCACCGAGGTGGACTTCGCCGACCTAGGCCCCCGCGAACGCCGCCGCCTGTTCGTAGCGCTCACCCGCGCCCGGCTACAGGTGGCCCTGGTGACCAGCGATCGGGCGGCGGGGGTGTTGCAGGGGCGGTTGGGGGCGTGACGCTTCAGGCCGGTTGAGGGCCAGGCACGCTCAGCGCGATGAGCTCAACAGTCCTGCCAATAGCGGCGAAGCCTGGCTAGCGAAGGGATTGACGATGGTCACGCCGCGCCAGGTAAAGCCATCCTGAAAATCCTCGGAGATCAGAATTCGACAGCGATGCTCTGCGGCAACGGCTAGGATCAACGCGTCCCACATCTGTAGTTGATGATCCACTGTGAGGTCCAGCGCTGCCTGAAAAGCAAACCATGTCGAGTCTGCTACTTCGAAGGTGTCAGCCCAGGCCAGCACTGCGTCTCGAGCCTGCAACGTGGATCGCTTCGCTTTGGTCGTCAGGACGCGCGACAGTTCTCCCAAAACCTGCGCCGGCAGAACACCTGCATCGCCGGGCAATTTTTGGATCAACTCCAATGCGATGCCGCACCTGCGCTCATCACCGAGCCCTTCGGCGTAGGCCAGCACATTGGTGTCGATGGCAAACCTCATGGATCAGGCCTCGTACAAATCGTCACGCGTCCAATTGCGAGTGCCAGTGGGCTGTTGTTGTCGCAAACGCTGCAACAAAGTGAGCTTGGCAGCCTCGCGCTCTCCGCTTGCTGAGCGCGCAGGTCCGATGGTGGCGACGGCTTTGCCGCGCGACAAAACGGTGATGACCTCGCCCCTGGCAGCTTCGCGCAGCAGGCTGGAAAATTGGCGATTGGCATCGCCGGCGGCTATGGTTTTCACCGTAGATCCCAAAAGTAGTGTTGAGCACTACTTTAACGCTCTGAAGTGCTAATCGTCAAGGGGAATTCCAGCCCATGCAGGCTGGGCTGGCTGCCCGCGAATTCTCAAGCGCCCGCCCCAAAGACTGATGCGGGCCTGCCATTCATCGCAGGCCGTCCGCCAACTCATCCGTCGAGCGATATCTTGTAGACCACCTGGGTGGTGCCCATCAAGAAGTACACCGTCTTGCCCACGGCCATGAGCTGTGAGGGGGCGGTCTCTAGCAGCAAGGTGGCGCGTTGGGTGGTGCTGCTCCAGCTGTAGACCTTGCCCGCTTCCCCAAAAATGACGTTGCCGCCGCTGACCGCGTAGAGCCTGACGCTGGCCAGAGTGGACAGTTGGTAGACCCGGTTGTCGCTGGTGCTGGCCTTCAGGCCGGTCACGGTGGTGGTGGTACCGGGAACGCGGCCGGTGGTCGAGGTGGTGGTGACGCTTTCGGTCCAGGCAGCAAGGCCATCGCGCAGTTCAAAACCGCTGGCATTGCTGCTCAGGGTGGTGATGGCGCCGCCGCTGACGGCTTGTGCAAGCAGGGTGTAGGGGCCGCTGGTCGTCCCAGGTGTGGTCTGCTGCCAAATGACCCGCTGCCCGTCGGTCTTGGGGTAGATGCTTCTTGCGCCGCCGCTGCTCAGCTTGGTGGCGCTGTTGGTGGCAGAGGACCAGCGGTACACGTCAAAGGTGGACGTGACCCCTTCCCCACCCGTCTGCGCGACAAAGAAAAACGCGATGTTGCCACCGGCATCCACCGAAAAGTCGTATTCGGTATTGATGAGGTAGTTGGCCCCGGTCGGTTGCGCAATTTTGCTGAAGGTTTTGGAGGCCAGGTTGTAGCGGGTGAAGGTGCCCGGGTTGCTGCCTGCGGCGTTGATCCAGATGACATCGTTGCCGTGGGCCCTGGGGTACTGCTCGTAGCTGCCTCGATAGGTGTTGGCATTGGAAAGGTTGGTTCGCTTGCCTGTGCTGTCCCACATGAAGATGCAGGAGTTGACGCAGTCGTTGCTGCCGATTCCCGTGCTGCCCAGGCTGCTGACGAAGACGTTACCGCCTTCCATCTCCCAGTTGTAAAGGTGCGCGATGGCGTCGACGCCTTGCAGGGTGACTTCGGTGTTGGTGGCGGTGTTGCGGACGCGGTAGCTGCCATCGTCAGCCTTGTAGAGCAGCAGTGAGGGGTTGGAGTTGTCCAGCTTAATCAGCTGGCCGCCGGCGCCAAGCGTGAAGTTGGGCCTGAAGGCCAAGGCCGAACTTGAGGTGACCAAGACCGTGCGCTGCAAGACGGTGACGGCCTTGCTGCTGTCTGTGGCTTTGACGGTCAGGGTGTAGCTGCCCGCAGGCAGACTGGCCAGGCTCATGCTCCCCGAGAAATTGGCGTTGGTGGTGCTGAGGAATTGGTAGTCGCCCAGGCTTGCGGTAGTGGTGACTGCGCCAGGCCGGTCGCTGCTGCTGGTGCCGCTGAGCACCAGCGTACCGTTGACCAGCGCCCCTTCAGCCGGGCTGCTCAGGGTCAGGAGCGGAAGGTTGGAGATGGGTACCGATACCGTCACCGATTTGCGCGCACCTTGCTTGTCGATGGCGGTCAGGACCATGGCGTGACTGCCCGAGCCGGCCGCCGCCGCATTGACGCTGAAGCGGTACACATTCAGGCTGCTGGTGTAGCGCCCGGAGCTCGCATTGGGCTCGGTCAGCGAGGGCTGGGGCACACCGTCAAATGCGGCCTCCACCCTGGCGATGCCGTATTGCGAGCTGGCACTGACGTCGACGTTGATGGTGCCGGTGGTGCCGGAGACGGATGCCGTCAGCGCAAGGTTGGAGTTGGCCACGCTGATGATTCTTCGCACCTCGGCGTAGGAGTCGCTGGCCACCTGAATCCTGGCGACGATCAGGTGAGCGCTGTTGGTTTCTGCGCTGGTGTTCCAGGTCACTGGGTTGCCTGCTCCCGTTGTTGTGGTGCCAAGCAGGCGCAGGTCGCAGTACCAGCTCACCGATGGGTAAGTGGCCCCGCCACCTATGCTCAGCTGCACCGAGCCGGAGGCAGGCTCGGCGGTGCTGAGAACGATCTCAGGGGCTGCGCCCGTCATGCTGCCGGACACCGTGGTCTGTTTCTGTGGGGTCTGCAGCGCCACCGTGGTGGCGGCGATGATGGCGTCGACGCTGTAAGTGCTGTGAGCACCCAGGGCGCGTGACCAGCTCAGGGTGCTGTTGCTGCCGCCTGCACCGGCCACGCTTTCTACGGTGGTGAAGCTGCCGTCGGCATTTTGGGCCTTGACCTCATAACGGGTGCCGCTGGGGAAGCTGTCTGACCAACTCAAGGTTACGGTGTTGGCTGCCAGGTCCACCAGGGAGGTGAGCTGCGCGGCGGCGGCATACAGGCGCAAGGTGCTGACGCTGACCGAGTCGTTAACGATGGTTCGGGCCGCTGCTGGGCTGGACGCGGCCTTAATGGCCGACAAACGCCCCAGCACTTCGGAGTCAACCGATGAGCGGAAGCTGGCCAGCTTTTGCGGCAGCGTTGACTTGGGGTCGGAAGACTCCACGTTTTTGGCCACCTCCACCATGGCGACGGCCAGGTTGTGCAGCTCTCGATAGCTGGGGTCGGTGGCTTTGGCGACCAGGTAGTTTTTATACACATCGATACCCGGCATGCTCAGCTCTGCCTTCAGCGCATCTTCGGCCTGGCTCAGGCTTTGCCCGCCGCTGACCTTGGCCACGAGGCTGGTGGTGATCGGCGAGACAAGTTCGGGCTTGCCGGGCGGCGCGACCAGGGTAAAGCCCTTGGTGATGGCCACGCCCGGGTTGTCTTGGTCCACGGTTTGTCCGGCTATGGCCAGCACCACCACCGAATGCGCCGCTTTTTGCGCCGGCGTAGCCATGAGGGTGAAGGCGCCATTGGCGTCGGTCAAAGCGCTGGGCTCGCCGTCGTCGTAGATGCCGTTGTCGTTGAGGTCTAGAAAGGCCCGGGCACTCTTGAGCAGGCCATCCATGGCGACTCCGGAAACAGCCACAGGGTCAGCAGAAGGCGACGCCCCACCACCGCCGCCACCGCAGCCGGACAGGAGCCCGACCATGACACCAAGAGCAGCCAGTCGTTGCCGTAAATTTTTGAAGGACATGCGTGGCCTTTCGGGTCATGCGCCGCCGCTTTGGCGGCGCGCCTTGTTCAATCGAAGTCGAGGCAATACGGCGCCGGCACTGTGCGCCACGCAGTTGGCTAATTGGCAATGATGCACTCTCCTGGCAAGCTGCGGAAGGGGCAGCGCAAACAATTTCAACCGATGGGGCCCTTCGGGCAAAGGTCACCATGGTCGAGCCTTCAAAGCCCAGGGCGTGAGCCTCGCAGCCTGATGATTCATCCAGGGCGGGGCAGGCCATGGGAGGATCCCAAAGGCTTGGGTATTGAACCCCCATGAGCAGACCGCGCTGGATCACCAAGGCCTGCTTCAAGCTGGCGCTCAAGGACCCTGCCCCGCTCCCATAAGTCGCTTACCTATACCGGGGGCAACTCTTCGAGCGCCCGCCCCAGGGCCTGATGCAGGGCGAGTATTTCTTCCCTGGCCAGCAGCAGCTGAAACCGAAGCTGCTCTTGCGGGCGTCTGGCGGTCGGCACGAAAGAAGAGAACTTCAGGTGATGGCCGTAGGGCGTGGGCCGAATGGTCAGCGCGAGTTGGTAGCTGCCAGTGGACTGCAGCACGGTGGGTATGGGTCCAGGGATAGGCTCGGGTGCTGGCTCGGTCGTAGCGGTGCTGGTCTTGTTGCGGTAGGGCCGCCAGGACACGACGCCTTTGCCGCCTCCGAAAATAGTCTCGCCGGGTTTGAGTTTGTAACGTTCGACTGTAGCCATGGGGCTCTCCTATTTAGCCGCTTTGACAAAAGCGTCGGGGGCGGCAATCTGGAACAACTCCCCCCGGTCTGTTAGCCCAACCCTTGAGGGCGTGGCGGGGCAGACTAGCCCCTTGTGGATTACCTGAGCAAGATGAGCTGGGGCATGCCGTCGGCGGCGCTCCAGACGATGGCGTTCTGGCGAAACTGCTCGCCCAAGGCCTTGGCGTCGGCCAGGGCCAGCCCAAAGACCAGGTAGCTGGCCTCGCCTGGCCAGGAGTTGCTCGGGTGCTGGCCGATGCCGTGGACGAAGGCGAGGCCCCGCTGCGCGAGCGCCTTGCCGAGGTCAGCCTGGCGAGCGGCGTTTTGATCGGCCGTAAGCGACTGACTAAAAGGATTGCAGGCTGTGATGAAGGCGCTGCACGCTACGCCGTGCTGGCGCTGCGCCTGTGCGAGTGCTGCGTTGGGGTGATCGACCTGCAGCGTCAGACCGTTGCCGGCCATGTAGTGCGTCTGGCGGTAGGCCTGAATCAGGCCGGGGTCAAGTTTGGAATCAGACAAGAAAAAACCCTCCGGATTAAGGGAGGGCCGACGCGTCCCGCTTGGCTTACCGTTTCCGGTCACATTGCCTTTCGGCTGGCCACCTTGCCCGGGAAGGCAGGTTGGCGTGGGCGTCGGCCCCATCTCTGAATGCGTGGACTGATTGTGAACCGGCCGATAAGGCGAGTCAAGCGGCCAGCGTCTTGCCAGAGGGGCATTGGAAGATTTTGGGGGCTTGGGTATAAAGATCGCATGAGCAAACCCCGCTACCTGACCAAGACCCGGTTCAAGCTGGCCGTGCAGTGCCCGACCAAGTTGTTCTATACCGGCAAGAAAACCACCTACCGCGACACCATGCAGGAGGACAGCTTCCTGGCCATGCTGGCTGAAGGCGGCTACCAGGTGGGCGAATTGGCCAAGCTGATGTACCCGCAAGGCGTGGAGGTGGCACACGCCGAGCATGCCGCCGCCTTGGCTCAGACGGCTGAACTCTTGCTGCAAAAAGAGGTGGTGATCTTTGAGGCGGCGGTGCTTTGGTCGCAGTTGTTTGTGCGTGTCGATGTGCTGGTCAAGCGCGGTAACACGCTGGAGTTGATCGAGGTCAAGGCCAAGTCTTACAACTCGACCAAGCCCGAAATGGTGGGTGCGCGCGGCGGCATCACATCCGAGATGCGCCCCTACATTGAAGACGTCGCGTTTCAGGCGCATGTGCTCAAGCAGGCCATGCCGCAGATGACCGTGAAATGCTTTTTGATGATGCCCGACAAGTCGGTGGTGTGCGAGGTCGATGGTGTGAACCAGTGGTTCCCGATAGAGCGCGCCGACGGACGCTCCAAGGTGCTGGTGGCGCCTGCCGCCAAGGCCGCAAGCGCCCTGCCCCCGCTGCTGGCCAAGGTGAGCGTGGATGAGCTGGTTGCCGATGTCATGCAGCAGGGCGTCAAGACGCCGGTCGGCCTCCAGGCCTTGGACGCAGTGGCCCAAACCTGGTCTGCCGCTTACGCGGCCAACCAAAAAATCGCGCCTGTTCCTGGCGGGCATTGCGGCGGGTGCGAGTTCAAAGCCAAGCCCGGTGACAGTCTGAGCAGCGGCTTCAAGGAGTGCTGGGCGCAGGTGTATGGGTTTTCAGAAGAAGACTTTACTCAGGGAACGGTGCTGGACCTGTGGAGCTTTCGCAAGAAGGAGCAGCTGATTGCGCAGAACCGGGTGCGGCTGAGCGCAGTCACGCAAGCAGACCTGGGGCAGCCGTCAGACGGGGAGGATCTGTCGCCGGCAGACCGGCAGTGGATGCAAGTGGCCGGCATACCCGCTGGCGAAGACCGGGGCGGATTCTGGATGGCAGAGGGTTTGATGCGCCAGTCCATCGCCGGCTGGCGCTACCCCCTGCACTTCATAGACTTTGAAACCAGCGCGGTGGCCCTGCCCTTTCATGGCGGCATGCGGCCTTATGAGCAGGTGGCGTTTCAGTTCTCGCACCATGTGATGCACGCTGATGGTCGGGTGGTCCACCAGACCCAGTTCTTGAACGCGCAGCCTGGGGTGTTCCCGAACTTCGAGTTCATTCGGGCTTTGTGCAAGGCTTTGTCGGCCGACGATGGCACAGTGTTTATGTGGAGCCCCCATGAGAACACCATCCTCAACAAGATCAGCGATCAGTTGCAATCGCGAGATGATGCGCCTGCCGATGCATCGGAGCTCCGGGACTTTGCGCTGTCGCTCACAAAAACCGGCTCGCGGGCCATGGTGGACCTGTGCGAGCTGGCAAAAAAAGCGTACTTCCACACCAGCACCAAAGGCAGCTCATCGATCAAGAAGGTGCTGCCGGCGGTCTTGAGTTCAGTGCCGCAACTGCGAGCGCAGTATGCGCTGCCCGTCTACGGCGACCCCAATCTGATGCCCAGCCTGAACTACCGCAACTTTGCTTGGTGCGCTTTAGGTGCCGATGGGCAAGACCTGGACCCCTACGAGCGGCTGCGCGACTTGGGTGCGCAATTGTTGGGCGAGGAGGTCAGGCCCGGCGAAGACCCGGACGACTTGGCCATTTGTGAAGGCGGCGCCGCGGCCACGGCCTACGCAAGGCTGCAGTTTGAGTCGCTGGCACCCGACTCACGCAAACACTTGGAGCAAGCCCTGCTGCGCTACTGCGAACTCGACACTCTGGCCATGGTCATGGTGGTGCAGGGCTGGGAAGAAGCGTTACAGATGGCCTGACATCAGAAGCTGGCGACGGGGCGGGTCAGCTATCGAACGCTAACAGCTTGGTTTCTTCGGACCGTCAACATGCCCAAAAAACATGCTTTAACCCAGACGGTGAGTGGCCATGCGCCTGCACAGCGATGGCGTCACCGAGACCGACGCTGCCTTACAAGCCTGCTGGGACGCCGATCGACTCAATCAGCTGCGTGTATGCATTGAGCCCCTGGCCAAGCGCCTTTGCACACCGCACAGGCGCAAGACTGCGGTGATGAAACGGACCAATCGAATCGCCGGGGCCACAGTAAACCCGGACCATACTACTCAAAACTAAAGAAAAAGCCCCTAGCATTTCTGCCAAGGGCCTGATTTCATTCGATGTTTCTGGTGGGCGGTACATGGATCGAACATGTGACCCCTGCAGTGTGAATGCAGAGGTTAAGGTCTTTTTCAATTAAAACATGCAGGGGTTTTCATTGGTGAATTTCCATTAATGTCCTAAAATGTCCATCTCTGTTTAGGACAATCTTAGGACACGATGATGGCACACCGCATTGACACCGTTGAAGGCCGCAGTCGCCTAAAGGCCAGGACGCCACCCTACTGGCAGAAGCTCAGCACGGGGTGCCACATCGGCTTTCGCAAGTCAAAGGGGACAGATGGCACTTGGCTCGCACAGGCATATGACCCAACCACCCAAAAGCAGACCCGTCAAAGCTATGGCAAGCTGGATCACTTGCCACCACACCAGCAATTCGATGCAGCCAG
>JBILDR010000210.1:0-5844 GCA_044352515.1 Polaromonas sp.
CTGATTTCTGGCGCTGCCTCGTCGGCGTTGACCGGCGCCCAATGCTCGCGCACCCTGGTGCAGTGGACCTACGACACTTACGCCCTGGCCAATGTGACCGGCCGAGCCATCGTCGAGGGCGGGGGCAAGAGCTGGTACTTCCTGACCGCCGACTATGCTTTCGGCCAAGCTCTGCAGGCTGACGTCACCAAGGTGGTGGAAGCACGCGGCGGCAAGGTGATCGGCGCGACCAAGCACCCGCTCAACTCGCTCGATTTCAGCTCCTACCTGCTGCAGGCACAGGCCTCCAAGGCACAGGTGGTGGGCTTTGCCAACGCCGGTGGCGACACCGCCAACTCGCTCAAGCAGGCGGCAGAATTCGGCCTGGTCAAAGGCGGCCAAAAGTTGGCCGGCCTGCTCATCACCATTCCCGATATTCACGCCCTGGGCCTGCCCGTGGCCCAAGGCCTGATGTTCACTGGCGCCTACTACTGGAACAAGAACGCCGACACCCGCTCCTTTGCCAAAGCACTGGCTGCACGCAACAAGGGCGTACACCCAGACATGATCCAGGCCGGCGTCTATGCCAGCTTGCTGCACTATGCCAAGGCGGTGGAAGCGAGCAAGAGCGACGACGGCCGTACCGTGGTTGATGCGATGAAGCGTTTGCCCACCGACGACCCCTTGTTCGGCAAGGGCACCGTCCGTTCGGACGGCCGCAAGCTGCACAGCATGTATTTGTTCGAAGTCAAGGCGCCGGGCCAATCCAAAGAGCCCTGGGACTACTACAACGTGGTGCGTGAAGTGCCCGCCAACGAAGCCTTCCGTCCGCTCGCCGAAGGGGGCTGCGTGATGAATTGATGGGCTCAGGCCCATGGATGCAAGCCGCCTTATGCCAACCCAGCCTTCCGATGTCTTGAAGGGCGAGATCCCTTTTTCCGGGATCTCGCCCCAGGAACAGCTCGACCAGTCTTTTTCTCGCCTGCTGGCCTATACCCAAGGCAAGATCGCCCGCTATCACCCCTATTACCGGCGCCTGTTCAGGCAGCAGGGCTTAGACCCGATGGCGATGCGCAGCTATGAGGACTTTCGCAAGATTCCTCTGACGCGCAAGGAGGCGATTGTCGAGAACCAGGCCGACTTCACGCTCTGGCCGCGCTACCCCGGTGCTGGCCAGACGCACGATGCCGAGGAGATCGATGCAGCGTCCATGGAGCGCTACCGGCAGGCGGGGACGCAGCCGGGCTTCAAAGACGTCTTCCGGCCCCGGCCGCTGGAGGAGCGGGTGCATGAGCAGTTCCTGCTCGACTGGCGACCGATTCATTTTCAGATGTCGGGCGGCACCACCGGCAAGGCCATCGTCACCGGCTATTCGCACAGCGATGTACACACCCGGTTTGCCCGCTCGGGCGCCTGGTGGTATAGCCTTTCGCCGCATCTGAGCCCAGACGACAAATGGCTCAACCTGTTTCCGGCAGCGCCGCACCTGGGCATCTACGCGACCATGATGATCCCGCTGATGCAGGGGGTGCCCAATTTCAATACCTTCGGTGGCAAAGTCACGCCCACCGAGCGGCAGATCCTGATTGCAGCCGAAGACCGCTACACCGTGATGATCGGTCTGCCCTCTTACATGATCCACTGGCTGCGCCTGGCAGTGGCCATGAAGGAAGCCGGCCAGATCCAAGGCATCAGCACCTTCCGCGCCGCCTACTGCGGCGGCGAGCCCATCACCGAGGCCTATCGCAGCCTGCTCAAAGACCTGTTCGCACAGTTGGGCAGCCCCTCGGTGGCCGTGATGGAGGGCATGAGCTCGACCGAGCTGCGCACCGGCGGTTTTTACGAATGCGGCGAAGGCACCAAGTTGCACCTGGACCCAGCGTATTACTTCACCGAAATTCTGCACCCCGAAACGCATGAACCGGTGGCCCCGGGCGAGCCCGGCGTGTTTGTCTGGAGCCATATCGACTGGCACGGCACCGGCATCTTGCGCTACTGGACCGGCGACTATGTCTCGGGTGGCCTGATCACCGGCACCTGCAATCACTGCGGCCTGGTCATCCCCCGGCTGGGCACGCCGATCTGGCGGGCCGAGAAGGACAGCACCAAAATCAAGGGCACCCGCATTGATCTGGTCTACCTGATCGACGCGGTACGGGGCAGCCCGGGGGTGCGAACTTTTCAGGTCATCATCGGCAAGTCCGACCCGAAAGACCCTTACTCCAAAGACACCCTGACCATCTACGTGGCGGCCAAGGGGCAGGAGTCGGTCCAGCAGCTGACCGAAAGCGTGCGCCAGAACGTGCAGCGCGAGCTCGAACTGTCGCCCGATGCGGTGATCGTCGAGCCGACCGAGACCATCGAAGCCAAGCTGTTTGCCAAAAAGCTCAAGGCCGAGTGGATCATCGACACCCGTCCGGCCTGATTCCTCCTACCGCAAGCCCCATGCTCACCTTATTCGACCACGGGCTCTCGCCCTTCGCGCAAAAAGTCAAAATGGCGCTGCTTGAAAAAGCCATTCCTTTTGAATGCGTCGTGCCCGACCTGGCGGCGCCCGATGCGCGCTTTCTGGCAGCCAGCCCGCTCAAGGAAGTACCGGCCTTGATCGACGGCGATGTGGCGCTTTTCCAGTCGGCCATCATCGTCGAGTACCTGGAAGACAAGTGGCCCGCCAACCCCATCCTGGCCAGCGATCCGGTCGACAGGGCCCGCTCGCGCACCGTGCAGGCCATGTGCGACACCCAGTTTGAAGCGGTGGTTTTCAGCATGACCGAGTTCATGGCCTTCAAACGCGCCGAGGGCGAAGTAGCGCAAGCCATGCTGGCACAGGCCCGCAAGGACGTGGCCCACCTGCTGCAGTGGCTGAGCGCGCAGCTCGGGCCACGCCCCTACTTCAACGGGCAGAACTTCGGCCTGGGTGATATGGCGGCCCTGCCCTATTTGGCCACCGCCTCGCTCTACAAGCTAGGGCCGGCCAGCGACAGCCCGCTGGGCCAATGGTTCGAGCGCTGCCGTCAGCGTCCCTCCTTCCAGCGCTGCCAGGCCGACGCCAAGGCCGAGCTGGCCGGCTTCAAGGAATCGGTGGCGCGGGTCCAGTCGGGCCAATGGCCGCGGCAGTACCGTGACCACCGGCTGGACTGGTTCATCCGCAGCGGCGGCACCGAGATCGTGACAGCCGGACTGAAGGCGGGGACGATACGCCTGAGCTGCCTGCCGCAAATTCATACACAAGGCTAAGGCATGAAAGCGATGATCTGCGAGACCTTTGGCCCGCTTGAAAACCTGCAGTGGAAAGAAGTCCCCGACCCAGTACTGGCCCCCGACAAGGTGCGGGTGCGCATCCATGTGGCCTCCATCGGCTTCATGGACACGCTGATGGCGCGCGGGCTCTACCAGCTCAAGCCGCCGCTGCCCTATGTGCCTGGCGCCTGCGGCGCGGGCGAGGTCATTGAAGTGGGCAGCCAGATCAGCGACATCAAGGTCGGTGACCGGGTCTCCTTCCTCAACTATTACGGCGCCTTTGCCGAACAGATCGTCACCGACGAGGCCTCCATCGTGGTGCTGCCGCCGTCCATGAGTTATGAGCAGGCGGCCACCTACCGCCTGTCCTACAACCCAGCCTACCTGGGCATGGTCTACCGGGCCCATATGCAGCCGGGCGAGACCTTGCTGGTCACCGGCGCCTCCGGCGGCGTGGGGCTGGCGGCGGTGCGTTTGGGCAAGGTGCTGGGCGCACGGGTGATTGCCGCCATCGGCACGCCCGGCAAAGAAGACGTGGTCAGGCAGGCCGGCGCCGACGAGATAGTCAGCTACAGCCAGGGCGCACCCTTGCGCGAGCAGGTCAAGGCGCTGACCGATGGCAAAGGCGCCGACGTCATTCTTGACGTGGTCGGCGGCGATGTGTTTGACGAATGCATGCGCTGCCTTAATTTCATGGGCCGCATCATCGTGATGGGCTTTACCAGCGGGCGCATCGCCGAGGCCAAAACCAATTTGCTGCTGCTCAAGAATGCCAGCCTGCTGGGCGTCTTCTTGGGCGGCTGGATGACGCGGGACCTGCCCGGTCTCAAGCGCCTGAACCACGACCTGCTGGCCCTGGCCGAGGCCGGCAAGATCCCGGCCATCGTCACCCACCGCTTTGCGATGACAGACAGCGTCAAAGCGATGAACACCCTGCTGTCGCGCAAGACGGTGGGCAAGATCGTCCTGGAAAACCACTTCTGAGGCCCGCCATGATCCTCGATCACCGCACCTATACCTTCAAGCCCGGCCAGCTGGCACCGTTTCTCAAGCTCTACGAGCCGCAGGCCCTGCAGATCCAGATCTCCCACCTCGGGAATCTGGTGGGCTATTTCATCTCCGACATCGGGCCCTTGAACCAGGCGGTGCACATCTGGGGCTACAGCAGCATGCAAGAACGCGAGGAGCGGCGCGAGCGGCTCTGGGCCGACCCGCGTTGGCTGGAATTTGCCCAGCAGGTTTATCCCATGATTGAGGCGCAGGAAAACAAGATCCTCAAGCCTGCCGCTTTTTCACCGATACGCTGACGGCGCTGACATGACTGACGTCATCTTGCAGACCCACAAGCTGGTCAAAGACTTCAAGGGCTTTACCGCGGTCAAGGACGTCAGCCTCAGTGTGCAGCGGGGCAGCATCCATGCGCTGATCGGCCCCAACGGTGCGGGCAAGACCACGGTGTTCAACCTGCTGACCAAATTCCTGATCCCGACCAGCGGCAGCATCGTCTACAACGGCATCGACATCACCCCGGAAAAGCCGGCGCAGGTGGCGCTGCGCGGCATCGTGCGCTCGTTTCAAATCAGCTCGGTCTTCCCCAATCTGTCCCTGATGCACAACGTGCGCATCGCCTTGCAGCGCTCCACCGGCCTCTCGCTGCACTTCTGGCGTGCCGGCCGCCAGCTCAATCACCTCAACGACAAAGCCATGGACCTGCTTGAGCAGGTCGGGCTCGCTGCCATGGCCGATCTGCCGGCCATCGAACTGTCTTATGGGCGCAAGCGCGCGCTAGAAATCGCCACCACCTTGGCGGTCGATCCGGCCCTGATGCTGCTTGACGAACCTACCCAGGGCATGGGCCATGAAGATGTGGAGCGGGTCACCGAGCTGATTGCCAAGGTCGGCCAGAACCGCACCATCTTGATGGTGGAGCACAACATGAAAGTGGTGGCCAAAATTGCCCACACCATCACGGTGCTGCAGCGCGGCCAGGTGATCGCCGAAGGCCCCTACAGCCAGGTCTCGCAAGACCCACTGGTGCTGGAGGCCTACATGGGAACTCCCACACAAGCCCTGAAAGGCGCCCATGGTCACTGACAGCACCGAGGTCCTGAGCCTGCAGGGCGTGCAAGCCTACTACGGCGAGTCGCATGTGCTGCACGGCGTCGACTTGACCGTCAAGAGCGGCGAGGTGGTCAGCCTGCTGGGCCGCAACGGCGCCGGCAAGACCAGTACGCTGCGCGCCATCCTGGGCTTGGTCGGCAGGCGCAGCGGCTCCATCCGCGTCTTCGGCCAGGAGTGCGTGGGCCAAAGCCCGCACCAGGTGGCACGGCTGGGTGTGGGCTATTGCCCCGAGGAGCGCGGGATTTTCTCCAGCCTGAGCTGCGAAGAAAACCTGCTGCTACCCCCCACCCTGAGTGCAGGCGGCATGTCGCTGGCCGAAATCTACGCCATGTTCCCCAATTTGCAGGAACGCAAGAACAGCCCCGGCACCCGTCTGTCGGGCGGCGAGCAGCAAATGCTGGCGGTGGCCCGCATCCTGCGCACCGGCGCCAAGCTGCTGCTGCTCGATGAAATCTCCGAAGGCCTGGCCCCGGTCATCGTGCAAGCGCTGGCACGCATGATCCG
>JBILDR010000046.1:0-18997 GCA_044352515.1 Polaromonas sp.
ATGCCTTGGCGCTCGTCTATTTCATCAGACCGTGCCCCGAATGAGCCGGCCACGCCAATGTCAAGCTCCATGCGCTCAGTTTTGATGGCGCGCAGGCCCGCTGTGTCTCGGTCGGCGCGCAAGATCTCGCCACGGTACACAAAGTAGGGCAGCGCCAGCCCGCGCGAGACCTGGGCGTTGGCGCCCGGGTAGGCCTGCTGGGACACGCCAAAACCGGCTGCGCCCAGCTCCCACAGGGACTGCGTTCTTGCGGTCTGAGCCAGGGCGGGCGTGACCGCCAGGGTCAGCGCTAGGCCGGCGATGGTCAGGCAAGGGATGGGCAATGCGCGCATGGGGAGATCCTTTTAAGTGAATTGCCATTTTGCCCATGCGCAGCCCGGTATGGGTCCGAGGGGATAAGCGCCATCGAACACGCTTTCCGTGCGTGGATCGGAGCGGCGAAGACACTGCAGCCGTTCAGGGGATCCCCGCAGGTGTGCAATCGGGTGCTTGGCGCTCTCACCGAAATGGTGGGCTTCAAAAAAGCGAGCAAGCGCCGTTTCTAGGCTCAGTGTGCGAAGTGCCGTGCTACCGCTGCGGACATCGACTTTGGCTGATGTTGTCAGCGCGGACCGACGGCCGCGCTCAGGACAGGCGCGGGGGCGTGTTTCCCGAATCCGCTGCGGCGTCGATGCTGCCATCGACCAGGTCGAAGCGGCGCAGCTTGATGTACAGGCTTTGGCGCGACAGGCCTAGCATTTCGGCGGCCGATGCCCGGTTGTCGCCGGTCAGCTGCAGGGCCGCTTCAATGCACAACTGTTCGATGAGATCGGTGGTCTCGCGCACGATGTCCTTGAGCGGCATGCGACCGACCAGCTCGGTCATCTGGCTGGCTGAACGGGGCAGCTCGCGCGGCGCGCGAACGTCGGGGCTGAGCCGCCGACCCATGTCGCGGATGGTAAAGCCCAGGCACTTGTCCGGACCGTTGGTGATGGCCACCGCAGAAATTTCAACCTCGGCGGTCGAGCCCAGCTCGCCGCGCATTTGGGTGGCGTACAGGCGCACCGTGCCGTGCTGGCGCAAATTGGTCAGCAGCACG
Source organism: Polaromonas sp. (assembly GCA_044352515.1). GTDB lineage: Bacteria > Pseudomonadota > Gammaproteobacteria > Burkholderiales > Burkholderiaceae_C > Polaromonas. The sequence goes on from JBILDR010000046.1 coordinate 1,079, forward strand.
CGCAGATCGACGCCGGATCGGCCCAACCAAGCGTCGAGCAGAACGCCCCTGGCCAGGTCGGCATTGCCGAGCTCGGCCAGGTCGACAAAGGCTCGGTTGACCGTCAGCACCCGTCCATCCAGGTCGGTGACAGCCATTGCGTCGGGGGCCTGCTCCATGACACTGGCCAGCAGCTGGTGGCCAGTCGGGGCCAGCGGTGCCGGTGCGGCACCCGCCTGCGTGCACAGTCGCAGCAAAAACTGCAGAGTTTGGTCTTCGCGAAACTGCGAGGCCGAGGCCATGAATTCCTGCGCGTTCTTCAGCCGCACCAGTACTGGCTCGGCCCGTCCGGTGCTGCGCAGCCGCTCCAGCATGTCGCGCAGGGCGCGCAGGCTTGCGGGCTCGAGTTTGTCGCTCAGGCTCAGGGTGGCGGCGTTGGATTTTTCGCCGAGCAGGTTTTGCGCGGCCGGGTTGATTTCGGTGATCTTGTCGAGCGCGCCGTCAAGGATCAGGACGGGCTCGCTGGCCAGCTGAAACAGCAGGCGGTAACGGGTTTCAGCCTGGCGCAGCCGCCAGTAGTCGCGTTCCATCGACAGTTGGGCGGTGACCAAGCGCTGCTGCAGCATCACCTGCGGACGCAGGTCCCGGGCAAAGGCGATGCTGTAGCGAGCAGTACGCGCCTTGGCGGTGCCCGATGGGGCAATTTGAACCACCGAATAGGCCAGAGGCAGATCATTGCCGTCTGGCAGGGTGTGATTGATATGCCGCCAGGGGCCGGCAGGGTCAGCTTTGCCGGGATTGAGCAGGGCTTCTACCTTGGGCTGGCTTTCGACAGTCACCGTCTCGGACCAGGTTTTGCCGCGCCAGTTCTGGCAGCCCTGGGCGATCAGCTCCTCACCGCTGAAGGCCAGATCAACGATGACGCCTTTGGCGTCAACCAGCAGCACCACATCGGCCGAGGCGCTGAGCAGCTGTGCCAGGGCTTCAGGCTCCATACCGGACAAGACCTCGACAGCTTTGTCCAGGTACCTGTCGGTCAGGAGGTTTTGCTCTGTGGCCATGGGCGTTCTTTCGTCCGATTCGGGGGATGCGCTGGCAAAGATCCGCAGGCCCTAGGGCTGCAGGCTGACTCGTTTGAGCAGGGATTGGGCCAGATCAGGCGCGGTGTCTGCATCCAGCATGACAGCATCGGCGCTGACCTGATCGGCAAGCTTGGGCTCGAGCATGAAGGCCACACCTCCAACAATCGTCAGGACGTGAGGGTTCATGCTGGCGCGCCGGATCTGGCTGATGCAGTCATTGAGTCTGCCGATCTGCGCCACATTGCCCAGACTTAGCCCGACCACATCAAACCATTCCCGCTCGACCAGTGCCGATAGCGAGCCGGTGGGTTGTATGAAGCTGGTCGATACATCCCAGCCAGCGCGGTAGAAGAATTCGGCCACCAGCGACAGACCAAAGGTGTGCTGCTCTCCGGGGCTGGGCAGCAAAAGAATCCGCCGCTGTGGGTCCGTTCCTTCGCTCAGCCGCCCGCTCAGCCCAAAGGCCGCACTGTTGGCCCTGAGCAGTTGCTGTAACCTTCCCATGGCGACGGTGACTTCTGTGAAGCTGCAAATATCGCAGGTCCAGTACTCACCCAGTTTGCGCGCCACAGGCGTGAGCAGGTCCAAGAAGACAGCTTGTACCGAAGCGCCGCGCTGACGCAGCGCGGCCACCCATTCATGCAATGCCTTGTCTTCCGCGTGCAGCACCAAGTGGGTGAGTTGATCGACGTCGCCCTCGTTGATGAAGGTGGCGACTGGCCGTGACCCGGGCTCGGCAGCGCCGTGGGCCAGTACCAATCTTGGGATGATTTCACTGGCGACGGCGCGGGCCAGCAGCACGGTTTGCTCGCCCTTGTGAAGCAGTCCACCCGCCCCACCAGTTGGCGTAGGTATGTCGGACAGGCTTTCCTGCACCGGTGAAGATTTGTTCTTTTTGCCTATCGAGCCCATCGCGGTCTCCTTGCGCACCCAGTCACTGCCGCGGACTTGGGCGCATGAGTTCCTGACTGAGGGTCTTCCAATTCAAGGGCTCGAGGATCTCGCCCAAAAGCATGGTCGGCAGTCGGTGGAACAGTCCACAAGTCTGTTTTTACTTGCTTGGGGGAGCCAGGTCAAAGGTTTTTTTGCAAAAACCGGAGATTTCCGGCTCTTTGTTGTCAAAATAAATATACGTCAATTAAAGTTGACACAACAGCCAGACCCGACTAAATTGCTGGCATTACGGCAGAAATGACACTCAAAACAAAGAGACAACCCATGCGGCCTGAGACACCGCGCCCGCCCGCCCGGCGGCCGCTTTACACCCCGCAGGAGCGCCAAAGGCGCGATGCCAGCGCTTGGACCTGGGTCCAGGGGCTGCTTGCGCCAGTGCAGTTCATCGTCTTTTTGGTAAGTCTTGGCCTGGTGCTGCGTTTCCTCTGGACCGGGCAGGGGCAGGCTGCGGCCGAATGGTCCATCGTGGTCAAGACCCTGGTGCTCTACACCATCATGATCACCGGTTGCATCTGGGAGAAGGTGGTGTTTGGGCAGTACCTGTTCGCGCCCGCCTTCTATTGGGAAGACGTTTTCAGCATGCTGGTGCTGGCCCTGCACAGCGCCTACCTGGTGGCCCTGTTCAAAGGCCTGCTCGAGCCGCAGGCGCTGATGGGGCTGGCCTTGGCTGCCTATGCGGCTTACGTCATCAACGCCGGGCAGTTTCTGATCAAGCTGCGGGCGGCACGCCTGGACGCAGCGGCCACGGCCTCTGGCGATGAGGCCGATCAAAAGCAGGGGGTGCCCGCATGAGCCCGGTGATTCCTTTGCGCGCCGAGGCGGCCGCCTGCCAGGACATGCCCGTGCTGCGCGAGCGCGGCCAGCGGGAGGTTTTCTGTGGGCTGACCGGCATCATCTGGCTGCACCGCAAGATCCAGGACGCGTTTTTCCTGGTGGTGGGCTCGCGCACCTGCGCTCACCTGCTGCAGTCGGCAGCGGGCGTGATGATTTTTGCCGAGCCCCGGTTTGCGACCGCGATCATCGACGAGCGCGATCTGGCGGGCCTGGCCGATGCCAATGAAGAGCTCGACAAGGTGGTTCAGCGCCTTCTTTCGCGCCGGCCCGAGATCAAGCTCTTGTTTCTGGTCGGCTCTTGCCCTTCCGAGGTGATCAAGCTCGATCTGTCCCGTGCTGCCACCCGCTTGTCGGCGCAATTTTCCCCCCAGGTGCGGGTGCTCAATTACTCGGGCAGTGGCATTGAGACCACTTTTACCCAGGGCGAAGACGCCTGCTTGGCCTCCCTGGTGCCCGAACTTCCCAGGGTGCCGCAGGCCGCGGCCGAGCAGCCTGAGTTGCTGGTGGTCGGCACCCTGGCCGATGTGGTGGAAGACCAGTTTCAGCGGCTTTTTAATGAGTTGGGCGTACCGGTGCGGTTTTTCCCGCCGCGCCGGGCCGGCGATATGCCGGCCATCGGCCCCCAGACCCGCTATCTGCTGGCCCAGCCCTTTCTGGCCGATACCGCGCGGGCCCTGGAGGCGCGGGGTGCGCAGCGGCTGGCGGCGCCTTTCCCGCTGGGCGAGGAGGGCACCACAGCCTGGCTGAAAGCCGGCGCGAGTGCCTTCGGTATTTCTGATCAGCGCTTTGAGCAGGTAACCGCCGGGCCGCGCGAGCGGGCTCGTTCGGCCCTGGCCCGGCAGCGCGCTCTGCTGAGCAGCAAATCGATTTTCTTTTTCCCGGATTCGCAGCTCGAAATCCCGCTGGCCCGCTTTGTCTCGCGTGAACTGGGGATGCGGCTGACCGAGGTCGGCACGCCCTACCTGCACCGACAGCACCTGTCTGAAGAGCTGGCGCTGCTGCCGGCCGGGGTGCAGCTGTCGGAGGGCCAGCATGTGGAGCAGCAAATTGACCGCTGCCGCAGCAGCCGGCCCGACATCGTGGTCTGCGGCCTGGGCCTGGCCAACCCGCTGGAGGCTGAGGGCCTGACCACCAAATGGGCCATCGAACTGGTTTTCACCCCTATCCAGGGCTATGAGCAGGCGGCTGATCTGGCTGAGTTGTTCAGCCGCCCCTTGAACCGGCGCTTGCGCCTGGCGGCCTAGGAGTATTCATGCAACTGACGCTCTGGACTTACGAAGGACCTCCCCACGTGGGCGCCATGCGTGTGGCCACCGCACTCAAGGACGTGCACTACGTCCTGCATGCGCCTCAGGGCGACACTTACGCCGATCTGCTGTTCACCATGATCGAGCGCCTGCCGCGCCGCCCACCGGTGACCTACACCACCTTCCAGGCGCGTGACCTCGGTGGCGACACCGCTGAGTTGTTCAAGACCGCTGCCCGCGAGGCCTTCGAGCGCTTCGCTCCCAAAGCCATGATGGTGGGTGCTTCGTGCACCGCCGAGCTGATTCAGGACGACCCCGGCGGTCTGGCCAAAGCCCTGGACCTGCCGGTCCCGGTGGTGGCGCTGGAGTTGCCCTCGTACCAACGCAAGGAAAACTGGGGCGCGGCCGAGACTTTCTACCAGATGGTGCGCCACCTGTCGGCCGCTCCAGCGCGGGCGCAGCGCCAGCCTCTGGCCAGCGACAGGCGCCCGAGCTGCAACATCCTCGGACCGACGGCGCTGGGATTTCGTCACCGCGACGATGTGCATGAAATCCGCAACTTGCTCGACGAGTTGGGCATTGATGTGCGGGTGGTCGCGCCGCTGGGGGCCAGCGCCGCTGACCTGGCCCGCTTGCACGAGGCCGATTTCAACGTGGTGCTCTACCCAGAAACCGGCATGAGCGCCGCCCTGTGGCTGCAGCGTCAGTACCAGCAGCCCTTTACCCGTGTGGTGCCTATCGGCGTCAATGCCACCCAGGACTTTGTCAAGGAAGTGGCTGAGCTGGCCGGCATGGAGCAGGTCCCTGATCTGCGCCAGAACTCGCGCGCCGGCTGGTATTCCCGTTCGGTCGATTCCACCTACCTGACCGGCAAGCGCGTCTTCATTTTTGGTGACGCCAGCCATGTGGTGGCGGCCGCCCGTGTGGCTGCGCAGGAGATGGGTTTTACCGTGGTGGGCCTGGGCACCTACAGCCGTGAGTTTGCCCGTGAGGTGCGCGATGCCGCCAAGCGCTACGGCTGTGAGGCCTTGATCACCGACGACTACCTGGAGGTGGAAGAGCGCATTGCCGAACTGCAGCCCGAGTTGGTGCTGGGCACGCAGATGGAACGCCATATTTCCAAGCGTCTGGGCCTGCCCTGCGCTGTGATCTCGGCGCCCATCCATGTGCAGGACTTTCCTGCACGCTACTCGCCGCAGATGGGCTTTGAAGGCGCCAATGTGCTGTTCGATACCTGGGTGCATCCGCTGATGATGGGCCTGGAAGAGCACCTGATCGGCATGTTCCGCGGCGACACCGAATTTCACGAGGACGCTGCGCCCTCGCACCTGGGCCGTGCCGGCATGCCGGCCGCGGCCCGCAGCCCGGCGCAGCCACAGACTGAGCCTGCTCAGCTTTTCCAGGTCTCCCCCGAGCCGACTCTGTCCCCGACCTTGCCCCCGACTGTGTCCCCGACTTCAGTTGCGCCCGCAGCGGTCGCCGCTGAAGGCGCCGTAGTCACCACCTGGGGTGTTGATGCGGAAAAGGAGCTCAAGAAGATCCCCTTCTTCGTACGGGGCAAGGCCAAGAGAAACACCGAGCTCTACGCCCGCGAGCGTGGGGTGCCTGTCATCACTGTGGACACACTGTACGATGCCAAAGCTCATTTCAGCCGCTGAAAGCCGAGCCGCCGCCCGCCACCTGAAGGCAGGAGGGACAGGTCCGCTCATGCGGGTCGTGCTGGTGACCATGGACAGCCATCTGGCCAGCGCTGCCGAGCGCGCTCTGGCTCAGTTGCAGCGCAGTGTGCCGGGTCTGCAGATGCGGGTCCATGCGGCTTCGGAGTGGGGTCATGACGCTCAGGCCCTGGACCGCTGCCTGAGCGATATCGCCGAAGGTGACATCGTCATTGCCACCATGCTCTTCATGGAGGAGCACTTTCTGCCCGTGCTGCCAGCGCTGCAGGCTCGGCGCGCGCATTGCGATGCCATGGTCTGCCTGATGTCGGCCAGCGAAGTGAGCAAGCTCACCCGCATGGGCAAGTTTGATATGCAGGCGCCCAGCAGCGCGCCGATGGAGTTTCTCAAGAAGCTGCGCGGCAAGAGCGCGCAGGTCGGCCAGATGAGCGCCGAAGAGAAAACCAGCGCCGGCGAAAAGCAGATGAAGATGCTGCGCCGTCTGCCCAAGATCTTGCGCTTCATTCCGGGCACCGCCCAGGATGTGCGGGTTTATTTCTTGGCCATGCAGTACTGGCTGGCCGGCTCGCAGGACAACATCCAGGGTCTGGTCAGCATGCTGGTCGATCGCTACGCCGCTGGCCCGCGTGCTGCGCTGCGTGGCCTGAAGGTAACGCCGCCGCTCGAATACCCCGAGGTGGGCGTCTACCACCCCCGGCTCAAGACCGAGACCAGCCAGCGCCTGTCGCAGCGACTGTCCGACTTGCCCCGCACCGCCACCAGCGGCACACAGGGTACGGTGGGTGTTTTGCTCCTGCGCTCTTACGTGCTGGCCGGCAACACCGCCCACTACGACGGCGTCATCACCGCCCTGGAGGCACGCGGCCTGAAGGTGGTGCCGGCCTTCGCCAGTGGCCTGGACAACCGGCCTGCGGTACAGGAATTTTTCATGAAGGATGGGCGCCCGACGATAGACGCCCTGGTCTCGCTCACCGGCTTTTCATTGGTCGGCGGTCCAGCCTATAACGACTCCCGCGCAGCGCAGGACTTGCTGGCCGAGCTCGATCTGCCTTACCTGGCGGTGGCGCCGGTGGAGTTTCAGACGCTCGACAGCTGGGGCGCCTCGGGCCAGGGCCTGATGCCGGTTGAGGCCACCATGATGGTCTCCATCCCCGAGCTCGACGGCGCCACCGGCAATATGGTCTACGGCGGGCGCGGTAGTGCAGGCGCTGTCGCCTGCACCGGCTGCGCCAAAGGCTGCCGCTTCGAGTCGGTCGGCGTTCATGACATGAATACCTGCAGCGAACGCGCGGACGCGCTGTCGGCGCGGGTGACCCGGCTGATCGCCCTGCGCCGCTCCAAGCTGGCTGAGCGCAAGGTCGGCGTTGTGATCTTCAACTTCCCGCCCAATGCCGGCAACACCGGCACCGCCGCCTATCTGGCCGTCTTCGAGTCGCTCTACAACACCCTGGCCGCTTTGCAGCGGCAAGGCTATGGTGTGGAGATGCCGGCCAGCGTGGACGCGCTGCGCGAGCGCATCATCGCCGGCAATGCCCAGCGCTATGGCGCGCAGGCCAATGTGCATGCCCTGATCCCGGCCGACGATCATGTGCGCCGGGAAAAGCATCTCAAGGCCATAGAAGCGGCCTGGGGGCCAGCGCCGGGCCGCCAGCAAAGTGACGGTGCCAATTTGTTCGTGTTGGGCGAGCGCTTTGGTAATGTGTTTGTGGGTATACAGCCAGCCTTCGGCTACGAGGGCGACCCGATGCGCCTGCTGTTCGAAAAAGGCTTTGCTCCGACCCACGCGTTTTCTGCGTTCTACCGCTGGCTGCGTGAGGATTTCGGCGCCCACGCGCTGCTGCACTTTGGCACCCACGGCGCGCTCGAGTTCATGCCCGGCAAGCAGACCGGCCTGAGCGCCGATTGCTGGCCCGACCGGCTGATCGGCGACATGCCCAATATCTACCTTTATGCCTCCAACAACCCATCGGAAGGCACCATCGCCAAGCGGCGCGCTGCCGCCACCCTGGTGAGCTATTTGACGCCGCCGGTAGCCGAGGCAGGCCTTTACAAGGGCTTGAATGCGCTCAAGGAAGCGCTGGAGCGCTACCGCGGTCTGGAGCCGCAGGCGGGTGCCGAGGCGCAGGAGCTGGCCGAGCTGATTCAGGCGCAAGCGGCCGAACTGGAGCTGGCGGCCGCTGAGCCTGCCTGGGGTCAGGACGCACCGGCACAGATACAGCGCGTCAACGATGCCGTCCTTGAGCTGGCCTACACCCTGATCCCTTATGGCTTGCATGTGGTGGGGCAGCCCATGGCGCCGCAGGCGGTGCGTGAGACGCTGCAGACCTGCGCCAAAGCTTGGTACGAGCTGGATCTGCCCGCAGCCGTGCTCGATACCTTGGCGCAAGGCGGCTCGGCTCAGCAGGCCTGGCGCCAGTTGCAGGGCAGCGCGCAGGCCGCCGGGTCGGCAGCGACGATCGAGCAACTGCAGGAGCTTGAGCGCACCCGCAGCGAGCTGCTCAAGGACAATGAAATCGACGGCATCTTGCGCGCCCTGGACGGTCGCTTTGTGCGGCCCGCCCCCGGCGGCGATTTGCTGCGCACGCCCGATGTGTTGCCCACTGGCCGCAATGTGCACGGCTTTGACCCCTTCCGAATTCCCAGTGCGTATGCGGTCAAGGATGGTGCGCGCCAAGCCCAGCGTCTGATCGATCGCTACCAGGCCGACGGTCATGCCCTGCCTGAATCGATCGCCATGGTGCTCTGGGGGACTGACAACCTCAAGAGCGAGGGCGGACCGATCGCACAGGTCCTGGCCTTGATGGGTGCGCGTCCGCGCTTTGACAGCTACGGCCGGCTGGCCGGCGCCGAGCTGATGGCATTGGCGGACCTGGGTCGCCCCCGCATTGATGTGGTGATTTCCCTGTCGGGCATCTTTCGCGACTTGCTGCCCCTGCAGATCAAACTGCTGGCTGAAGCTGCCTTCCTGGCCGCCAGTGCCGACGAGCCCCTGGAACGCAACTTCATCCGCAAACACGCGCTGGCCTACCAGGCCGAGCACGGCTGCGACCTGGAGACGGCCAGTCTGCGGGTATTCGGCAATGCCGATGGTGCCTACGGCGCCAATGTGAACATGCTGGTCGACAACAGCCGCTGGGAAGATGGCGACGAGTTGGCAGAGACCTACAGCCGCCGCAAGGGCTTTGCCTATGGCCGCTCTGGCAAGGCCGTGGCTCAGGGCAAGCTGCTGGCCAGCGTGCTGGCCGATGTGGATTTGGCCTACCAGAACCTTGATTCGGTCGAGCTCGGTGTGACCACGGTCGATACCTATTTCGACACCTTGGGCGGCGTCAGTCGGGCCATACAGCGCGCCAAGACGGCCAAGGCCGGCGGCCAGGCTGCGGCGGTGGCGCCGGTCTATATCGGCGACCAGACCAAAGACAGCCACGGAGGCGGGACCGTGCGCACCCTCGGCGAGCAGGTGGCCCTGGAGACCCGTACCCGCATGCTCAACCCGAAGTGGTACGAGAGCATCCTCAAGCACGGTTACGAGGGTGTGCGGCAAATTGAGGCGCACCTGACCAACACCATGGGCTGGTCGGCCACCACCGGCCAAGTGCAGCCTTGGGTGTACGAGCAACTGACGCAAGCTTTTGTGCTGGACGAGCAGATGCGGCAACGCCTGGCTGAACTCAACCCCACCGCTTCCGCCCGGCTGGCCAACCGCCTGCTCGAGGCCTCGGATCGCCAGTATTGGCAACCTAACCCCCAGGTGCTTCAGGCCCTCAGACAGGCTACTGAAGAGTTGGAAGATCGTCTCGAAGGCGTTTATGAAGGAGCCACCGCATGAGCATCGCTGCCGTACCCATTAGCAATATCCGCAAGTCATCCAAAGGCGAGGACGGCGAGGGCAGTGTGCAGGTCCAAATGGACCCCAGTGTCAAGATAGGCAATGCCAAAGTCTTCGCCGTCTACGGCAAGGGCGGCATTGGAAAAAGTACCACCTCGTCCAATCTGTCGGCCGCGTTTTCCCATCTGGGCAAGCGGGTGCTGCAGATCGGTTGTGACCCCAAGCACGACTCAACCTTTACCCTCACCAAGAAGATGCTGCCGACCGTCATTGACGCGCTCGAGCAGGTTGACTTTCATGCCGAGGAACTGCGCGTGGAAGACTTTTGTTTTCCGGGCTACAACGGTGTGATGTGCGTCGAGGCCGGCGGCCCGCCTGCGGGCACCGGATGCGGCGGTTATGTGGTGGGTCAGACGGTCAAGTTGCTCAAAGAGCACCACTTGCTGGAAGACACCGATGTGGTGATTTTCGACGTGCTTGGCGACGTGGTCTGCGGTGGCTTTGCTGCCCCGCTGCAGCATGCCGACCGGGCGCTGATCGTGACTGCCAATGACTTTGACTCGATCTTTGCAATGAACCGCATCGTGCAAGCCATCGGGGCCAAGTCCAAGAACTACAACGTGCGTCTGGGCGGCGTCATCGTCAATCGCAGCGACGCCACCGATCAGGTCGACAAGTTCAATGGCGTGACCGGTCTCAAGAGCATGGCCCACTTTCCGCTGCTCGACGAGATCCGCAAGAGCCGTCTGGCCAAGTCCACCATGTTCGAGTTGGAGGCCACTCCAGCGGTCAAGGCGGTACAGGACGAGTACATGCGCCTGGCCGCATCGCTGTGGAAAGGCTCTGACCCGCTGCCGGCGGTTCCGATGAAAGACCGTGACATCTTTGATCTCTTGGGATTTGACTGACATGAACAGCACCGGATATTTGCAACGCCGCGAGCAGATCGAAACCTATTTCGATCGCACTGCGGCCCAGGCTTGGGAGCGTCTGACCTCCAATGCGCCGGTAGGCCGCATCCGCGCTACCGTGCGGGCCGGGCGCGATCAGATGCGCGCCACCTTGCTGTCCTGGCTGCCGCAGGACATGCGCGGCATGCGTCTGCTCGATGCGGGCTGTGGCACCGGTGCGCTGGCCATGGAAGCGGCTGGGCGCGGCGCCGAGGTGCTGGCCATTGATCTTTCGCCCACCCTGGTCAAGCTGGCGGCCGAGCGCTACAGCGCGCTGGGGCAGGGCGGTGCGGGGCGCATCGACTTTCGCTCGGGTGACATGCTGGCCGAGGAGTTGGGTCACTTTGATCATGTGGTGGCCATGGACTCGCTGATCCACTACGACGTGCCGCACATGGTTGAAGCCATGCAGCGCCTGGCGGGGCGCACCAGCCAGTCCATCTTGTTTACCTTCGCGCCGCGCACGCCCGCCTTGGCCGTGATGCATGGCCTGGGCCGTTTGTTCCCGCGCAGCGACCGCTCGCCTTCTCTCACGCCCGTTTCGGAGCCGGTGCTGCGCCGCGGCCTGGAGCAGGGGATCGGTCCGCTCGGATGGCGCGAGGGGTCGACCCTGCGCATCAAGAGCGGTTTTTACACCTCACAGGCCTGGCAGTGGCACGCTTGAAAAAGCCTTTCCTGAAGCCACCGGCCTGGCTGGTGGCTTTCGCCCATCGGCATTTGCCTTTTGCCGATGCGGCCTCCAGCGAATTGCCGCTCGGCCGTTTGCTGCGCCTGTCCTTGTTTCAGGTCGCCATCGGCATGACCACCGCCTTGTTGGTGGGCACGCTCAACCGGGTGATGATTGTCGAGCTGGGCGTGCCGGCCTGGTGGGTGGCGCTGTCGGTCGGCCTGCCCTTGCTGTTTGCCCCGGCGCGCGCCTTCATTGGCTATCGCAGCGACACCCATCCTTCGGCCCTGGGTCTCAAGCGCCTGCCGTATCTGTGGATGGGCAGCCTGCTAATGTTCGCCGGCCTGGCCATGATGCCTTTTGCTTTGCTCTTGTTATCGGACCCGCCTGAGGGCACCTTGTGGTTCGGCCGCCTGGGCGCAGCACTGGCCTTCTTGTTGGTGGGCGCCGGCATGCAGATCGCTCAAACCGCCGGCCTGGCGTTGGCCAACGATGTGGCCCCGGTGGACAAGCGGCCCCGGGTGGTGGCCCTGCTTTATGCCATGCTCTTGCTCGGCCTGATGGTCGGCAGTGCCTTGCTCGGCTGGCTGCTCAGCGACTTCACTCCTAAGCGCCTGATTCAGGTGGTCCAGGGCTCGGCGGTGATGGTGATCGTGCTCAACTTGCTATCGCTGTGGAAGCAGGAGGCCAGAGCACCTAGCCGCGGCGAGCGTGAGTCGGGTGGCTTTTCGCGCAACTGGCAGCGCCTCATGGCGGTGCCGCGCATGCGCCGCTTCCTCTGGACGGTGGGCTTGGGCACCGCCGCCTTCAGCATGCAGGACATCGTGCTTGAGCCCTTTGGCGGCGAGGTGCTGGGTCTGGACGTCGGTTGGACTTCATCGCTGACTGCGCTGACCGCAGGCGGCTGCCTGCTGGCCTTTCTCTGGTCTGCACACCTGTCGGCCCGGGGGCTCGATACCTGCCGGCTTGCCGCCATCGGTGCCTTGCTGGGCCTGCCGGCCTTTGCCTGTGTGATTTTTTCAGCGCCGCTCGAGTCGGCCTGGATGTTCCGCCTTGGCGCGGCCCTGATCGGCCTGGCCAGCGGACTTTTTTCAGTGGGCATGCTCCTCAATGCCATGGAGATGCCGGATAAGGAAATGACCGGCCTGGTCTTGGGCGCATGGGGGGCGGTGCAGGCCACCGCCGCGGGCCTGGCCATGGTCGTCGGTGGTGTGCTGCGTGACCTGGTTGGTGCGCTGGCCCAGTCCGGTTGGCTGGGCTCGACCCTGGATTCGCCGATCACCGGTTACAGCTTTGTTTTTCACTTTGAGATGTACCTGCTGTTTGTGGTGCTGATTGCGCTGGGCCCGTTGGTCAAGCGCCATCAGGACCTCAGCCGCAGTCCCCGCCCCCTGGGCCTGGCCGAGATGCCAGGCTGAGCCCCGCATGAACCTGCAAGCTTGCCCTGACTGAAGGAGAACCACCATGGAAACCGGCGCCATCACGCAGTACGTAGACGTTGCCCAGCTTGTGCTTTACGCATTCTGGATCTTCTTCTTCGGCCTGATCTACTACCTTGCCCGCGAAAACCATCGCGAGGGCTATCCCATGGACTCCGGCCGAGAGAACGGCCCCAAAATCACGGGCTGGCCTGTGCCCGAGCCCGTGACCTACAAATTGCACGATGGCCGCGAGATTCTTGCGCCCGATCCGCACCGTCCTGATGGCCAATACAGCGCCAAGCCAGCGCATGGCTGGAACGGCGCGCCGATCGAGCCACAGGGCAATCCGCTGCTCGCGGGCGTCGGGCCAGGTGCCTGGGCCATGCGCGCCGACGTGCCTGACCTGACCCACCATGGTGAAGCCAAGATCGTGCCCATGCGGGTGGCTGCCGATCACAGCGTTGCGGTGCGCGATACCGACCCGCGTGGACTGCCGGTGTACGGCGGTGACGGCGAACTGGCCGGCACGGTGGTTGATCTGTGGGTGGACCGCATGGAAATGATGTTCCGCTACCTGGAGGTGCAGACCCAGGGCGGCCGCCGGGTGCTCGTGCCCATCATGTTTGCTCGCATCCAGCGCAAGGCGGTGCAGGTGCATGCGCTGCTGGCCCATCAGTTCGAGGATGTGCCTGGCACCCGCCACCCTGAGCAGATCACCATGCTGGAGGAAGAAAAGATTCCCGCCTACTTCGGCGCCGGACTGCTCTACGCATCGCCCGAGCGTCAGGAGCCGCTGTTTTGAGCCAGCAGCACGAACACGAGTTCGAGGCAGCCCCAGGCCTGCCCGAAGCGCTGCCAGCGGGCGAGAAGATCCTCTGGCAGGGCGCCCCGGACTGGCGCCAACTGGCCCTGCACGCCTTTCATGTGCGTAAGCTGGCGATCTACTTTGTGCTCATGATCGCTCTGCAAGGCTTGGTCATACGGCATCAAGCGACCGATCTCATCCTGGCTTCGCTCATGACCAGCGCCATGCTGGCGCTGACGGCCGTCGGTATGCTGACCGCCATTGCTTGGTTTGCCTGCCATACCTGCCTCTACACCCTGACCAACAAGCGCCTGGTGATGCGTGTGGGCATTGTGCTGACCATGACCTTCAACCTGCCCCTGATCCGATTGGCCGGCGCTGCGCTCAAGGCCCGCGGACGCGGCTGTGGCGATATCGCGTTGCGCATCAAGGAGCCCGACCGCATCGCCTACCTGCATCTGTGGCCGCATGCCCGTGCCTGGCGCCTGAAGAACCCTGAGCCCAGCTTGCGCTGTGTTGCTGATGCTGCTGAAGTGGCTGGCAAGATCGCCCAGGCCTGGCGCGCAGCCAACCCGGGTGAGGCTGCGCTGATGGGCCCACAGGGCGATGCCCCGTCCCACTCGGTGCAGGGCCTGTCCCAGCCCATCACCGCCTGAACTGCAGCGCCATGAGCGTCGTCAAGCCCATGCCCACCGTCCGCCGCCGGCCCTGGCCGCTGTGGCTGGGCCTGGCTTTGGTGGTGCTGATCATGGCGGCGGTGGCCTGGCAGCGCCAGCAGCCTGTGCAGCAGGAGCCCCTGGGTGATCTCAGGTGGCAGCGCCTGCTGCGCTTTGAAGACCGGCCCGGTGGCGATATCGGCGTCATCGACGCGGCCACTCAAAAAGAGGTGGCGCTGCTGCAGGGCGAACACGGTTTTGCCCGGGGCGCCTTGCGCACCCTCGCCCGCGAGCGGTTGCGTCGCAACCTCGGCCCCCAAACCCCTTTTGAGCTGTCGGCCTATGTGGACGGCAAGCTCGTGCTGCGCGACCCGGCCACCGGTGAGCGCATCCATCTCGAATCTTTCGGCGCGGGCAATGCGGCGGTGTTTGCGCAACTGCACCGCGTCGGCCTGCCGCCATCGTCCTCGCATCAAGGAGTCAAGCCATGAACGCCGCCATTGCCAACGACCGCAACACCGATCATGTCGACCTGCTGATGAGTCGGGTCGAGAGTTCGGCCGATGCCACTGCCCGCGCCCTGGTCAACACCGTACTCTCGCCCCGCTTCTACACCACCGACTTTGCCGCCTTTGACCGCCTCGATATCGAACCGGTCCGCGCCGAGTGGGACGTGATGATGGCCGAGTACGAAGGCGATAACAACCACGACCACTTTCAGCGCGACGCGCAGTTCGCTGAGGAGGTCAAGCAGTTGATGCCGCAGCTCAGCCCGGAAATGCGCCAGGAATTCATCGACTTCCTGATCTCCTCACTGACCTCCGAATTTTCGGGCTGCATTCTCTACAACGAGATTCGCAAGAACATCAAGAATCCGGACATCCGCCAGCTGATGACCTACATGGCCCGCGACGAGTCGCGCCATGCCGGCTTCATCAACCAGTCGCTCAAGGACTTCAACCTGGGCATAGACCTGGGCGGACTCAAACGCAGCAAAAGCTACACCTTCTTCAAGCCCAAGTACATTTTTTACGCGACCTATCTGTCGGAGAAGATTGGTTACGCCCGCTACATCACCATCTTTCGCCAGCTCGAAAAGCATCCCGACAAGCGCTTTCACCCCATCTTCCGCTGGTTCGAGCGCTGGTGCAACGACGAATTCCGTCATGGTGAATCGTTCGCGCTGATCATGCGCGCCGACCCCAAGCTGCTCAGCGGTGTCAACCGCCTGTGGATACGCTTTTTTATCCTGGCGGTCTATGCCACTATGTATGTGCGTGACCACAGCCGCCCGCTCCTGCATGAGGCCATGGGTCTGCATTCGACCGAATACGACTACGAGGTGTTTCGCATTACTTCGCAGATCTGCCGCCAGGTTTTTCCGGTCGAGCTCGACATCGACCACCCGAGCTTTCGCAAGGGCATGGACAAGCTCCTCCAAATTTCCCTGGCCCATCAGCGTGCCAAGGTGCGGGGCGGGCCGGTCGGGCTGTTGCTGCAGGGCGTGCATGCGCTGCGGGCGGTCTGGACTTTTGGCACCTTGTTCATGCTGCCGGTCAAGTCCAACGAACTGCCGCAGCAGATCCGGATGGCGCCGGTCTGGTAAACCGCCCATGCTGCCCTGTGTCCACTGCCCGGCTTCCATGAAAAGGCTGAACCATGCCTGACTTCATGGAGTCCATCGCTGCGGCCTCTGGCTTTGCCTTGCTCAGCTGGTGGTTGGGCACCGGCGCGATTTTGTGGCTGGTCAGGCTCAAGGCCTCGAGCTTTCGCTGGAGCATGCTGCTGGCATCGCTGGCTTTGATCCTGGGCTTGATCGGCGCGGTTTACAGCATGCGTAGCAGCGGCTCTGCTGCGGCCTATCTGGCCTTTGCCAGCGTGATCCTGATGTGGAGCTGGCATGAACTGGCCTTTCTGACCGGCTGGCTCACCGGACCACGGCGCATTGCCCTGCAAGCCGGCGCGCGTGGTAGCCAGCGCTTGTGGCAGTCCATACAGGCGGTGGCCTACCATGAGCTGGCGCTCTTGCTCAACTTCGCCGTTCTCTGGGCCCTGCAAATCGGCAAACCCAACCATGTGGCTCTGTGTACCTTTGCCTTGCTGTGGTGCATGCGGGTATCGGCCAAATTCAATTTGTTTCTGGGGGTGCCGCAGACCGGCGCTCAGTACCTGCCGGCCCACCTGAGCTATCTGGCCAGTTACTTCAAGCGGGCAGCGGTGACGCCTTTCTTCTTTTTGACCTTGACCGCTTCAGCCCTGACCCTGGTCTGGCTGATCGGGCAGGTTCATACCGGCCTGGTCAGTGCCACCACCGGCTGGGTGCTGCTGGCGACCTTGCTGGGTCTGGCCATCGTCGAACATGTGCTGATGGCTTTCCCGCTGTCGATTGAAAAGCTCTGGGGCTGGGCGATGAGCCGTGCAGCTTCCCGTCCACTGGCTGAGGCAGCGGTGCTGCCGACCTTGCCGGTGGCTTTACCGGCCCATGCTGCGAAGGTCGATCCTCCATGAATGCTGTCAATTGGCTGGAGACCCGGCAGCTGCTGGCTCAGCGGCCGCGTGCCCTGGTCATCGGCAGCGGTTTTGGGGGGCTGGCTGCAGCCATACGTCTGCAACTGCGTGGCTGGCAGGTCACGGTGCTTGAAAAGCTCGATGCCCCCGGCGGCCGCGCCTACGTCCACCGGGTCGATGGCCATGTGTTCGACGCCGGGCCGACCATCATCACCGTGCCGGCCCTGCTTGAAGAGTTGTGGAACTTGGCCGGCCGGCGCATGGCCGACGATGTGACGCTCAAACACCTGGATCCGTTTTACCGCATCCGTTTTGACGACGGCGATCACTTCAACTACAGCGGCGACATTGATCTGATGCGCGCCGAAGTCAGACGCATCAGCCCCAGCGATGCGGCTGGCTTCGAAAACTTCATGCGTGAGGCCGATGAATGCCACCGTCTGGGCTTTGAGGCGCTGGGCACCCGGCCTTTCAACTCGGTGGTGGACCTGCTGCAGGCCATTCCTTCGATCGCGCGCATGCGCGGCTGGCGCAATTTGCATCAGATGGTGGCCGGTCACCTCAAGCATCCCAAGCTGCGCATGGCCATGAGTTTGCAGAGCCTGCTCATTGGTGGCAATCCGTACTCGGTGACCTGCGTCTACAGCCTGGTCAATGCGCTGGAGCGTCAGTTCGGGGTGCACTGGACCATGGGCGGCACCGGCTCCTTGATTCAGGGCATGGTCAAGCTGCTGCAAAGCCTGGGCGGAGAGCTGCGCTGCAACGCCCAGGTCGACCGCATCGAGGTAGACGGTGGTCGGGTCAGCGGGGTCAAGCTGGCCGGCGGCGAAAGGCTTGCGGCCGACATCGTCGTGTCCAATGCCGATGCAGCCTGGACCTATTTGAACCTGGTCGATCCGCAGTGGCGACGCAGCTGGAGCGACAAGCGCATTGCGCGCGGACGCTACTCCATGAGTCTGTTTGTTTGGTATTTCGGGACCGACCGTCGCTATGACGATGTTCCTCACCACATGATGGTGCTCGGGCCGCGTTACAAAGGCCTGCTTGACGACATCTTCAAACACCACAGGCTCAGCAGCGATTTCAGTCTCTACCTGCACCGGCCCAGCGCGACCGATCCGTCCATGGCGCCGCCCGGTTGCGACACTTTTTACGCGCTCTCGCCGGTGCCGCACCTGGACAGCGGCACCGACTGGCGCGCTCAGGCCGAGCCTTATCGGCAGGCGGTTGCGCAGGCGCTCGAGCGCACGGTGCTGCCTGGCTTGTCCAAGCACATCCGCGCCTCGCTGATGACCACACCGTTGGATTTTC
>JBILDR010000211.1:0-5813 GCA_044352515.1 Polaromonas sp.
TGGGCGCCAGGCCCTGGATCCGCTCGGTGCTGGAAAAATTGGCCGGCACCTTGCTGATCGGTTTTGGCCTCAAGCTGGCCTTGTCCCGCTGATTCATCACTACACCACCTCTTCTCATGGCCAAGATCTTTTGCGTTGCCAATCAAAAAGGCGGGGTGGGCAAGACCACCACCACGGTGAACCTGGCCGCCGGCCTGGCGCAAATCGGTCAGCGGGTGTTGATGATCGACCTGGATCCGCAGGGCAATGCCACCATGGGCTCGGGCATCGACAAGCGCGAAATCGAGCTCACTGTCTATGACGTGCTGCTGGAGTCGGCCAGCATCGAGGAGGCGCGGGTCAGCAGCCAAAAGCTCATTGACGCCGGCTGCAGCTTCGATGTGCTGGGTGCCAACCGTGATCTGGCGGGCGCCGAGGTGGAGTTGGTTGATCTCGAGCGCCGCGAGCTGCGCCTGCGTACCGCCATCGCCGAGGTCGATACCCAGTACGATTTTGTGCTGATCGACTGCCCGCCCTCACTGTCGCTGCTGACCCTCAACGGCCTGTGTGCCGCCCATGGGGTGGTGGTGCCCATGCAGTGCGAATACTTCGCCCTGGAGGGCTTGACCGACCTGGTCAACACCATACGCCAGGTGCACGGCAATCTGAACCCGCAGCTCAAGATCATTGGCTTGCTGCGTGTGATGTTCGACCCCCGCATTACTTTGCAGCAGCAGGTCAGCGAGCAGCTCAAAGAGCATTTTGGCGAGAAGGTGTTTGACACCGTGATTCCGCGCAATGTGCGCCTGGCCGAGGCACCCAGCTACGGCCTGCCTGGCCTGGCTTTTGATCCCTCCTCCAAGGGGGCGCAGGCTTTTCTGAGCTTCGCGCGGGAGATGGTCGCTCGTCTGGGCACCCAGCCATGAGGCCGGATGTGCCGCCACAACGATTTTGAATCGATAACGATGCCGGCCATGCCCTTTGCTGCATCCCAGGTTCTGATCCTGCCCGGCTTGGGCGGACCACAAAGCGCACACTGGACGGTGCAGTGGCCGCAGCTGCATGGGCACACACTGGTGGACCAACACGATTGGCACAGCCCCTTGCGCGGCGACTGGCTGATGGGGCTGGAAGAAGCGGTGCTGGCGCGCAATGGCCCTCTGGTGTTGGCGGCCGATGGCCTGGCCTGTCTGATGGTGGCCGCCTGGGCGTCGATCAGCCACCAAGCTCAGCGGGTTGTCGGCGCCCTGCTGGTCCAGCCCATGGCTCTCGACCGCGAGCATTGGCAGGCGCGCCTGCCGAGCTGGTCGCCGGTGGTGCTGCAGCGCCTGCCTTTTCCCAGCACGGTGGTGGCTGCCGCCGATTCATCAGCTGCAAGGCTTTGGGCGCCGGCCTGGGGCTCGCGGTGCCTGGCTCAAGCTATCAGCGAGCCGGCCTGGCCGCAGGGCCAGGCTTTGCTGCGAGAATTCATCAAGGATTGAAATAAATGGTCACCAAAAAACCAAAAGGTCTGGGTCGGGGACTGAGCGCGCTGCTCGGGCCGGCGGTCAGTGAAGCCGCGGCCTCGGCCGAGGCCGCGCCAGCCGGCGCGCCCTCGACGCTGCGCCTGGATGAGCTGGTCGCGGGGCAGTACCAGCCGCGCATCCACATGGACGAGGGCGCACTCTACGAATTGGCCGAGTCCATCAAGGCCCAGGGCATCATGTCGCCGATTCTGGTGCGCCAACTCAAGCAGGGCCAGGCGGCTGGCAAATACGAGATCATCGCTGGCGAGCGGCGCTTTCGGGCCGCCAAGCTGGCCGGGCTGGACAGTGTGCCGGTGCTGGTGCGCGACGTGCCCGACGAGGCCGCCGCTGCGATGGCGCTGATCGAGAACATGCAGCGTGAGGACCTCAATCCGCTGGAGGAGGCGCAAGGCCTGCAGCGCCTGATTCGCGAATTCGGCATGACGCACGAGACCGCCGCCCAGGCGGTGGGCCGCTCGCGCAGCGCCGCCAGCAATTTGCTGCGCCTGCTCAATCTGGCCGAGCCGGTGCAGACCATGCTCATGGCCGGTGACATCGACATGGGCCATGCGCGCGCGCTGTTGGCCTTGGACCGGGCCACGCAGATCACGGCGGCCAATCAGATCAGTGCCAAGAAGATGTCGGTGCGCGAGGCCGAGTCGCTGGTCAAGAAACTGGCCGCCGAGTTCTCTTTGCAGCCGCCCAAGGTCACCAAGGAAAAATCGCGCGATGTCCGCCGTGTCGAAGAGGAGCTCTCAGACCTGCTGACCGCCGAGGTCGAGGTGCGCATCAAAAAGCAGGTCAAGCGCAATGGTCGGCGCGAGGACGTGGGCGAGGTGGCCATCGCCTTCTCGTCGTTGGACGAACTCAACACGCTGATCGAGCGCCTGCGTGGCAGCTGAGGCCAGCCGCCAAGCTCAAAGCTCGACCATCTCGAAGTCGACCTTGGTCACGCCGCAGTCGGGGCAAGCCCAGCTATCGGGCACATCAGCCCAGACGGTGCCTGGCGCCAAGTCGTCTTCGGGTCGGCCGGCGGCTTCGTCATAGACAAAGCCGCAGACGATACAGACACAGGTCTTCATGGCAAATTCCCGTGCAAGGTTTGCAGGAACGCTTGGCGTCGCACCACATTGACTCGCTGCAAGTACTAATTTCGCCGCCCATGGTCGAGCACGCGAGTCCAGGGCGCAGATGGCCCCATGGGCATGCATGGGCGCCGCCCACGGCGCGGCGAGTCGGCGCCCGGCTTTGTCAGCTGATTTGGATGTTGCCGGCCTTGATGACCGGCGCCCAAACGCGCAGCTCTTTCTGGATGAACTCCAGAAACTTTTCTGAGCCCAGTGGCGTCAAAGCCATGCCGAAGATCGGGTCGGCCATGCGAGTGCGCACCGCCGGCTCGGCCAGAATGGCCAAGATTTCCCGCTCAAGGCGCTGAGCGATGGCCGCTGGCGTGGCAGCCGGAACCGAGATGCCCACCCACGACACCGCCTGCACATTGGGCGCCACTTCAGACAGCGCTGGTACTTCCGGGTACAGCGCCATGCGCTTTTCGCTGGTCACGGCCAGGATGCGCAATTTGCCCGAAGCCACCAAGGAGGCAGCGCTCGAAGTCATGACCATGTCCAGCCGTCCGCCGAGCAGGTCGGTCATGGCCGGCGCCGGCCCTTTGTAGGCCACGTGCACCATGTCCAGCTTGAGCGCCTGCTTGAGCATCTCGCCGGCCAGAAATCCCGATGTGCCCACGCCGGCCGACGAATAGTTCACCGCACCTGGCTTGGCGCGCACCATTCCGATGAAGTCTTGCACTGTTTTGGCCGGATGGTCGGTTCGAACCACCATGTATTGAGGAAACACGCCCACCAGTGCGATGTGCTTGAAGTCCTTGATCGGGTCGTAGCCGAGCTTGTTGTACAGCAGCGAGCCCGGTGCGATGGAGGAGTTGTAGGTGGCCACCAGGGTGTGGCCATCGGGTAAGGCGCGCGCGGCCTGCTCCGTGCCCAGCGTGGAGCCGGCGCCGGCGCGGTTTTCCACCACGATGGGCTGCTTGAGGCTCTCGCTGAGCCGATCGAGCAAGATGCGCAGCGCATTTTCTGAGGACGTGCCCGGCGCAAAAGGCATGATCAGCTTGATGGCTTGCGAGGGATAGGTGGCCTGTGCCCAGGAGGGCAGGCTTAGGAGAGCGCCTGCTCCGAGCAGGACATCACGGCGTTGGAGGGTCATGGTCTACCTTTCAGAAAAGCTGTAAGTAAAAACGAAAGCAATGTATGGGCCATCAGGGTCGCCCGGCCGCCAGGCCGGCGGCCAGCCGGGTGTGCACCCAGTGGGCGGCCAGCAGGGTTCGGGCATCGTCGTCGATGCGGCCGACCACCTGCATGGCCAAGGGCAATTGGTGGGGGCCGTAGCCACCGGTCACAGAAATGGCCGGCCCGTGCATCAGGGTCCAGACCTGGTTCATTGAGGTATCGCCCGAGTAGTCCTGTCCGCGGGGCGCCTCGCCGGTGGCCGCCGGCACGAAGAGCACATCGCACTCGCCCATCACGTCGCCCAACATCTGCCGGCACTGCCGGGCCAGGGTCTGTGCCTGCTGGTAGACCTCGCCGGTGACCTGCAGGCCCTTGAGCGTGCGTTCGAGCAGCGCGGGGCGAATCAGATCGGCCTGGCGCTCGAGCACGTCGGCAAAGCCGCGACTCATCTCAAAGTGAACGACGTTGGTGTGGGCCTGCAACATGCCCTTGAAGGGCTCGGGCAGCACGATCTCACGTACCCGTGCCCCGGCTGCCCGCAGCATCCGGGCGCAGTCTTCAAAAGCGCGGCGCATGTGCTCGTCGGTGCGTTCCCACTCGTGTGTGCGGCACAAACCGATGGTGGGCGCTTGGTCCAGAGCGATCGCGTCCTCGGGCAGACGCAGGGCCGGGAAGCGCGCCATTTCGGCAGCGAAAAACGCCACATCGCGCACATCGCGCGCCACCAGACCGACGGTGTCGCAGGAGTCGGCATTGGCCCAGACGCCGCGCCTGGGCATCAGGTTGTAACTGGGCTTGTAGCCGGTCACGCCGCAGTAGCCGCAAGGCCGCACTGTCGAGCCCATGGTCTGGGTGCCAGTGGCAAAGCTGACCATCTGCGCGGCCACCGCTGCCGCCGAGCCGGACGAGGAGCCGCCGGGCGTATGTTCCAGGTTCAGCGGATTGCGGGTGCCGTTGGTGGGGAAGGTGGCCAACTCGGTGGTCACCGTCTTGCCCAGCATCACTGCGCCGGCGCGGCGCAAGGTGGCCAGCACGGCAGCATCTTGTATCGGCTGGTGGCCGGCAAAGGCGCGGCTGCCACCTTGCGTGGGCATGTCGTAGGTATCGAACACATCCTTGACGCCCACCGTCAGGCCGTGCATGGCCCCTGTGATGGCCCCGGCGTCCAGCGCCTTGGCGCGGGCCATGGCGCCTTCGCGGGCGACGTGGGCGAAGGCGTGTACCTCGGGCTCACGCGCATCAATTTGGTCAAGACAGGCACCCAGGTAGGCCTGGGCCGACAGGCTGCGGTTTTGCAGTGCGACGGCCGCATCAAAAGCGGTTTTTTGGTGCCAGGCAACAAGATGGCTCAGACGGTTCCCCTCATTTTGATCAGCATCCAACGTGGCCGGATGCAGCACTCCACGCGGGTCGCAGTTTCGCCCACTGGCTGCAGGGGTCAAGCCGGTTTAACCCCTAGGGCGGGCTGTCCCCAGAAAGGGGAGTGGGAGCCGCGCCCTCGCGGCGATGCGGTCTTTGATCGGAAGCAGGGCTTGATCAGCCGCCCCATCGCGCCGAGGGCGGCGCTCCCACAAAACTGAGCTGAGGTCGGCGGGTAGTCCCTTACTCAGACTGGCCCGCCCTCAGAAAGGGGAGTGGGAGCCGCGCCCTCGCGGCGATGCGGCCTTTGATCGGAAGCAGGGCTTGATCAGCCGCCCCATCGCGCCGAGGGCGGCGCTCCCACAAAATTGAGCTGAGGTCGGCGGGTAGTCCCTTACTCAGACTGGCCCGCCCTCAGAAAGGGGAGTGGGAGCCGCGCCCTCGCGGCGATGCGGTCTTTGATTGCTGGCCCGCGGCGATGGGGCTCAGAGAAAGTGGGAGCCGCCGTCGACCATCAGCGTCTGGCCGGTGATGAAGTTGGCCCCGTCCGAGAGCAAGAAGGCCACCGCCCCAGCCACATCGGCCGGTTGCTGATCGCGCGCAAAAGAGCGGGCCGAGCGGGAGACCTCGCGCAGGCGCTGCATCTGGACCTCGTTGTCCAGCACGCCCTCGCTGAGGGTGAAGCCCGGCGCCACGCCATTGACATGGATGTTTGCCGAACCCAGCT
>JBILDR010000212.1:0-5810 GCA_044352515.1 Polaromonas sp.
GACCGATCCGACGGTGATTTACGGTCTGGGCGATCGCTTTGACGGCAACCTGCGCAAGCGCGACCTGCGCTCTGACACGCCCTACAACACCTATACCCGTGCCGGCTTGCCGCCGACGCCCATCGCCATGCCCGGCCGGGCTGCCTTGCTGGCGGCTGTGCAGCCGGCGCAGACGCAGGCCCTGTATTTCGTGGCGCGCGGCGACGGCAGCAGCCAGTTCAGTGCGACACTGGACGAACACAACCGGGCTGTCGACAAATACATACGCGGGCGCTGAGCCCCCTGGCCATCGTGACATCCACTGCAGGTCTTTTTATCAGCTTTGAAGGCATAGACGGTGCCGGCAAATCCACCCACGTGGGCCGGCTGGCCGAGGCTTTTCGCGCCAGCGGGCGCAACACCTTGCTGACCCGCGAGCCCGGTGGTACCGCCCTGGCCGAGCAGCTTCGCACGATGATCCTGAACCAGCCCATGGACCCGTTGACCGAGGCGCTGCTGATTTTTGCGGCCAGGCGCGACCATCTGCAGAGCGTGATCGCGCCGGCGCTGGCGCGCGCCGAGGTGGTACTGTGTGACCGCTTCACCGATGCCACTTTTGCCTACCAGGGGCATGGACGCGGCTTTGATCTGGGCGTGCTCGCACAGCTCGAGCGCTGGGTGCAGAGCATGGACGCTCAGGATTTGCTTGAACCCGAGCTCACCCTGTGGTTCGATCTGCCGCCCCAAGTGGCGGCGCAGCGCCTGGCCGGCGCCCGGCTGCCCGACAAATTCGAGGCCCAGCCTGTGGCCTTTTTCGAGAAGGTTTCGGCCGGCTATGCGGCGCGCATGCAGGCTGCACCGGCCCGCTTTGCGCGCATCAACGCCGACCAAGCCCCCGAGATGGTCTGGGCCGAGGTGCTCGCTGCGGTCCAAGCCCGGGGGCTGCTGCCATGAGCGAGGCGGTCTCCAACGCGGGCGTCCAGCCAATGGCGCCCTGGCTACAGGCACAACTGCAGCTTCTGCTCAGCCGCCGCGCCCACGCCATCTTGCTCAGCGGGCCTTCGGGTTTGGGACAGTATGACTTGGCCCTGGCCCTGGCCAGTGCCTGGCTGTGCCAGGCGCCGAGCGAGCAGGGCGCCTGCGGACACTGCGCGAGTTGCCACGCCATCTCGGTGCGCACCCATCCTGATTTGTGCGTCCTGATGCCCGAGGCGCTCAGCCTGGAGCTCAACTGGCCCCTGGATGAAAAGGTGCAAAACGAGCTCGATACCAAAAAGCGCAAGCCCAGCAAGGACATCAAGGTCGAGGCGGCCCGCGAGGCGGTGGCCTTCACCCAGATGACCCGCTCGGGGGGCGACACCAAGGTGGTGCTGGTCTATCCGGCCGAGCGCATGAACACCATCACCGCCAATGCCATGCTCAAGACCCTGGAAGAGCCAGTCGGGCAGGTGCGATTTATCCTGGCCAGTGAAGCCGCCGATCAGCTGCTGCCCACCCTGCGCAGCCGCTGCCAGAATCACACCCTGGTCTGGCCGGCCTTCGATGAAGCGCTGGCCTGGTTGACGGTGAGGGTGGGCGAGGGCAGGGCGGCGGTCGACGCACGCGACCTGCGGGTCTTGCTTGCCGCAGCCGGTGGCCGGCCCGATGACGTGCTGACTCGCCTGCGTGACACCGATGCCAAGCACGCGGCCAACCATTGGCGGGGCTTGCCCAAGGCGGTGGCCCGGGGCGACGCGAGCGCCTTGGCCGGCTGGGCACCGGCTCAGGCGGTCGAGGCTTTGCAAAAGCTCTGCCACGATGTGTGGGCGCTGCGCTTGGGCGCTGCGCCACGGTACTTTGACGCCGCGGACCTGGGGCCAGTGCGCGCCGGCTCCGCCGGCAGGGCAGCGCTGTACGCCATGGGCAGTTGGTCGCGTGAGCTGGCAGCCAGCGCCCGCAGCGCTGAACACCCTTTCAACGCCGGTCTGATGATCGAGGCCTTGGTCAGCCGGGCACAGCACGCCCTCCAGGCCCAATGATCAGGTTCTGAAGCAAGCCATGTTTGTTGATTCCCATTGCCATTTGAGTTTTCCTGAGCTGCGCGAGCAATTGCCGCAGCTGCGCCTTGCCATGCAGGAGGCTGCGGTCGACCGGGCCCTGTGTATCTGTACCACCTTGGAGGAGTTCGAGACGGTCCACGGCCTGGCGCTGGCCCACGACAACTTCTGGTGCAGCGTGGGCGTACACCCCGATAACGAGGGCGTGCGGGAACCTTCGCTCGATGATCTTCTGGAGCGCTCGGCCCTGCCGCGGGTGGTGGCCATCGGCGAGACCGGGCTGGATTACTACCGTCTGGGCGAGCGTACCGTAGCGCAGATGCAGTGGCAGCGGGATCGTTTTGCGACGCACATCGAGGCGGCCAGGCGCAGCGCCCTGCCCCTGGTCATTCACACCCGCAGCGCCTCCCAAGACACGGTAGACATGCTTAGGACTCTGGGGCAGGGCGGCGCGCTACCGGCAGCCACCGGCGTGTTCCACTGCTTTACTGAGACCCGCGAGGTGGCCCGGGCCGCCTTGGACCTGGGCTTTTTCATCTCGTTTTCCGGCATCCTGACCTTCAAGAGCGCGGCCGACCTGCGTGAGGTGGCTGCTTTCGTGCCTATGGATCGCATGCTGATCGAGACCGACAGCCCCTACCTGGCGCCCGTGCCTTACCGCGGCAAGACCAACCAACCCGCCTTCGTGCCCTGGGTGGCCAAACAGATCGGTGACTTGCGAGGCGTGTCGCCAGAGGAGGTGGGGCGCATCACATCGGATAATTTTGAGCGGCTTTTTGCCCGGATCGCGGCGCCAGCGACCTGAGCCCGACACAGAGGATGAGCAGCTCGAAAAAATCTTCAAGTAATTTCTAAATAAAACGAATAGTCCATTGATTTAAAAGATTAAATTCAATAAAGCTAAAGTGAATGATGAAGTGTTTTGATTGATCTGCTTTGCTTTTTTTGGCCTTCTTTTTGCCGCAATGAATTTCTGACCCAGACAGCTAGGAGTCTTCATGAAGCTCAAGCAATTTCTTAAGATTGTTATTTTCTGCCTTGTTTTTACTGGTTTTTCTGGCGCTAATGCTGGAGCCTATGAAGATTTTTTCATTGCCCTTCGTCGTGACTCCACGTCCGAGTTGCTCAGGTTGATGCTGCGTGGGTTTGACCCCAATACCGTCGACCCCAAAGGGCGTACGGGACTGATGATCGCCATCCATGAGGGCTCACCCAAATCAGCCGATCTACTGGCCGCCCTCGACCAGGTTGACGTCAACGCGACCAGCCCCAACGGCGAAAGCGCCCTGATGCTGGCCAGCCTGAAGGGCCAGGAAGCCATGGTGCGCAAGCTCATTGCCCGCGGCGCTGACGTCAACAAGACCGGCTGGACCCCCTTGCACTATGCAGCCAGCGGTGGCCATGTGGCCATCATGAAGCTCTTGTTTGAGCACCATGCTTTTGTGGACCCCGAATCGCCCAATGGGACCACACCGCTCATGATGGCCGCCCAGTACGGCAACGCCGCCGCGGTCAAGTTATTGTTGGACGAAGGCGCGGTGCCAAACGCCAAAAACCGCCTGAATTTGACCGCGCTGGACTTTGCACGCATGGGCAGCCGACCCGACGCGATTGCCATCCTCACGCCGCTGGTGGCGCCGCCCAAGGCTCAGCCTTTGCCGCCGCTGTTGCCGCCGGCCAGCTCCGAGCGCTCCGGCGGCCGGCCGGTACCAGGGTCTATGCCGGTGTATCCGTCCAGGCCGGCGGCGCCTGCTGAAGCCTCGGGCAGTCGTTGGTAGGTTTGCGGCTGGTGCAAGGCCAGCCGCGAGGTCCACAGCTTGGCGAACCACCCTGTGAACGCCTATCCATTTATACTCGTACGATGTATATTATGTTAAGTAATAGCGGGGCTAAGGGGATCTAGGTCTTGCGAGCAAGAGCCGCATCTGCACGCTGGCGTCCTGCGGCAAGGGCTCGATCGAAAAGCCTAGTCGGCGCGCCAGTTGCAGCATGGTCTGGTTCTCGGTCATGGACAGACCCACCAGCTCCGAGGTACCTTGGCAGCGCAGGTAGTCGATCATCTTGCGCAGCAGGCGCTCGCCCAGCCCCTGCCGCTGCCAGGCGCTTGCGACCTGCAAGGAAAACTCCGCGCTGCGCTTGTCGGGGTCGCAGACGGCGCGTACCTCGGCGCACAGTTCAGCAGGATCGACATCGGGCGCGAGGGCGATGAAGGTCATTTCGCGGTCGTAGTCAATCTGGCTGTAACGCGCCAGTTCTGACAGCGGCACTTCGCGCCGCGCAGCGAAAAAGCGCAGGCGCAGGTCTTGTGGGCTGGCCTGGGCATAAAACTGCTGAAGAGCCAGGCCGTCACTGGGCCGTATCGGTCGGATCATGAGTGTTTGGCCCTTTAGCGCCATGGTCTCCTCCAGCTCGGCCGGGTAAGGCAAGATGGCTGATGGCACGGCGGCCTGCTCCAGGGGGCGCAGGCGGGCTCGGGCATCGACCGCCAGCACGCCCTTCTCATCGATCAACAGCGGGTTGATGTCGATCTCAACCAGATCGCTCAGTTCGGTGGCGAGGGTCGATAGCTTGATCAAGCTAGCCACCAAAGCGGCTGTGTCGCAAGCAGGTCGCCCCCGAAAGCCCGCCAGCAGGGGCAACACGCCGCTGCGCTCGATGAGGTCTTTGGCCAGCTCTGCATCGAGGGGCGGCAGCGCCAGCGCATGGCGCGTACTGAGCTCGACCTGCACCCCGCCCTCACCCAGGAGCAGAACCGGCCCGAACAAGGGATCACTGTGCATCCCCAAGATCAGTTCCAACGCGGCAGGGCGCTCGGCCATGGCCTGCACCGTAAAGCCACTCAGCTGTGCGCTCGGCAATGTGTCGGCGAGCTGATTGCGCATTTTTTCGGCGGCAGCCAGTACATCGGCCCGATTGCGCAGGTTCAGGGCAACTCCTCCCACGTCGCTCTTGTGCACCACCTGCGGTGAGATCAGTTTGAGCGCCACCGGATATGTCACGCGCTCAGCGGCTGCGCCCGCCTGCTCGGCGCTGTCGCAGCGCTCGGTCTTGACCACCGGCAGCCCGTAGGCCTGCAGCAACTGCAGGGTGGCCTCATCACCCAGCCAGGCCCTGCCCTCCTGCCGCGCCTGATCTATCAGGGCTTGTGCTTGTGCGCGTCCGCTGGGTCGGTCAGGCGGCTGTGAGCGGACCCACTGTTGCAAGGCGATTTGGTTGCGGGCGTAGTTGTGCATTTGCAGCCAGGCAGCGACCGCGCGTTCGGGCGTGTCGTGACTGGGCAGGCCCGCCTCGTGGCTGAGCCTGCGGGCGCTGGCCACCGCCAGCCCACCGACCCAGCTGGTCAGCACCGGCTTGTGGGCCGCTTGCAGCAGCGGCAGGCAGGCGCGTGCAATGTCTTCGGCAGGTACGACCGCGGTGGGCGCGTGCATGAACAACACACCGTCGACCTCCTCGGCGGTAAGCACCACCTGCAAGGCATCGACATAACGCTGCACCGGCGCATCCCCAATGATGTCGACCGGATTGCCGCGCGACCAGGTGGCGGGCAGGCAAGCATCCAGCGCGGCCAGCGTGGAGACCTCCAGCGTGGCCAAGCGGCCACCGCCCAGGCTAAGGGCGTCGGCGGCCAGCACGCCGGCGCCACCCCCATTGGTCAGGATGAGCAGCCGCCCCAGTGGGAACTGCGCCAGGCTCGGCGCCCTGCCCCCTCGCCCATGCGCCAGGGTCTGCGCGGCGTCGAACAGGGCCTCCAGCGTATCGACCCGCAGCATTCCAGCGCGGCGTACCGCCACATCG
>JBILDR010000047.1:0-18880 GCA_044352515.1 Polaromonas sp.
GTATGAACATATCCTTACCTTCGGGCGGGGCAGATCGGCGCGTTGATGCTGCCCCGGCTTCGCCGCCGCCTGCAGCAGCCTCCGCCGCGTCGGCCGAGGCTCAGCGCAGCCTGGCGCAGCCCGAAAAGCCGGATGCCTCGGCCCAAATCGAGGCGATGCGCAAGGAACTGGAGCAGTCGCTGGTTGAGGCCAATCGCCGGATGCAGCTCAATGGCAGGAACCTGGCGTTTTCCCTGGACGAGAAGGCGGGGCGCATGGTGATCAAAGTAACCAATTCGCAAACGGGAGAACTGGTTCGCCAGATTCCTGATCAGACCGTTTTGCGTATCGCCCACACCATCGAAGACCTCAAAGGGATTCTGCATGACGAATCGAGCTAAATGGTGCAAATCTTCAAGGCAGTCCTCAAGTTTTTCCCAGGCCAGCCGAATCATCAAGTACCAGGAGCTCAAAAGTTGAGGTCCGGTGAAGTTCAAGTAATTTCCTCGCGACCAAGGCTCACGCCCCGCGTAAACCTCAGACTAGGAGTCAATCATGACTGTGATCAATTCGAATGTTAACTCGCTGATTGCCCAGCAGGCGAGCGTTGTCAACACCCGTTCCATGTCCAAAGCGATGGAGCAATTGTCGACCGGCAAGCGCATCAATGGCGCTGCCGACGACGCGGCTGGTCTGGCCATTGCCAACAAGATGACCGCGCAAATCCGCGGCCTGAACCAGGCCGTGCGCAACGCCAACGACGGCATCTCCATGATCCAGGTGGCAGAGGGCGCAACCAATGAAGTGACCAACATGCTCCAGCGCATGCGTGAGCTGGCGGTGCAGTCGGGCAACGACACCAACAACGACAACGATCAGAAAGCCATCAAGGCCGAGTACCAGCAGCTGAGCAAGGAGATCCAGCGCATCTCCAACAACACCGAGTGGAACACCAAGAAGATCTCCAACGCAGCGGCCGCCAGCACTGACTACCAGGTGGGAGCCAATTCCAGCCAGACCATCACGGTCACCTTCACCGACATCATGGCCCTCAGTGGCATGACCGGTGTGGTCAGTGCTGCCACGGCTGCCAGTGTGGGCGCGGTGCCGATCGCCGACATCAGCACCCTGGATACCGCCCTTTCGGCCATCGATTCCTATCGCAGCAAGCTGGGCGCGACGATCAACCGTCTGACTTATGCAGCTGATAACCTGACCAATGTGTCGACCAATACGGCCGCTTCGCGCAGCCGAATTCTGGACACGGACTATGCCAAGGCGACCACGGAGTTGGCTCGGACCCAGATCATTCAGCAGGCAGCCACGGCGATGCTGGCCCAGGCCAACCAGGCCCCGCAATCGGTCTTGAGTCTGCTGCGTTGACAGGCATTCAATCATGCCTGGCCCGGTGGTGCACCACCGGGCTTTTCCGCAGGCTCAGGCCTCGGGCCTGGGCGCGCAAGCGCCCGGGGTCGCTGGTGCATGATTTGCAGACCAGCGGGTAAAGCAGTCACAGGAACGGAGAGTCCACATGAGCATCATCAACAGCAACCTTCGCTCGCTGGTGGCGCAGCAGGCCATGGTGGTCAATGGCCGTCAATTGAGCGATGCGATGAGTCAACTGGCCACCGGTCGGCGCATCAACTCCTCGGCGGACGACGCGGCGGGTCTGGCCATCGGCAACAAGCTCAACAGCCAGGTCATCAGCCTGGCCCAGGCCGTGCGCAACGCTGGCGATGGCGTTTCCCTGATGCAGACGGCCGACGGGGCTGCCGACGAAATCACCAATATGCTGGTGCGAATGCGCGAGCTGGCCGTTCAATCGCGCAACGGCACCAACAGCGCCGGTGACCAGACCGCCTTGAACACGGAGTACACCGCCTTACGTACGCAGATCCAGCAGATCACCACGCACACGCAGTGGAACGGCATGAAGATCATTGGGGGCGACAAGGCCACCGTGTCCTTTCATGTGGGTGCCTCCGACAACGACCAGGTTCAGGTCCAGTTCAAGAACCTTTGGGCATCGGGCATTGCGTCGGGGGTATCGGCCACCGATATCCTGTCAGCTCAGGCCATTGATTCGGCCATTGGGGGCATTGACCTTGCCATGGGTGCTGTCGATGAGTTCCGATCCTCCCTGGGTGCGGTCATGAATCGGCTGAACCATGCGGCCGACAATGCGATGAATGTGATGACCAACACGGCAGCCTCGCGCAGCCGCATCATGGACACGGATTACGCAAAAGCCACTTCCGCCTTGGCGCGGGCTCAGATCGTCCAACAGGCTGGCATGGCCATGCTCTCGCAGGCCAACCAGACGCCACGCACGGTACTGATGCTGCTGCGTTAGACCTTGGGTTGCCGATGGCGCTTGTGCTTCAAGCGGGATCGATCTCGTCGAGCAGGTCCAGCGCGATCTCCCCGCGCTCGGCCACGCGCTGGTAAAAGCGCCCCATGTCTTCCAGCATCTTCAGCGCCGTCTCAGCGCCGGTCTCGATGTTCTGGTAGACCTCGTCGTATTTGTCGATGGCATCCTTGATGTCATCCATGCCTTGACCCGTGTGTGTCTTGTATCGGATGGCCTCAAACTTCTTGAGGCCCATCAGGTTGACGATGGTCTTGCTGATGGGGTCTTCCTGGCGGATTCGCTGATTGAGGCGATCGAGCCGCTTGAGCTGTTTCTGGCTGGGTCGGCCGCCCATGCGTCGGCACAGTGCCCGGGCTTCGGTGGCGATCTTCCTGAACTCCTGAACGTCTTTGCAAAGGGTCACCAGGTTGTGGCTGAGCTTGGCCATGTGCGCCGGGTCGATGCGTGTCGGGGTGGGGGGCATCAGTGGCGTCTTGCGCAGGCGGGTGGCCTGGATTTCCCGGCAGACCGTGGCGAAAGGCAGTTGAACCGTCCCGTTGATTCTGGCGCCGCCTTCGGTGGCGTTGATGATCAGTCTGTCGGTGAGTTCACTGGCCCGGCGCTCGAACCAGGTCTTGTAGTACATCAGTTGACGCTCGGTGCGAACCCGCCCACCGTGGTAGCCATCCACGTCAAAACCATTGTCTGTCCTGTTTTTGAGGGTATTGGCGTTGTAGGTGTGGGGGTAGCCCTCGGCGTGGTCCTTGCCGTCCGTCAGTGCCAGATCCTGCCCGATGAAAACGATGGGATTGGCGCCCAGCACTTCTGCCAGCGCAAACGCGGAAGTGGCCACCGAGCCGCCGGTGCGCAGATATTCGGTCGAGGCCCCTAGGGCGCCGGCAATGGCCGAGGTGACCGGGTCGCAGGTGGTGATCATGTGGTTGTGGTCGTGTGACCACATCAGACGCGGAGCGCAGCCCAGGTCCACGAAAAATGCCGTGTCTGGTGAAACCGAATTGACGGGCCAGGCCGCCTTGGAATTTCTGTCCAAGGCCAGCATCACGTCCGGCACGATGCCGTGTTTTTTCAAGATGGGCCAGACTGTGTTGACGGCCAGTATGGTGAACAGGTCCTGGTTTTCTGCCAGCAGCGGCAGTTGCTTGTTCAACGATGGCCCGGCCGACACCACCAGCACCGGCCGATCTTTGCGCGCATCACTCCAGCGGGAAAGGACGCCGCCCTCAGACACCAGAGGGGCGTTGATCAGTGTGTTGCGGAAATAGTGTTGGGCTACCGTGAGGTAGGTGCCTTTGGACATGATTTTGCTGTTGATGCCTGCACCCAATTGCTCGAAGAGTTTTTGTGTCTCTTCAGGGCGGCGGCTCATCAACGTCTTGGATAGCAGGGGCTTCCAACCGTCGAGCCGGTTGATATCCACCAACTCGATCAGCTTTTGAACCCTTTGCATGAGCGAGCCACCAGCGATGATGGTCAGCCTCTCGTTGAGGATCCATTGGATCAGCCCATCGCGCTCATCTGGCTCAAGCCCATAGGCGTCAACGCTCTCAGATTCGAGCACGACCACCTCGGAGCAGTCGGTGATGCGCGCCATCACCGAGGCAATGAGATCCAGATGGCATGAGCCATAGATCATCCAGAGCATGCGCTTCCTGCTCCAGTCCACTGCGATAGGCAGGTCCTCCAGGTCGATCGAGGCCGGGCGAAGCGCCGCATCGGCTTGGTAAATCCAGTTCAGGTCACCTGGACGGTCGGCATCAATGACCACAGGATGCAGGTTCAGGTCAGGGCACATGGGGCGCTCCGGATGGGTTCAAGTCGTTGAGGTCAAAATGATTGAAAGCCACTGCTTCGTGCAGTTGGGCCGGGCGATTCAGGCGCAGCCCCATCAGTTTGGGCAGCCACTTGGGTGGCAGGCCCAGGCCGGGTCGCACGCTGCGAATGTCGCCGACTGTCACCTGCTCGCCTGCTTGCAGGGCCCGGGTGAAGTACAGCGAGCGGCGGAACTGCGCATTGGCTTGTTCGCTGGCCTGGCGCTCATAGGTCACCTGGCCCACCGCTTGCCAGGCGGTCAGTGCACCTTGACAGAGGTGGCGCAGGTCGGCGGGTTCCAGTGAAAAACTGTCGTCTGGCCCGCCGCCCTGGCGGTCCAGCGTAAAGTGCTTTTCAATGAGGCAGCCACCCAGCGCCACGCTGGCAATCGCAGTGGTGTTGTCCAGTGTGTGGTCGGATAGGCCTGTGATCACGCCAAAGCGCTCGCGCATGTCTACCAAGGTGCGCAGGTTGTAGTCTTGTGCGGGTGCCGGGTAGCCGCTCACGCAATGGAGCAGCGCCAGTTCTTGGCAGCCCGCTTCTCGGGCAGCCGCCACTGCCTCGGCGATTTCTTCGGCATTGGCCATGCCCGTGGAAATGATCAAGGGCTTGCCGGTACGCGACGCGTACTGGATGAGGGGCAGGTCGATGGCTTCGAACGACGCGATTTTGTAGGCCGGCGCGTTGAGGTCTTCGAGCAAATCGACGGCCGTCGTGTCGAACGGGGAGCTGAAAATCGTGATGCTGTGTTTGCGGGCATGCTCAAACAGCGGCTTGTGCCAGTCCCAGGGCAGCTGAGCTTGTGCATAGAGGTCGTGCAGCGTGCGCCCGTTCCACAGGCCGCCGTGTATTTGAAACTCCGGTCGGTCCGATTTGAGGGTGATCGTGTCTGCCGTATAGGTTTGCAGTTTGAGCGCATCTGCGCCCGCCTTTTTGGCTTCTTCAATGAGCCTGAAGGCGGCCTCCAGTTTGCCGTTGTGGTTGGCGGACATTTCCGCAATCACGTACGGAGGCTGATGGGGTCCGATGCTTCGGCCGTTGATCTTTATCTCAGCTTGGATCATGCTTGCTCCCGAATGTATTGCCTTGCACCGCTCAGCCCCAGGTTGGCAATTACGTCCATTATGGAAAGGTGGGAAATAAATTCCTTGGACTTGTATTGGGGATAAGGCTTGGGTTTGAAGTTTTGCAGCCGCAGCTCGATGCCGTGCTTTTCCACAAATGAATCTTCTTCAAGGTAAGACGCAGCGCCTTGTGGCGACAAGTAGGTGCCGCATTGCAGATGTTGGCAGATTTCAGCCACGTGATCCGACCTTTGGCCACTGCACTGCATTTCCGACGCATATGCAATGGGGGTGCTGATCGAGAGTGCGCCGCAGATGGTTTGAATCAGCTGCCCTGTAAAGTTCACCAGCTTTCCACCGCTTGGCGTTGCATAACTCTGAGCCACCAGTTGTAATGCCTCGGCACCGTGCCTGGCTTTGTGGTAAGCATGCTCCAGAATTTTCCAGTGTTGAACTTTGAAATTCTGAATGGTGCAGATTTCCATGCGGTGCAACAGGGCGTCCCTTAGCGGCACCCTTTTCGTCGGGATCGAGATCATGTGCTCGGTGCCATGGAGCAGTATCTTGTTTCGGTGTTGCCATGAGCTGCGCTCAAACTGAACATCATCCAGAAACACAAACTGATCCACCGCCGCGATGAGTTGAAAGTACCCGGCCCAGGGAAGATAGGTCGGCTGCATGATGGCGCAGGAGCTCATGCCATGGCCCTTTCCAGCAGATGAATCATACTGGCGACTTTTTCTTCGCGCCCGTAATGGCACCAACCGCCCGGAATGATTCCTCGTTCCAAAAGCGTCGCCGTGCTGCGCTCCATGAGCAGCCTTTCCTCCGTGGAAAAGTTCACATTGCGGCTTTGTGAGATGACGGCTGCCAGCTCGAATTGTGCGGGCAGCCCCAGTGCCTTGAAGACCTGAGTCAATGCCTTGACCGGATCCACCCCTTGCGGACGGTCGAAAGCTTCGACCGAAAAGCGCAGGTGACCCTGTAGCCGGTAGATGTAGACACGAACCACGGGCGAGGATTCGTCAAAGACCTGCCAGTAGTAGGGCAGAGGCATGTCCTTGTTCAATCCCTGCGCTTGGGGAAAATCTCCGACCCAAAGCTGCATCGCAATGGCAGGCGTGGTGAGCTTGGCTTGGCAGGCGCGCTTCAGGACAGCGACAGGATTGGATGCCCAGACGGCCAGGTCAAAGGCCTCTTCGTCGCCGCGCTTGCAGAGCCGGATGCCATCGGCATCATTCATGAGCTTGACGGGCGAATTCAGTTCGATTCGTATCCCGTGGTTCGTGAGAGTTCGCTCCAGGCTGTCGAAAAAGTCATTGAAGCCAGTCTTGGGCAACATGGCAGGTTCCGCGAGCATTCCTGGACGGCGAATTCTCCTGGGAATCGCAATCAGGTGGTCGGCGATGGCGTTGGCCGCTTTTTTGGCTGGGAGATCCCGGTCTTCTGGGTAGAAGACTCTTGACAGTTGCATGGGCAACAGACACTGCTGGTCCAGCAAAGCCAGGTTTCCGAAACCGCTCGCCCATTGGATCAGCCGGTCTGCAGCTCTTCCGTAGGCCTGGAGTCGTTGGAGGGCGTTGCCGTGGAGCACGGCATCCGGCGCGAATTGAGCCTGACCATCGAGTGCCGGCTGAGCGCAGTCATCGATCAGCCTTGGGCTGTGGTTGCCAAGCAGCGTCAAAGAACCGTACTCGTGAGGAAACACCTCCAGTTCCTGGTCCACTCCACTGGCACCCAGCGCTCCGCTGCGCAGGTACTGGCAGCCGCTGTAATACAGCCGGCCATCGACCTGCACATCCCGCAGCACGCCCCCGATCTCGGGGCTCGTCTCGAAAAGCGTCACGCTTGCGCCTTTGCGCGCTGCGTGCAGGGCCGTCATGCACCCCGTAAAGCCAGCGCCGACCACCGCGACTCTCACTGTCCACCCCGATAGGCATAAACGGTGAAATCGAAAGGCGGTACCCCGGGTTTGACTTGGTAGTCATTGAGCAGGGTCACATAGGGGGTCACTTCCCGCTTCACGAAGCTAAAGACCTGCTCTGGATATTCATAAAACAAACCCTCGTCCTGATAGTCCACGTAGGCACTCATCATGTTGAAGGACAAGCCCTTGCGGGTCATGGCAAAAAGGGTTTTCAGCGTCTCCTGATAGAAGCCTCGATTGTCTTCAATGAGGTTGTTGAAGACGCCGGCCACCATCACGTAGTCAAACTGCCGACCGCGGAATTGATCAAGAGTGCCAAAGCTGCCGTGTGGAATTTTTTTGCGGCAAAGAGTCAGGAACTCATCGACGATGTCAATGCCGTGATAGTCGACCTGTATTTCCTGGCGACTCAGGTACTCCTGGAGTTGCCCCGTCCCGCACCCGAAGTCCAGTACGCTGCAGCCTGGCAGTTCGCCGATGCCGATCAGTTTTTCAAAGCGCCGCTCCTGCGTCTCGCGTGAGGAATACTGCACGGCTTGCGGGCTGTCGCCGTGCTGGCGCAGCAAGTCACGGTAATGGGCTTGAAGGTCATGGATCATTGAAAACGCTCCATCAGTTGGGCCACGTGCTCGGCGCCGGGGCTGTGAATCTGGTTCATGGGTTTGGGCCGTAGCTCACGCAGGGCAGTCAGTGCGGTTGTCAGGCTGTCCCGATCCGCCAGTTTTTCTTCGCTCAGGGCGACGGCGTATCCGGCCGCTTGCAGCGCCAAGGCGACCTCGGTTTGAATGGGGGTGGCGTGGATGATCACCATGGGTGTACCCACCAAGGCCAACTCGTAGGCCATGAAACCGCATCGGATCACCGCTCCCGCCACGCGTCGGCAGAGGGGGGCCGTGTCATGGAGGTCCACATGGAACACGGGCTTGTACCGTCCGCTGGCCAGCGGCTGCAAGGCCTGCACTGGGCCATAGGCAGAAGTCAGCAGGACCTCGATGGGTTCGAGGGCATCGGGCACCATGTCCTGCAAGAGGCCATTGAGCGCCTGTCGGTGATTGCCACCACCCAGGAACACCAGCAGCCCCCGTCGTTCATCGCAGGAGTCATGGTAAAAGCTCGCACGGGCCAGCAAATGCGCCATGCCCAGCCACTGCTGGCAGTGGCCTGGCAGTAACTCCCTGTAGGCCGACTGATGCGGGTTGCAGATGTTCTGGTCCAGCAGCGCATCGCAGTCATGCAGGCGATTGGCCAGGTCGTCGATGACCAGGATGCGATGGGCCGCGCTTCTGGCCTGGGTTTCCCAGTCGGCATCTATCCCATAGTGGTCCACCACCAGCCAGTCCACGTCACGCGAATGATTGAGGCCCGACAGGATTTCCAAGTCCTCGCCCACCGTTTGGGCGCGATGAAGGCGCACGCCTTGGAGGTGAGCCTGCAGGCTTTCGGGAATCCCATGGGACAGCAGCTCCACCTGATGACCACGCGCTGCCAACCTTCGCGCCAGTACGCTCGAGCGCATCAGGTGGCCATGACCGATCTGATCATTGGCATCGAATCGGAAAACCACCCTCATGTCTGGATGTCCTGGAATGGCGTCAAGCGGGCGGCGAGGCGCTCATGCTTGAGTTCGGCCAATTCCCAATCGATGAGACTGTCAATGTCATGGCACTGCGTCTCGGGCAATTCGAGGGTGGCCGTACGTCCACCCATCAATGATCCGGTTTCCAGCAGCGTCCGGGTGCGAAAGAAATAGAACTGCCCGGCGTCGTGGTAGGCCACTGGCAGGTCTTGGGTGCGACTTAAGGCGTGTTCCGGCCAGACAAAAGCCGTCTGGCCGGCCCCGTCACGTTCCAGGGCGCGCCAGATGGGGTGTGAGTATCTGATGACAGGGAACACCAGGTCGAACGGTCCCTCGTTGAGTTTTGCGGCGGCAGCGCTCAGAAGGGAGGGGGTCAGAAACGCGGCGCTCGCATAGATGGCACACAGGTGTTCGGGCAGTGGCCCAAGCCGGGCGAGGGTCTGCACGCATTCGGTCAGGGCCTGTGTCGTGCTGGCCGAATCACTCGCCGCCTGCGGCGAGCGCAGGCCCAGCGTCTGCAGGCCTAGGTCCAAGGCCAAGGCCTCAATCTCGGGACAGTCGGTACTGATCCAGACCTGGTCAAACTGTCCCCAATCGAGCGCCGCCTGGGCTGGCCAGCAAAGCAGCGGGCGCCCCCTGAAGGGCTTGGCATTTTTGCGCGGTATGCGCTTGCTGCCGCCGCGCGCGAGAACAACCGCGCTGGCCCTGACGGGTGCATCCGGCAGCGCAGGGCGCGCCGTGGCCTTCACGAGCTTGCTCCGACGGCGACTTCCTGCTCGTGCAAGGCCGCACGCAGGGCCGCACACACCCGATCGACATCGCTGGCCTGCATCTTCGGGAACAGGGGCAAGGTGATGGCCAGGTCGCCGTGACTCTCGGCCTGCGGGCATTGCCCCGGTCCGAAGCCCAGCTTTTGATAGAAGGGCTGTAGGTGCACCGGGTGGTAGTGCAGGTTCACGCCAATCCCCGTCTCGCGCAAGGCGGCAAAGATTTTGGCGCGTCCAAGCCGCCCGCAATCCTCGGGCAGTCGGATCACGTAGAGGTGATGACTCGACAGGCAATCCCTGTGGGTGACGGGAATCTGCAGCGTCAGGTCGAGCAGGCAGTGGTCATAGTGCTCAGCCAATGCCCGGCGCAGCCTGACGAATTCGTCCAGGCGCGTGAGTTGCGACAGGCCCAAGGCGGCCTGCATGTCAGTCAGCCGGTAATTCCAGCCCAGATTCTGCTGTTCATAGTGCCAGGGTCCTTCTGGGGCATGGACAAAATCTTCCGCCTCGCGGGTGATGCCATGGCTGCGCAAAAGCCGCATGGCGCGGGCCAGTCGGTGGTCATTGGTCAGCGCCATGCCACCTTCGGCAGTGGTGATGATTTTGACGGGATGAAAGCTCAGGACCGTGATGTCGCTGTATTGGCAGCAACCCACTGGCTCGCTGCGGTAGTGGCCGCCGATGGCATGGGAGGCGTCTTCAATGATGCGAAAGCCATAAGTTTGGGACAGTGCGTGGATGGCGGCCATGTCGCATGACTGTCCGGCAAAGTGAACGGGAATCACCACTTTGGGCAAACTGCCGCTGCGCCGGGCGCGTTCGAGCTTTTCGCGCAGGCGCTCGGGGCACATGTTGTAAGTGCTGGGGTCGATGTCAACGAAGTCCACGCTGGCGCCGCAGTAGATGGCGCAATTGGCGCTGGCCACAAAGGTGTTCGGGCTGGTCCATACTTGGTCGCCCGGTCCTACACCCAATGCCAGGCAGGCGATGTGCAGGGCGCTGGTTGCACTGTTGACGGCAATGGCGTGCCTGCTGCGGCAATATTTGGCCAGTGCGGCCTCGAAAGCCGGTACTGCTGGACCTTGCGTGAGCCAGTCGCTGCGCAGCACATCCACCACGGCGGCAATATCTGCCTCGCTGATGGACTGCCTGCCGTAGGGGAGTGCGGGGTGAGCAGAGGTCATGTGTATTCGCTATGCCTGTGGGTTCCAAAGAGACGGTCTGACACGGCCTGGCGGAGTCATTGACGCCTAAACAGCAGCAACTCCGAATGAAAACCGTCCACCGTCTGAAATCCGAAGGGGTGAACATTGCTGGCAACCAGTTCGTAGCCGCTGAGCATGGCTGTGTAGTCGCCAGAACGCATGGGCTGATCCACGCCGGGCAGCGCAGAGTTCTTTTTCTGTTTGCCCTCTCTCAGATTGCGCAGGAGGATCCAGCGAGACTTCAGGCGACGGACATGGTGCAGGTAGTTTTCGACGACGGCGGGCTCCATCTCCTGAAATGAGATGAAGTTGACGAACAGGTCGATCTCGCCTTGCAGTTGTTCGATTTGCCAGGAACACAGCACTGATGCCGGCTTGAGTGTGCTGATCGCCACGGGTCCCGATTCGGGCAGTTCGTCAAACCCATTGACCTGCGCGGTGCCCAGCGTCGCTTTGAGGTAGTGGTCGGCCGCAAACTGCGTGGGTGGAATGTCGATGTCGATGTAGCGCCAATCGGCGATGCCAGACTGTGACCAGATTTCTCCCAAGGTGCCGAAGCCCCCGCCTATTTCAAGCAGGGTGCGTGGCACATCGCCGCCGAGGTGCTTCTTGAGAAAACTCAAGCCAAGCAGGTAGTTCAGTGCCGATCGGCTGTAGCGCCGGCCGTCCCACTCGAATTGTTCGACAGGCTGCCCGTGGGTGCTCTCACTGAAATCGAGCAGTTTGGGCCATTGATCTTCTTGCGCGCTGGCCAGCAGTACGCGGTAGTCGGCCAGCGCGGCCTGTTTGCCCGAGAGAAAGTGATCGAGTGCCTGGTGAGACTTGCTCGCCTGCGGAAAGACGGTGTGCATCGCCGCCCTCAGGCAGTCCGCCTGTTCCGGTTGGATGCCACTGGCCGATCCGCTGTAGTTGGGTACGAAATAACCGAGCGCCGTGGGAAGGCGTCTGAAGTTTTCAACGCCCGCCTCAGCCATTTCGCGCGCGATCTGCAGGCTGGCCTCGCGCCAGAACACCGTCGGTTGATAGATGGCGTTTTGTCTGTCCAGCGCCTGGAGGGCCTGGTCGAGCTTGGGAATTCTTTTCATGGTGGACATGCGGTTTTTGACGTGTCGGGCAGGGCTGGCTTGACGCTCGCCATTCATACCGGCTCGAATTCGGGCTGCACGTGGGCGCGGATCAGATGCCGGATCTGTTCGACGCTCAGGAAGTCGGGGTTGCTGCCTGAGTTGTAGGAAAAGTCCTCACCCAGGGGCTCGGCCTTTCGGCGCTCGATGTAATCGGCCAGCTTGCCCGAGGGCAGGATGGCGTAATAGTCGCCCAGGTCTACCGTGTTTGGGCTGTCACTGGTGGTGATCATTTCCTCATGGATCTTCTCGCCCGGTCGCAGACCCACGATCACCTGCTGGCAATTCGGGCCGATGGCCGCTGCCACATCGCCAATGCGATAGGAAGGAATCTTGGGCACCAGAATTTCGCCGCCCAGGGCGTGGGCCAGGGCCCAGCACACCATTTCCACGCCTTCATCCAGCGAGATATTGAAGCGCGTCATGTTGGGGTCGGTAATCGGCAGCCGCCCGCTCTTGGCCTGCTTCAGGAAAAAGGGAATCACCGAGCCGCGCGAGCCCATGACGTTGCCGTAGCGTACGACTGAGAATCGCAGGTCGCGGCCCCCGCGGAAGTTGTTCGCCGCCACAAAGAGTTTGTCGCTGCACAGCTTGGTCGCGCCGTACAAATTGATGGGTGCGGCAGCCTTGTCGGTAGAAAGCGCCACCACGCGTTTGACCTGGGTGTCCAGGCAGGCCTCGATCAGGTTCTGCGCACCCATGATGTTGGTCTGAATGAACTCGAAGGGGTTGTATTCGGCCGCTGGCACCTGTTTGAGTGCGGCCGCATGGACAACGGTGTCTATGCCTTCGAGGGCGCGGCGCAGGCGGTTTTGGTCGCGCACGTCGCCGATGAAAAAACGCAGGGCCGGGTACTGCGACTCCGGGAACTCCTGGGCCATTTCGAACTGCTTGAGTTCGTCCCGGCTAAATACCACCAGCCGCTTGATCTTCGGGCAGGTGTCAAGCACGTTGCGAATGAAGGCCTTGCCGAAGGAACCTGTTCCCCCGGTAACAAGGATAGAGCGATCACAGATATCAACCCGATTTTTGACCCGCATGTCCATTTTTCGACACCTTGGAGTGGCAAGAGGCTCAGTCTTATGCAAAGCCCATGCCATGCCACCCCGGTCCTTCGGTCTGCTCTGTGATTGATGCTCCTTTGCCTGAAGATTGACGGATTCTCGAGATCCTGGGCCTGGCCTGACCTTTGCTTAAGTGGCTTACACGCAGCCGGCGGCAAAAGCTTGCCGGGTTAAACGATTCTTGTCCCTTCGAGGAGCAGCCCCATGGCATTTCCTGCATTGTCTCCAGTGGTCAGCAGCAATCCGCCCTTTTTCCAGGCCGAGGAGGCCATACGATTTAGCGCGCCGGAGATCAGGCTTGCCATTGCTTATTGGGTGGAGCAGGACCGCTTGGACCTGGCCGAGGCGCTGGTGGTGGCAGGCTTGAGTCAGTATCCCGACAGCGAAGACATCCTGGCCCTCGGTGCCCTTGTCAGTGAGGTTCTCCAGGAGTGGTCGTTGGCCCAGGAGCGTCTGGAGCAATTGATGCGGATCCAGGCTGACAAGGTGCCCGCCGAAACCATGCATCACTTCGTTCGGGTGTTGCGTTGCCGGGGGGCCTATTTCAACGCCTACCTGCAGTCGCAGACGGCGCTGGCCTGGTATCCAGAACATGTGGGCTTGCAGCAGCTGTATTCGGATCTCAAGCAATTGATGGAGTCGGTCCCGTTGAAGGCCAGCGAAGTGCCCCCGCAGGCCCAGGTGCAAGAGGCTGGGGTAGGGCGATAGCCCTGAATTGAGATGGTTCTGACCAAGCGCTCTATGGCTATCGACTTTTTTGACCCATTACCAAGTGTGGCCTGCCTGGGACGAGGCGCCAGCCTCCATGGAATTCCGACAGTATTGCCTGGCACGCCCTTTGCTTAATGTGCATACCGGCATCTGATTGCCACCCATCCATCCGAACATACGAGGAGTTTTCGATGTCGCAAACTACACCTTCCGCAAGCGCTGCCAGCTCCTACGAGCAACTGTGTTCGGCTGAGCAGGCCACCCGATTCACCGCCGCGCAAATTCGCGAGGCCATCGCTCACTGGGTGTCGCAAGACCGCATGGACCATGCCGAAGCCTTGGTGGCGGCAGGACTTGGTCTGTACCCCGAAAGTCAAGACATATTGGCCATCGGCGCGCTGCTGGC
The DNA here is from genome assembly GCA_044352515.1 of Polaromonas sp. Classification (GTDB taxonomy): domain Bacteria; phylum Pseudomonadota; class Gammaproteobacteria; order Burkholderiales; family Burkholderiaceae_C; genus Polaromonas. The sequence goes on from JBILDR010000047.1 coordinate 14,004, forward strand.
TGAGATCCAAGAGGACTGGGCGCAGGCGCAGCTCTGCATTGAGCGTCTCATGCTCGTGCAAGGCGAAGATTCGCCGCCCGATACCTGGCGACACCTGGTGCGTGTCATGCGCTGCCGCCAGGCTTATCACCAAGCTTTCATGCATGCCCAAAAAGCGCTGCAGCGATTTCCTGACCACACCGAGTTGAGGGAAGAGCATGCTCAATTGGCAGCCTTGATGGAGCCGGCCGTCGTTCAAACCAAAGCCGAAGCCCTTGTGGTCTGAGACCGTTGCCGGCGGCAGGGCATTGCCGCTCTAACCTGATCTGGAGAAATCATGACAGTCATTAATACAAACCTGAATTCGCTGATCGCCCAAGGCGCTCTCAGTCGGAATAACCGTGCTTTGTCCACCGCCATGGAACAGTTGTCTACCGGTAAGCGTATCAACGCTGCCAAAGACGATGCAGCTGGCCTGGCCATCAGCAACAAGCAGACCGCACAAATTCGCGGCCTCGACCAGGCGGTACGCAACGCCAACGACGCCATCTCCATGATCCAGACTGCAGAGGGCGCGACCAACGAGGTCACCGCCATGCTGCAGCGTATGCGCGAATTAGCAGTGCAGGCGGCCAATGCGACTTACGTCGCGGCCGACCGGGTTGCCCTTCAGCAGGAATTTTCGGAGTTACAGCTTGAGATCAAGCGGATTTCAGACATGACCGAATGGAACGGCCAGAAGATCTTGGACGGCACCACAGGGTCAGCCGTCTATCAAATTGGCGCTAATTCCTCACAAACCATTACCGTCACATTTGTTGACCTGGCGGGCATGACGGGCTTGTCCGGTGCAGTGGCCAGCAGTTTGACGGTGACAGGCACCGGCGCTATTTCAGCGATGGACGACGCCATTGAAGCGGTGGACAAGTACCGCTCAGGTATGGGTGCCAAGATCAACCGTCTGACGCACGCCGCCGACAACTTGACTAATGTCTCAAACAACACCTCGGCATCGCGCAGCCGAATTTTGGATGTTGAATACGCTAAAGCCTCCAGCGAGTTGGCGCGTACGCAGATCATCCAGCAGGCCGCCACAGCCATTCTTGCGCAGGCTAATACTTCTCAGCAAAGCGTGATGAAGCTGCTGCAGTAATTGCTGCGGTTTCGCTTCTGCCTAGGCAGGTCCGATGTCCGAAGAAAAAACTCCGGCCGAACGGGGCCCCAATTGTTATCAGTGTCGGCATTTTGCGGTGAGCTGGGACCCTTCGTTGCCATATAGCTGTCGCCTTATGGGCTTCAAATCCCGCGCGCTGCCGGCCATTGAGGTCCTGCGTGTTGATGGTGTTTTTTGCAAGGGCTATGTAGCCAAAGAGGCGCCAGTACCTGTTGCCACGCCCATCATGAATCGTCCTGATCCTGCGGGTCGGTACAGTCGCGAGCACCTGATTTCCAAGTACTGCTGAGCTTTGATACGGCCCAAGCATCTTCTTTGTGAGAGAGGCCGCCCTCGGACCTATGGGGCTTGAGAGTTATCGCCTCATCGCTGCGAGGGCGCAGCTCCTACCCCCCTCCAGACGCTGTGCCTGGTTGGTGTTAGCTCCCACCCCCATCTCGACCGGTCTTTAGCTCCCCAGCTGCAATGACCCTAAATCCGGCAGTTGCCCGGTTGCCTGCAGTGCAGGTGGTGGGCTGAACGGCCCGAGAGTGGGCGCGATTTTGTCGCTCACGTAGCGCATGACCACGGCCCATGGATCTCCTGTCTTGAACTGCTCCGCAGTGACCTTTAGATGCTGCAAGGCCGCACGGATATTGGCGATCAGCGATTTGACGATGCTGGCCTTGCCATGCACGGGCGTGAGGTACAGCGTAGTCTGCCCGGCATGGCTTGCCGCCTTGCCCACCGCCGCCAGCAATAGCGGGCGACTCGTGATGGCCTCCATGCGTGCGCTCGGGTTGGCCGCTCGGCAGTACCAACTCCACCAGTTGTAGACCAGCGCACAGGCCCGCGCCGTGGTCTGACAGCGGTTGATATCCTGCGTGGTGAAGCCACTCATCCCCCACTGGTTCTTGAGTTCGTCAAAGCCGTTCTCGCAGTCGGCACGGTCCCGGTAGAGCTGCCCGATGGCCTCGATGGAGTACGCCACATCGGTGACCATCACCGCGTACTCCCACAGCCGATCTCCCTCGTGCACGCTAGGGCCTGCCAGATCGAGCCGGAGTTGCTTGCCATCCACCCGGCGCTCGCGCGCGATCCCACCCCGGATGCGCTGACGCACGATGACCACGCGCCGCTTCTTGCTCCATCCGTGCAGCTGCAACCAGTCTTCCACCATCTGGCAGCCTTGGTTGTCCGCACGGCTCCAGTCCTGGCGCTCGAACTGACGTGCCACCAGCCGCTGCACATTGGCCGTCTGGCGCAGCCGCAGCAGGTAGGGCTGATTTCGGCTCTCCAGTTCCAGCAACATCCCCTCGTTACCGTAACCCGAGTCGCCTCGAACCACCGCCGGGCGCTTGTCACCCAACTCATCGAGCAGCCGCCCCAGCGCGGCCTTGGCGTGCACGCTGGTGTGCTGCTTGCCCGAACTCACCTGCACGTCCAGCACCAGGCGCAGATTGCCCACCCAGAAAGTGTGCAGCACGTGGCTGGGCCGCTTGGGCTTGGCCGGGTTGTAGCCCAGCTCGGCACCCTCCTGGCGACCGTACAGTGGCTTGATCGTCGCATCGATATCCAACACCCAAGGCTTGTCCAGCGCTTCGCGCACCGAATGCATCAGCGCCGGGCGCATCCACGCCGTGCTGGCGGCCTCGTCGATACGCTCCAAGGCCCGGCGCAGCGCATCTTCGCTGACCACCTTGTTCATGCCAAGTGCCTGCGCAGCCACCGCGTCCCCGCGCAGCGCAGTGATATGGGCATAACGCCGGTGCCCAGCCAGCATCCCCATCATCAGCGTGCCCAACACGTCGCGTTTGTCCGGGGCGTTGCCGCTTCGGTATTCCAGCGGGCATTGTGAGACCCAGCGTTCAAACACGCCGGTGGCGGCCAAGAACTCAGCGAAAAACACCAACTGGCCATGCGGCGTGGCCGCCGCACCTTCGTCCCAGCGCACGTGCATTCGACCGCCCAGCGTGTCCACCACCTGCGGCTGTTCGCCGCCGCCTTCGACCCTGGCCAGGGCCGCCATTCGCCTGCGTTTGCTTTCACCCATAGGGTGAGTGTGCCAAATCTGCGCAAACCCGCGCCAGCGCTCGATTACCGGCCAATTACAGGCGCCGAACTGCGGTTTCTAGGTTGACTCGCTGTCGGGTTTCCGTCGAATTGCCGCTTTGCCGCGGGGCGGAAGGGGATTGCCGCAGGTGGCACAGAGCTTGCACATCAGGCTGCATCTGTCGACTTTAAGGTCACCTGTTATGAGCAATTCGCCGATCACCCAACAGCTGCTGTGGCTCGATCCCTTCCGGAGTTTGAGCGGTCCTGAGCAGGCCCAACTGGCTGCCGCTGGCTTAGTGGCCCAGGCTGTGGCCACGCTGGAAGAGCTCAAGCAGCTCGGCTCGCATGCCGATCTGGTCGCTTTGCGCCTGGAAGGCGGCACAGCCTTGCTGACCGAGGTCAAGGCGCTCTTGGCCGAGCAGGGCTCTAGCGTTCCCATCATTTGCCGGGTCGAGCGTCGCGACTTGGAGTTGGCCGTTGCAGCCATGCGCGCCGGTGCAGTCCATGTGATTGCCGCCGATGAGTTTTCTGCGCCGGCCTGGCAGGCCGCCAGCCCGCGTGCAAGCACTGCACCGGCCGCGGCGCAGGTGCTGGCCAAGGTCTCTGCACCGCGTACCGTGGTCTATGTGGATGCGGCCAGCCGTCATCTGCTGGCGCTGGCTCAGCGGGTAGCCAAGGCACCGGTGAGTGTTTTGATTGAAGGCCCCACAGGCGCTGGCAAAGAGGTGCTGGCGCGGGTGGTGCATGAGTCCTCGGACCGGGCGCGTGGGCCTTTCGTGGCTCTCAATTGCGCGGCCTTGCCCGACCATCTGATTGAAGACATGCTGTTCGGCCACGAGAAGGGCGCTTTTACAGGTGCGGTCAAGGAGCACCGCGGCTTGTTTGAGCAGGCCCAAGGCGGCACCATCTTCCTGGACGAAATTGCCGAAATGCCCATGCATCTGCAGACCAAGCTGCTGCGTGTGTTGCAGGAGCGCCAGCTGGTGCGCCTGGGCGGCGAGCGCGCGATCGAGCTCGATGTGCGGGTGCTGGCTGCGACCAACAAGGATTTGCGGGTGGCCATGGCCCAACGCGAGTTTCGCGAAGACCTTTACTTTCGCCTCTCGACCTTCAAGCTGCGCGTGCCGCCGCTGCGCGACCGGCCTGGTGACATCTTGCCCCTGGTGGCGCGCCTGCTGGCCCGTCACGCCCAGGACGGGCGGGTGCTGGCGGTCAGCCCCGAGGCACAGGCTTGCCTGCAGGCCCATCGCTGGCCGGGCAATGTGCGCGAACTCGAGAACGTGGTGCTGCGCGCGGTGGTGTTGTGCACCGGTGAGGTCATCACACCAGCCCACCTGATGTTTGACGAGCCAGCCGAGTTGCAGGTGCCCTCGGCCCCTGAAATGATGCCGGCCCAAGCAGCAGCTCCGTCCCAGCCTTCTACCCCTTCTACCTACAGCGACGGCGGCATGGCCGCACGGCCGGCGGCTTTTGAGCCGCAGTCTGCGCCCTGGCAGCCCAGTGCAGCCAGCCCTCAAGAGGCCGAAGCAGCGACTGAGCCGGCCAGCTTGCAGCAGGCGGTGCAGATCAATGAACACCAGCTGATCCTGTCGGCCATACAGAGCACGCTCAGCCGCATGGACGCAGCCCGCAAGCTGGGCATCAGCCCACGCACCCTGCGCTACAAGATTGCCAGGTTGCGCGAGAGCGG
>JBILDR010000249.1:0-4676 GCA_044352515.1 Polaromonas sp.
CGATCGCCCAGTCCGTAAATCACCGTCGGGTCGGTCTGCAGCCGCATGCCGATGCGCAGGCGGTTGACGAACACCCCGCTGATCAGCGTTCGGTCTGCGGGCTTGCCGGTTTCCTTTTCAATGATGCTGGCCAGGATGAGCGCCTGCTCGGGCGTCTGAAGGGGTAAGCCTTCCTCGCGCTGGGCCCAGGCCTGCGCCAGGCGCTTGTCCATCGCCCGGGCGGCCCGACGCAGCAAAGCCAGGTCGCTGCTGCCCTTGCCGTAACTGTAGGTATCCGGGAAGAAGCGCCCTTCCGGATGCACCCCGGGCAGGCCGATTTTTTCCATGATCTGCGCCTCAGAAAGGCCCTGGGATTCGGGGCGCAACTGCTCGGCTTTTGCCAGCGCTGCGCGCACCTGGGAAAAGTTCAGCCCCTCCGGCAAAGAGACGTTCTTGAGTGCCTCCTCGCCGCGCACCAGCATACGCAGCAAGGAGCGCGGGCTGCTGCCGGCCGCGATCTCATAGTTGCCCGCCTTAATTTGCCGGGCCTGACCCGAAACCCGAAACCAGGCAAACAGCAGCGCCGGGCTGACCTGTGCGCCCGCATCGGCCACCGCCTGCGCTACCCCGCGCGGCGCGGTGCCCGGCTCAATCAGCAGATCTACTACCTGGCTGCCCTGAGCGGGGCGCAGCTCCATGGGCGCGTGCAGCCTCCAGGCTGCGACCGCTCCCATGAGCGCGGCAGCCAGCAGAAACAGCGCCAGCAAGCGAAGGACAAATCGCAAAGAACAACCCCTGGTGAGATGCACCCACCGGAGGTGCTCAGCCCGGGGATGATAATTCAGTCATGTCTACCCCCTCATTGAATCAGGGCGCTGCTGCGCCTGAGCCGTCAAGTCCTCAGTCCGGTCAGATGGACCTGCCCCACATGGGCGTGATCCGGGTGGCCGGCGCCGACGCCGTCTCCTTCCTGCAAGGCCAGTTGACGCAAGATGTTGCCTTGCTGGGCAATGACAGCGCCCGCCTGGCGGCCTATTGCAATGCCAAGGGCCGGATGCAGGCCAGCTTCATCGTCATCAAGCGCAGTACCGAAGAGGTCTTGCTGCTGTGCGCCCGCGACAGCGTGGCCCCCATGGTCAAGCGCCTGTCCATGTTCGTACTGCGGGCCAAGGCTAAGCTTAGCGACGCCACCGCCGACTACCGCATGATCGGCCTGTGCGGCTCGGCGGTAGATGCCCTGCGGCCGGCAGCGCTGCCCTGGTCGCGACTGGACATCGGCCCAGCCATGGTGGTGTTCCTCTACCCCGGCGCAGGGGTGAGCCGCGCCTGCTGGCTGGCCCCCATCGATACGCCGGCACCGAGCGAGCCGCCATTGCCCCTGGCCTACTGGCACTGGCTGAGCGTGCGCTCGGGCATCGCCATGGTGGGGCCGGCCACTTTCGAGGCCTTTGTGCCGCAAATGCTCAACTATGAATCGGTGGGCGGGGTCAATTTCAAGAAAGGCTGCTATCCGGGCCAGGAGGTGGTGGCGCGCAGCCAGTTTCGCGGCACCATCAAGCGGCGGGCCTATTTGGTGCATGCCGATGCACCGGTGGCCATGGGCCAGGAGGTGCTTCTCCTGAACGAGCCCGAGCAGGGCTGCGGTTTGATCGCAGCGGCTGCGCCCTGCCCGGACGGCCAGGGTTTTGACGCCATCGTCTCCATGCAGACCAGCGCAGCCGACGAATCTCACGGCGGCTTGCGGGCGGAGAGTGTTCAAGGCCCGGCCTTGCACCTGCTGCCCCTGCCCTACCCCCTGCTCGACGACATTTGAGCTTGCCGGCTAGCTGTTTGAGACGATGTGCCTGATCGCCTTTGCCATTGGCGCCCATGCGCGCTGGCCGCTGTTGATCGCGGCCAACCGTGACGAGCAATTCGAACGCCCTACCCTGCCCCTGCAGCGCTGGCGTAGCCCATCAGGGGCCACCCTCATCAGCGGTCGTGACGAACGCGCCGGTGGCACCTGGCTGGGGCTGAGCACCACCGGCCGGGTGGCCATGCTCACCAATGTGCGAGAGCCCAACATGGCGCCGGGTGCGCGTTCGCGTGGTGACCTGCCCCTGGCCTGGCTGGAGGGTCAGCACGACGCCGATGCCTTTTTCGGCAAGCTCGAACTTCAGGACTACAGTGGCTTCAATCTGGTCATCGGCGACCTGGCCGCTGGCCAATGGCACTGGCTCAGCAACCGCATGTCAGGCCCACAGGGTATTGAAGCCGGCCGCCAGCAAGAGCGGCTGAGCGCCGGCGTGTATGGCCTGTCCAATGCGTTTTTGGACACACCGTGGCCCAAGACCGTCCGCCTGCGGCAGACACTGGCCCAAGCGCTGACGCAAGCTCAAGACGCCGAGCCCTTGCGCGAGCAACTCTGGCAAGCCCTAGCCAACCGCGATCAGCCGGCCGAAGATCTGTTGCCACACACCGGGGTGCCGTGGTCCTCAGAGAAAGAGCTGTCGACCGCACTCGTGCGCTTTCCCGATGGTCGCTACGGCACCCGCAGCAGCATGCTGGTGCTGGCCGAAGTTCAGGGCTCAGGGCAATGGCAGCTGAGCTTGGAAGAAAAAAGCTGGGATCCAGGCAGCCTGGGCGAATTGCGCCGGGAAAACTTGCATTGGCCGCCCTCCGATTGAGGTCTGATCGTCCGGCCTGCTCTGGTGGCTGCGGGAGTTGCGTCCTCGCAGCGATGGGGCCTTGGTTCAAGGGCAGAGCTTGTTTGAAGGCCGCATCGCGCCGAGGCGGCGCTCCCACAAAGTCACGGGCTGCCTGAGCTTGGGGTGTGGGAGCTGCGCCCTCGCAGCGATGGGGCCTTGGTTCTCGCACTGAGCTTGTTTGAAGGCCGTATCGCGCCGAGGGCGGCGCTCCCACAAAGTCACGTGCGGCCTGGGTTAGGGGCGTGGGAGCTGTGCCCTCGCAGCGATGCGGCCTTGGTTCTCGGGCTGAGCTTGTTTGAAGGCCGTATCGCGCCGAGGGCGGCGCTCCAACAAAGTCACACGCGGCCTGGGCTTGGGGTGTGGGAGCTGCGCCCTCGCAGCGATGGGGCCTTGGTTCTCGGGCTGAGCTTGTTTGAAGGCCGTATCGCGCCGAGGGCGGCGCTCCCACAAAGTCACACGCGGCCTGGGTTAGGGGCGTGGGAGCTGTGCCCTCGCAGCGATGGGGCCTTGGTTCCCGCGCTGAGCTTGTTTGAAGGCCGTATCGCGCCGAGGGCGGCGCTCCCACAAAGTCACACGCGGCCTGGGCTTGGGGTGTGGGAGCTGCGCCCTCGCAGCGATGGGGCCTTGGTGCAAGGGCTGAGCTTGTTTGAAGGCCGTATCGCGCCGAGGGCGGCGCTCCCACAAAGTCACGCGCGGCCTGGGCTTGGGGTGTGGGAGCTGCGCCCTCGCAGCGATGGGGCTTTTGCTCAATCGCTGGGCTCAGACCGCCCTGACCATCTCGATATGAGGCAGGCCTACTTCTTCAAATCCATCGCCCTGGGTCGCAAAGCCGCTGCGCGCATAAAAGCCTTCGGCGCTGCGCTGAGCATGCAGCGCCACTGCACCATCGCCGCGCTGGGCCGAGGCGGCAACAAGGGCCTGCAGCACCTGCGAGCCTATGCCGGCCTCGCGCAGCACCCGCTTGACCGCCATGCGCCCGATGCGGCCGGTCGCTTCTTCAGCAGGCAGCAGGCGACCGGTGGCCACAGGCATGCCCAGGCGGTTGTAGGCCACTGCATGCAGCGAAACTTCATCGGCCGGGTCTTGCTCCATCGCCAGCGGGATGCGCTGCTCCTCGACAAACACCTCAATGCGCACCTTCATGGCGTCTTCATGCAGTTGCGCCCATGTGCCGGTGCGAAGCTCCAGCACGGGCTCGCCGGCCTCGTAGCCCAGCATCACCTGGCGCAGGGCATCGGGCACCGGCCGCGAGGTCTGGGTGCTGGGGTCGGCGTAGACGTAAATCAATTCAGCGGTGATCAACAGATCTTCGCCACGAAATATCGCGCCCACAAATTGAATCGAAGAGCTGCCGATGCGGGTGCAGCGCAGGCCGATATCGAGCGTGTCGTCATAGCGGGCAGAGCCGTGGTACTCCACGCTGGCCTTCTTCACATAAAGGTCGCCGCCAAGCTGATGCATCGCCTCTTCATAGGGCAGGGCCAGCACCCGCCAGTAGTCGGCCATGGCGGTGTCTAGGTACATCAGGTAGTGGCCATTGAAGACGATCTTCTGCATGTCCACTTCCGCCCAGCGCACGCGCAGGCGGTGAAAAAAGCGCAGGTCCTGTCTTTTCATAAGGGGCACACCGGGTCAGTCTCCGGTGCGAGGGCGTGCACCGGCAAGTCGGAGAAGTTTAGCCGGCACCTGTTCAGCTTTCGGCAAAGGCTGCCCGCAGGGCTGCAGCAGCGTCGGCATGGGCCACTTTCGCCTGCGCAATGGCCCGGCCCATGGTCATGAAGCCGTGGATCACGCCTCGGTAAATTTCCAGGTCCACCGGCACATCCGCCATGCGCAGGGTATCGGCATAGGCAATGCCTTCATCGACCAAGGGGTCGCATTCGGCCAGGCCCAGCCAGGCGGGCGCGACACCGGCATGATCACTCGCATTGAGCGGTGCAAAGCGCCAGTCGGCGCGATCCTGCACGTCGATGTAATGCGCAAAGAACCAGTCGACGGTGTCTTTGTCGA
>JBILDR010000048.1:0-18687 GCA_044352515.1 Polaromonas sp.
CCCAAGGACATCGATACGGCGCAGATCTACGACCACTTCACCTCGCAGGTGATCATGCAGCTGGAGGACTACGGCTTTTGCGACAAGGGCGAAGGCGGCGCCTTCGTGCGCAGCGGCGCGATCCGGCGCGAGGGCGGCAGCCTGCCCATCAATACCGACGGCGGTCAACTTTCCTGCGGCTATGTGTGGGGCATGACCCATGTGCGTGAAGCCGTCGAGCAACTGCGCGGCACCGCCGTCAACCAAGTGCCGGGCGCGCAGCTTGCACTGGTGACCGGAGGACCGTCGGTGATCCCGGTCAGCGGCCTGATCCTGGCCAACTGAGGCAAACTGCATGGCCCTGGCACGACGTCCACCGCCCGAGCTGTTCAAGCTGGCCTTGAACCGCTGGACCCAGCCCTTCTGGGAGGCCACCCGGCAACACCGCCTGCTGCTGGCCCGCTGCGCCGATTGCGGCCATGCACGCATGCCACCAACCCCGTTTTGCCCGCGCTGTCAGTCGCAGCACTTGCGCTGGCAAGAGCTGAGCGGGGCTGCGACGGTGTATTCCTTCACCGTGGTCGAGCGCGCCATCATGCCCGGCATGCAGGACCACCTGCCCTATGTGCCGGCAGTCCTGAGCCTGGCAGGCGCAGACGGCGCGCGCCTGATCAGCAACGTCGTCGATGTCAAGCTCAGCGCCATCCGCGTGGATATGCCGGTGCAGGTGGTGTGGGACGATGTGCCTGACCAGCAAGTGGCGATCCCGCGCTTTACCCGGGTGCCTGAGCACCCCGTACGGTGATCTGCTGACGATCAGGCCTGCTTGGAATCCTCTTCTTCCAGGAAGATCGCCGCCTCCGGGCAGTGCCTGGCCCCCAAACGGGCCTGCTCATGCAGAGCCGGCGGCACGCTCTGGCCATCCGAGCAGCAAAAGCCTTCCTCGTCGAGCCGGTAGACCGCGGGCGCCTTGGCCGCGCACAGGGCATGGCCGGTGCAGATGCTGCGGTCGATGTGGATCTTCATGGCGCCGCCTGCCCGACTGAGGTCGACGCAGGTCCTGCGGGCCAAACCAAGGGCACGGCCTCGGGTGACCAGACCAGGCCACCCCGGGTGGGCAGATCTCCCTGTGCATCCACGGAAAAGACAGGCACCCGGCTGGCCCATTCCTGCAAAAACACCTTGATCTCCAGCCGCGCCAGGTGCGAACCCACGCAGCGATGGGGCCCCGCGCCGAAGACCAGGTGGTTGCTCACCGGGCGGTCGAAGTCGACGCGCAAGGGGTCTTCCACCATCTGTGCGTCCAGGCCATAAATATGGGCCGGAAACACCAAGCGGTCACCGGCCTTGAAACTCACGCCAGCGTAGACCATGTCCTGGGTGACGCCGCGCTCGGTACCCGCCACACCGTGGACGCGCATTAATTCCTCGATCGCATGGTCGATCAGTGCCGGGGCCTGCACCAGCCGCTGCCATTGCTCGGGATGCTGGCCGAGGTAGGCCATGATGAAGGAGAGCATGGCCGTCACGGTGTCGAGGCCGCCGAGAAACAGCAGGGTCACCATGCCCCGCTTCTCATCGGCCGTCAGCGGCCGGCCCTCGACCTGGGCCTGTACCACCAGACTGATCAGATCGGTGCCAGGGGCCGCCTCACGCTCAGCGATCAGCACTTGCAGGTAGTCGCCCAGCTCATTGAGGGCGGCCAGCCGGTCCGCGATCTGTGGCGCACGGGTGAAGCGAGCGACCTTGGCGATCAGCATCTCACGGTCGTCGAGTGGCGCCTGGGCCATGCGCATGAACAGCTCGACCGGGAAGATCTGCGCCACCTGGCTGACGAATTCGCAGTGTCCTTGCGGCAGGACAGCCTCGATCAGTCGGACCGCCAAGGCCCGCACATCGTCCTCCAGGTGCTGTACGCCCGCCGGCGAGAAGAAGGGGTTGATGATGCGGCGCAGTCCGGTGTGCAGCGGCGGATCGCACTGGTTGGGCAGGGTCGGTGGATGGCGCGCATTGGCCGGGTTGTGCACCGGGTCGCTGGAGAACTTGTCGGGCTGGCGCAGCATGTCCCGGGCCAGCGCAGCACGGCCGACCACCCAGTGACCCCTGTCCCCGGTGGTGTAGAACAGATCCGGGCTGCGCTCAAACAAGGCACTGACCTGCTGATGCGGACAGCTTTGCAGCTGCGGCGCATTGAAGCGGTCGAATTCCACCACCCGCTCGGGTGGAATATGAGGGGGAATGCCTGTACTCATGAAAAAGCTCCTGGGGACGGCCGCGATGCCGACGGGGCTTGAAAGATCCATTCTGGCTGCAGATCGGCGATGCAACTGGCGCCAAGTTGGGCCATGGCGGTGTCGAGTTCGCCGCGCAAGATGTCCAGCGCCGCTTCGGCCCCACGCTGCGCGCCCAGGGCGGCCGTGGCATAAAGAAAACTGCGGCCCAGCAGCACAAAATTGGCGCCGGCGGCCAGCGCCCGGGCGATGTCGTCGCCGCTGCGCACCCCACTGTCGAGCAGCAGGCTGAAGTGCGGCCCCACAGCCTGGCGCACCGCCGGCAGCATCTCGATGGCGCTGGGCACAGCCGCCAGTTGCCGCCCGCCATGGTTAGACACCACGATGCCGTCGACGCCCAGGGCGGCGATGCGCGCGGCATCTTGCGGATGCATCACGCCCTTGACGATGAGGGTGTGCCGCCAGCGCTGGCGTATTTGCTCCAGCACGCCCCAGTCAATCTGGGCCTGCGCCAGCGACTGCAGCATGGCGCCGATGGCGATCGGCTCCTGCCGCGCTTGCGCCGCGCGGAAATTTTCGAAGGTCGGCACGCCGGCGCGCCAGATGGCCCAGGACCAGCTCGGGTGGCTCAGCAGGTCGGCCAGCAGTGCGGGGCTGGGCCGCAGGGGCAGTGCGAATCCGTTGGCACGGTCGCGCAGGCGGCGGGCGGGGAAGTTGGCATCGACGGTCAGCACCAGGGTCCGCAGTCCGGCCGCCTCGGCCCGGTGCAGCAGCTGATCGGCCGTTGCGGCATCGCCACCGAGGTAGATCTGGAACCAGGTGTGCTCGGGCGCCAGGCGGGCGATGTCCTCGATCGAGGTGCTGGCCATGGTCGACAGCCCGTAGGGAATGTTTGCGCCTGCGGCGGCTGCCGCCAGGGCCCGGTCTGTGCCTGGCCAGGCCAGATTGCACAAGCCCATGGGGCTGACACCGAAGGGCATCGCATAGTGCCGCCCCAGCAGCCGGGTCGATAAATCGCGCTCCCGACACGGCCTGAGCACGCGCGGCACCAGCGCCAGGTTTTCAAAGGCGCTCTGGTTGCGGCGCAGGCTTTCTTCACTGCCCGCCCCACCGTCGATGAAGTCAAAGGCCAGGCGCGGCAGCCTTGCCTTGGCGCGCAGCCGCAGTTGCGCGATGCTGTGCATCTTCAGGCCTTGGAGGATTGGAGGCGGACCTGCTCGTACCAGGACGGGCTGGCATACCACTCGACCACGATGCGTCGGTCCTCAATCAACCAGCGCTCACCACGGCGGCAGAAGGTGTCGATGTAGCGGCCGGCATGGTCCAGGCCAAAGCGGGTCAGGGTCATGAAGTAGGTCCATCCCTGGGCCCGGTCCTCGGCTATGAATTCCACCCGCGAGGTGGTCAGGTTGTGGCGCAGCAGCGGGATGGACCCATCGGCCTGCCGGTCGGGCCGGCCGCTGCCGATCACGGCCTCATAAAAGGCGAGGATCTCCTCGCGTCCCGCTCTGCGGGTGCCACTAGACAGTTCCAGCTTGGCCGCCGGCATGAAGGCCCCGGCCACGCCCTGGGCGTCGCCGCTGTCAACGCAGTTGCAATAGGTCGATAGGGTGTGTGCAATTTGCACCCGATCCAGACTTTGAGATGTGCTCATGCTGTCGTCTCCTGCCAAAAGGTTGCGGTCCGTGCGCCAACCGGCGCACGCCTCGGAACGAGCCGCAGCCGCCAGCGCCGAGGCCCGAAACCGGTGCTCAAACCCGTGGTCAAACCGGTGGTCAAGACCTTTCGGAATCATCATAATGTATACGGCCAGGGGCAAAAAAATATAAACCCTGATCTCTGCCGGCCACCCTACAAGACACCAGACCTCATGCACAAAGAACCTGTCTATCAGATCCTCGCCCAGGACATCAAGGACCTTGGCGTTGACACCGTGTTTGGGCTGATGAGCGACGACATCTGCCAGTTGTTCGCCACGCTCGATGCCATGGGCGTGCGCATCATCGGCGTGCGCCATGAGACCCAGGCCGTGATGGCTGCAGCCGGCTATGCCGCGGCGACCGGTCGCCTGGGCGTGGCCCTGGTCGGGCGCGGTCCGGCCATGGCCAATGCGGTGCATGGCACTTTGTCGACCGCCAAGGCAGGCATGCCGGTGCTCTTGATCAGCGGCGATGCACCTTTGGGCCGAGGGGCAGTCAATCCACTGGGTCCGGACCTGAAGTCATTTCCAGCGGCGGCCGTGACCCGAGCCTGCGGCATCGCGACCTTTGTGCCCTCGAGCACGGAGGCAGCGCGCCAATGCCTGGCCGATGCGGTGGCCGAGGCCTCGCTGGGCAAGCTCGCCGTACTGCTGCTGCCCACCGATATTCAGGTGGGCTACGCGAGCCTGGCCGAGGGAGCATCCCCGTCTCGCCTGCTGGCGCCGGCGGCGCCGCAGCCGGCGCGTGGGGCCTCCATTGAGGCGGCAGTGCGCTTGCTGCGCGACAGCCGCCGGCCGCTCATCGTCGCCGGCGTCGGTGCCTTCCGCAGCGGCGCCCGCCAGGCCATTGAAGCGCTGGCCGACAAGACCGGCGCCTTGGTGGTCAATGCGCTGAAGGCCAAGGACATGTTTCGGGGCTATCCCTACGACATGGGCATCCTGGGCTCGTCCTCGACCTCGGTGGCTCGGCGCCATGTGGAGCAGGCCGATTGCGTTCTGGCCATCGGTGTGGCGCTCAATTCGCTGACCATGAGCTCGGGCAGTGCGCTGCCGCCGGTGCCGCTGATCCATGTCGATGCGGTGCGTACCCACATCGGCCGCTGGTGGCCGGCCGACGTGGCCGTGGTCGGCGATGCCAAGCTGGTGGCGCAGCAGTTGCTCGAGGCCCTGCCCGAGCGCAGCGCGCAAGACAAGCCCTGGCACACCGAAACGGTACGTCGCGAGCTGGCCGCCTTTGAGCACACCATGGATTTTCAGGTGGCCCATACGGCCCGCACGGTCGATCCGCGCGTGCTCACCCTGGCGCTCAGCCGCATGCTGCCTGAGCGCCGCCACATCGTCTTTGACGGTGGCAATTTCATGGCCAACTGGGCCTATTTTTCGGTACCGGACCCGGGGCATTTCACCCACAGCCTGGACTCCGGATCGGTGGGCCTGGGTCTGGGCACGGCGATCGGGGTGGCACGCGGCAAGCCCGACTGCCCGGTGCTCCTGATGATCGGCGACGGTGGCATGCTGATGACCATGGGCGAGATCGAGACCATCATCCGCGAAGACCTGCCGATGATCATTGCCGTCATGAACGATGCTGCCTACGGCGCCGAGGTGCACATCCTCAAAGGCCAGAGCATGCCGCCGGCCAAGGCGGTCTTTTTCGATGTGGACTTTGCCCCTATGGCCGAGCCGCTGGGCTTTGAGGCCTACACCATCCGGTCCATGGATGATCTGCAAAAGCTCGCGCCCGTGCTGGCCGACCCCCAGGGCCCCATCTTGCTCGATTGCAAGATCAATGGCGAGGTGATCGCCCCCTTCATCACCGAATTCATCCACAAAGACAGCGGCGACAAGCGCTGAGTCCCCGAAGGAGTTTCTATGGCCCACAGGCTTGCAGGTAAAGTTGCCATCATCACCGGCGCGGGCTCGGGCATAGGCCGGGCCAGTGCCCAGTTGTTCGCGGCCGAGGGGGCGCAGGTGATGTGCGCCGACATCGTGACCGCCCATGTCGAGGAGACAGCCCGGCTGATCGGAGCCCAGGCCATCGCCGCGACGGTGGATGTGACGCGGCCTGCCGATATCGAGCGCATGGTGGCGCAGACCCTGGCGGCTTTCGGCCGGCTCGATGTGCTCTATGCCAATGCCGGCATCGGCGAGGCGAGCAATGCGATCGACATGACCATCGAGCAATGGGACCGCATGATCGCCGTTAACCTGACCAGCGTTTGGCTGTCGGCCAAATATGCCCTGCCGCACATGATCGCGGGCGGCGGCGGCTCCATCATCAATCAGTCCAGCACCGCGGGCCTGATCGGCATTCCTGACCTGCCGCATTACTCTGCGGCCAAGACCGGTGTGATCGGCCTGACCCGGCAGATCGCTGCCGAATACGGGCCGCGCAATATCCGCTGCAATGCCATCTGCCCCAGCTCCATCCCCACGCCGCTGGTGTCTCGGGTGTGGGAGCAGCGCGCCCGCGATGCGGGCAGCACCGCCAGTTTGGCCGAGCAGCAGGCCACCGTGGCCGCGCGGCATCCCATGCGCCGCATTGGCACGCTCAGCGACTGCGCCAATCTGGCGCTTTTCCTGGCCAGTGACGAGTCGGCATGGATCAGTGGCGCGGCAGTGCCGCTCGATGGCGGCCTGACTGCCACCTGATGCAAAGGCCATGCTGTGCGACGAGCGTCTTGCGCGCAAAGAGCCCAGCGGCACAAGTTCCCCCCCCCCGCATGATCGATAGGTTTTTTCCACAAAGGAGAGTTCCATGAGTACTGAGCACCCAGCATCCCCTCGCATCAACCGTCGCAACGCCATCGCAGCCCTGGGCGCGCTTGGCCTGGCCGGACAGGCCGCGCAGGCCCAGAACGTCGACCCGAACTGGCAAAAAATCGTGGCTGAGGCCAAAAAAGAAGGCGCCGTCATCATTTATCACCAGGCGGTGCCCCAGGTGTTTGAACGCCTGGCCAAGGACTTCCGGACCGTTTATCCGGAGATCAAGGTCGAATACCGACGCCAGCTCACGCCGGTGACCCATATGCAGGCCATCGAGAACGAGAAGGCCACCAAGCTTGACGGCGCAGACATCACCCAATACGCCAATGCGATCTGGTATCGCGACAAGGCCCAGGAAAATTTCTTCCTCAAACCGGCGGGTCCCGCCACAATGGAATTTCCCAAGGACAGCCTGCTCTATGGCGTGGTGCCCGTGGTCGCGGTCATGCCTTTTGTGATGGCCTACAACACCAACCTCGTCAAGACACCGGTGACCGGCATGCGCGATCTCCTGCGCCCTGAATTGAGAGGGCGGGTCGGCAGTTCGGACCTGGTGGCCGAGACGGTGTTCGCCTTCTACGAGTGGATCGAAAAGACCCAGGGAGCGGACTTTTTGCCCCAGTTTGCGGCGCAAAAGCCCAAGTTGACCGTCGGCGTCCTTCCCCTGTTCCAAAGCATCGCTTCCGGAGAGTTGGCCATGGCCGCCTACGGCATCCATGCGGTGGCCAATGCGCTGGTCGCCCAGGGCGCACCCATGAAGGTCTTCCAGCCCAACCCGGCTTTTGCAAGCCGGGACGTGATGGCTGCGCTCGCGCATTCGCGCCGCCCAAATGCAGCCCTGGTTTTTCTCGACTACGTGATGTCCCGCCGAGGCCAGGGTGTGTGGAATGGCTCGGGCGAGACGGCCAGCGTGATTCAGGGACTGCCGGGCTCCTTGGACGCCAGGACCATGCAGCCCTGGGATGTGTTTCGCTACACGCCGGATTTCCAGCGCGACTACAAGGCCAAATTCGACAAGATGTTCAAGGCCTAAAGCGCTGGGCGCTGGCGGCCCGAGGAGACAGGGCCCGGCTTCGGCCGGGTCCTGGCCCCTGTGCCGGTCAAGCGGGGGTGAGCTTGCCGTCGATGTAGAGCAAGGCCTTGCTGGCCTCGAAGGAAACCGTGACCGGGTCACCGGGCTTGAAGGAGGCGCCCTCGGCCGGGCTGCTCGCATAAAGGGTGGTGTCGCCAAAACGCAGCACCGTGTCCACCTCGCCGCCGCTGTAAAGCACCTCCTGGACCTGACCGCCACTGAGGCTCAGGTGCGAAGCCTGTGGGAGGGCCTGCGTGGGGCTGTGCAGGCGCAGCGCCTGGGGCCGCAAAAACAACTGCATCCGGTCGGCGCGGCGCTCGATGGCAGCCAGATCGCCCTGCACGGCGCCCGCATCGCTGCTCCAGCCCCGGTCGACGCGGCGCAGTTCCAGGGCATTGCGAATGCCCAGAAAGCGGGCCACATAGTCGGTGGCCGGCCGTTCATAGACGGCGCGGGCGCTGTCAAGCTGCTCGATACGGCCTGCATTCATGACCGCCACCCGGGTGCCCAGGTTAAAGGCCTCGAGCTGATCATGGGTCACATAGATGCCAGTAAAGCCAAGTTCACGGTGTATGGCACGCAGATGGGTGCGCAACTCGACCCGCAGCAAGGCGTCCAGGTTGGACAGAGGCTCATCGAGCAGCATCACCTTGGGCCGGGGTGCCAGTGCCCGCGCCAGCGCGATGCGCTGCTGCTGGCCACCGCTGAGCATGGCCGGGTAGCGCTCGGCCAGATGCCCACACTGCACCACCTCCAGCACCTCGCGGGCACGGGCCAGGCGATCGCTGGCACCCATGCGGCGCGCGCGCAGCGGGTACTCGACATTGCGCTGTACCGTCATGTGCGGCCACAAGGAATAATTTTGAAACACCATGCCGATGTCGCGCAGATGGGTGGGTTGATTGAGCCCGCTGGCCGAATCGAACACCGCCCTGCCCTCCAGCACAATGCGCCCCTCCTGCGCATCCTCCAGGCCGGCAACGCAGCGCAGCAGCGTGGTCTTGCCGCAGCCGCTGGGTCCGAGCAGGACCAGCATCTCGCCGGCCTGCACATCGATGTCAACCTGATTGACAGCAACCACCTGGTCCCGACCGGGATAGCGTTTGACCAGCTTTTCAATCTTCAGTTCCTGCACGGCTCAACCCTTTTGTTGTGCGGCGTCGGTGCCGCCCATCCAGGCGGCGATGCACACCCCCAGTACGGTGACCACCACCATGATCAAGGCCAGCACCGCGACCTCTGAATAGATGCCGCCGGCCCAGACGTCGTACATCACGCTGCCGATGACCTGGGTGCGGGCCGAGCGCACCATCAGCGAGGCGCTAAATTCATGGAAAAGCAGGACAAAGGTCAGCGCGGCCGTCGCGGCGATGCCCTTTCTGCACATCGGCAGCATGACCTGGAAGAAGGAGCGCAGCGGCCCTGCGCCGCAAGCTTTGGAGGCCTCCAGAAATTCCTGGCCTGTGGCCACCAAGGTGGTGAACTGCAGCCGCGTCGAATGCCCCAGCATGAGCGTGACATAGGTCACCACCAAAACCGCCGTCGTGCCGTAGATCTGTATCGGGGGCTGGGAATACACAAACAAGAGGCCAAAACCCATGAGCGAGGCGGGCACGGCAATCGGCAGGGTGGCAAACAGGTCAATGGCCATGCGCACCGGTTTGAAGACGCGGGTCGACTGCAGCAGCGCATAGGCCATGAAAAAACCAAACGGAATCAGGATGGCAATGCCGACGACCGACACCTTGACGCTGGTCCAAACCGCATTGACCAGGGCCACATTGTTCAGCACCGATTTCCAGTGCCGCAGCGTCAACTCAGGCACAACCAGAGTGCCCGACCAGAAAGGCGAGACCGAGACGTAAATCAGGGCCATCAGCGGTAACACCGTGGTGACCAGCAGATACAGCCCGATGACAACGGCGGCCCACCAGCGCGTCTGCCGGATGTTGTAGCGTGAGCGCGCGGAGACCACCACAAAGCGTTTTTGCTCGCCCAGGGCGAATTTTTGCAGCAGCACCACCACCAGCCCTAGCACCAGAATGGGAAATCCCAGGGCGGCACCCAGGCCGAAATCGACCGGGAACCGCTCGGTCAGGTAAAACATTTCAGTGGTGAGCACATCGATCTTGGCTGTTCGCCCTAGCAGCAAGGGGGCGGTGAATTGGCCCAGACCGAGCAGGAACACCACCCCGGTCGCAAAAATGATGGACGGACGCAGCAGAGGCAAGGTGATGGTGAAAAAGCGCATCGCCGCGCTGGCGCCACAGGCCGCCGCCGCAGCCTCCAACTCCTGGCCCATGTTCTTGAGGCCGGTGAAGACGAACACGTAGACGAAGGAACTCAGCAGCATGCCGGTGATGATGATGATCCAGGTCACGCTGTAGATGTTGAAGGGCCCTTCCTGCATGTCCTCCAGTCCGGGCAAGAGCCGCAAGACCATGTTGAGGTAGCCCACATTGGGCGAGAGCAGAAAGATCCAGCCGGTCACCGCAGCCACGGCGGGCACGACCAGGGGCAGCAGTGGCGCCAGCTCGCCAATACGCCGCACCGGCGCGGGCAGCATCGAGGCGCACCAGGCCAGCAAGGTACCCAGAACCACGGCCAAGGCGCTGGACAGCACCGCCAGGACCAGGGTGGTCTGCATGGTGGTGCCTATGCGCGGCAGGGCCATCATGCGCCCGAAGGCCGAGCCCTCATCGACAAAGGCCCGGACCTGCAGTTGCAAAACCGGCCACAGCACCAAGAAGCCGGCCACCAGGGCCAGCATGATCCAGGCCCACTGCGGCAGGGCATTGCGCCTGACCCAACCGCCGGGACCCCACCAGGCCCGCGGCTGTGCAGTGGCGCTCATGGCCCGGTCCTGACTGACATCGTCAATCCCCGCTCATCCTGAGCGTGATGCACCGCCATGGCCGGCGATCAGCGGGCGCCGAACAGAGAGTTCCAGCGCGCCTCGAAGGTCTTCACACCCTCGGCGGTGACCTTGTCCCAGTCGATCAGCGTCAGGTTGATCTTGGAGACATCAAGCGCGCCCGGCACATTGGGCAGCGGGCTGGCGGCCTCGGCATTGCCGACCACGGCCGATTGCCCCTGGACCGACATGATGAAGTCTTGCGCGACCATCGCCGCATTGGGATTCTTGGCCCACCCCAGCACGGCCGAGCCGTAGGCAAAGCCATAGGCCTGGGCCGGAATCACCGTCTTCATCGGCGCCTTCTGGGCATGCAGCGCGTTATCGACCGGAATCACCGAGAACACCCCGGCAGAAATTTCTCCGGAGGCGGTCGAGTTGGCCGACGCCACCGTGCTGGGGTACATCTTGACCTTCTGCGCCGCAAACTTCTCCAGGTAACCGGGGTTGGATTCATCGAGCCACTTGTAAAACAGGGTCACCACTTCGGCGACCAGCGAGACGCCGCCCACCTTGCCGGCGAGCTCCGGGCGCAAAAGATCCTGGTAGCTGGTGATGGGGGTTTTGACCAGATTGGTGTTGTAGTGCATCACCCACGGCGTGTGGGCCATCAGGGCCACCTGACCGCCACGCAGCCAAGCGTCCGGGTAGGCAGCGGCGGCCGGGCCGACCGGCGTCTTGAGGTAGCCCTTCTTGACAGCGTCACCCGCCCAGCGAATGTCGGCCGTGAGCACCAGGTCAGCGCCCACGACATTGGGCTGCTGCCGCTCCTGCTCGACCTTGGCCGTCAGCGCTGCGCCGACCACGCGCACCAGTTCCATCTTGATGCCGGGGTTGGCCGCATTGAAGGCTGCGACGATACGCTCATGCTGGGCCGGGCCCATGGTGCCGTAAACGATGACCTTGCCTTCCTTGCGGGCGGCTTCCTTGATCTTGGCCCAGTCGGCCGCAGAAACGGTGCGCGCTTTGGATTGCGCCCAGGCCGGCGCCTGAGGCAGAGCCGTCCCAGCGACCAGGCCGGCGGCCATCATCATCGAGCGGCGCTTGCTGGCATCGGGTGCGGTCGGGAATTCGCTTGGGGTCATGTCTTCCTCCGGGAAAAATAATGGTGAGCAAGCCATTCTCATATATTTTTTTTAGATTTCAATATATTTATTCCCGGGTCTTCCCTAGGCGCAAAACCGCGGCTGCAGCACGCGCCGTTCAGAGCGCCCGCACGATGTCGAGCACAGGACGATCGGTGGCCAACACCTCGTTGCCGATGAGGGTATTCCAATAGAGTTCCGCGCCGTACTGCGCCCGCCATTCATGCAGACGGCGGGTGCACAGGGACAGGTCAAACTCGTCGGTCATGCCGATGGCGCCATGCACCGCATGGGCGCTGGCCGCCACGGCCGCCGCCGCCTCGCTGGCGCGCGACTTGGCCACTGCGGCCGCCAGCAGTGAGGGTGTGGACCCCGTGCCCTGGAAGGCCGACTGCGCAGCCAAGGAGCCGGCCAGCACCTGCTGCGCCATGACGCTGATCTGCTGCTGGATCGCCTGAAACTTGCCGATGGCCTTGCCAAATTGGCTGCGGGTATTGCAATGCGCCAGGGACATCTCCAGCGCCCGGTGCAAGCTGCCGCTGATCAAGGCCGCCGTCAAGGCGGCCGCGCAGGCGAGCAGTGCGGGCGTGGCGTCGTCGCGCTCGCACACCGGGCGCACGCTGTCCCAGTGGAGGTGAGCCAGCAGACTGCGGGCATCCCCCACAGTCTCGCGCCGGGCCTGGGCGCCATCGAGCAGCAGCAATTTCCCGTCCAGGCTGGTCAGCACATGGCTGGCCACCTGGCCACCAGGCACGCTCGGACAGCACAGGCTGCCGTCGATGGCGCGCACAGCCACGGGGGCCAGTGTCACCATCGCAGCGGGCGGCAAGTCCGGCCAGTCGGGCAGGAGGCTGCGTGCCATGAAGCTCTGGCCTATGGGCAGCGGCACGCCGTAACGGCCCAAACAAACCAGCAAAGGGAACAACTCGGGCAGCGACAGCCCTGCGCCGCCCTGCTCTTCGCTGCGCAGCAGGTCCGCAAAGCCAGCCTCGGCGATGCTGTCCCACAGGCCCTGATCGGCCTGGCCGGCTTCAATGCGCCGCACCACCGCGCCACTGGCGTGGTCGCTCAAAATCTTTTCCAGCGCTTGCGCAAACATTTCGCCCTCCTCAGCGCAGGTCCAAACCACGCGCGATCATGCTGCGCAGGATCTCGCGTGTGCCGCCCCGCAGCGAAAAGCTCGGGGCCATCTGCGTCACATAAGCCAGCGTGGCCGCCAGCTCCAGCTCCAGCGCGCTGGTGCCGCCCGGGCCTGTGCAGGCGGCGATCAGCTGCGGGATCGTCTGCTCGAATTCGGTGCCCAGGTCCTTGACCAGGGCTGCCTCGATCACCGGGCTTTCGCCTTGAACAAGCCTGGCGGTGACGGCCATCGACAGGTGTCGCAAGGTAGCCAGATGCGCGCTCAGCCGACCCACGGTGGCGGCCTGGCTGCGCTCGCCCCCTTGGCGCAGCACCTGCAGCCACAAGTCGAACAGCACGATGCTGGAGTAAATCCGTTCAGGCCCGCTGCGCTCAAAAGCCAGCTCAGCGTTGACCTGCGCCCAGCCGCTGCCTTCCTGGCCGATCAGGGCGTCGGCGCCCAGCTGAACCTGGTCGAAGAAGACCTCCGAAAAGTGGGCGTCGCCGCTGAGGTCGCGGATCGGCCGCACGCTCACTCCGGGCAGGGACAGATCGACGATGAGCTGAGACAGCCCGGCCTGACGGTCCTCCTTCTGGCCCGAGGTCCGAACCAAGGCGATCATGTACTGGCAGTGGTGGGCATGGGTGGTCCAGATCTTTTGTCCGTTGAGCAGCCAGCCGCCTGCGTTGGCTTGGGCGCGGGTGCTCACGCTGGCCAGGTCCGAGCCGGAATTGGGCTCACTCATGCCGATGCAAAAAAAGGTCTCAGCCCGGCAGATACGCGGCAGGTAGAAGGCCTTTTGCGCCTCGGTGCCGAATTTGGCGATCAGCGGGCCGCTCTGGCGATCGGCGATCCAGTGGGCCGCGACCGGCGCGCCCACCGCCAGCAGCTCCTCGACCAGCACGTAGCGGGCAAAGGCATCGAGTTCGGCGCCGCCGTATTGCGCCGGCAGCGTCAGACCCACCCAGCCGCGCTGGGCCAGTTTGCGGCTGAAAGCAGCGTCAAAACCCATCCAGGAGCGCGCCCGCTGGCGAGCGGCGGCAGACGGCAGCGCCTCGGCCAGAAAGGCCTTGACTTGCGAACGCAGGGCTTCGGCCTGCGGCGGCAATGGTGCCAGCTGCAACTGACTCAACAGATGGCTCACGCTCGCTCCTCAGTTGGCCGACAGCAGACTGTCGGGCGATAAAAAGTCAAGGCCCAAATATATCTGAATGGGGTCTGGCGTATAGTCAGAGCACGCACTTTATTTGCAGAGCCTGTCATGCCCGATTTTTTACGCTACGAACAATCCGGCGCCGTGGTCACCCTGACCATGAACGATCCAGAGCGTCGCAACCCTCTGACCGGCAACACTGCGGTCCCCGAGTTCCTTGCCGCGATCGAGCGCATCGAGCGCGACACCTCGGTGCGGGCGGTCATCCTCACCGGGGCTGGCAGCGCCTTCTGTTCGGGCGGTGATGTGCGCAATATGCAACGTCAGTCCTCGGGCGAAGTCTCGGGCATGGAGATCCGGCAGGAATACCGCACGGGGATACAGCGTCTGCCGCTGGCCCTGTTCAATCTGGAGGTGCCCGTGATCGCTGCCGTCAACGGCGCGGCCATAGGCGCTGGCCTGGACCTGGCCTGCATGTGCGATGTGCGCATTGCGTCTGACAAGGCCCGCTTCGCCGAGAGCTTTGTCAAGCTGGGCATCATCCCCGGCGACGGCGGCGCATGGCTGTTGACGCGCCTGATCGGCCTGTCGCGGGCGGCCGAGATGGCCTTCACCGGCGACGCCATCGACGCACACCAGGCCGAGCAGTGGGGCCTGGTTTCCCGGGTGGTCCCGCCCGATGAACTGATGCCGGCGGCGCAGGCGCTGGCCGAGCGCATCGCCGCCAATCCAGGGCATGCGGTGCGCCTGGCCAAGCGGCTGTTGCGCGAGTCGCTGCACACCCGCCTTGATACCCTGCTCGAGATGGCAGCTGCCTTCCAGGCGCTGTCGCACCAGAACGCAGATCACCGGGAGGCGGTCGCTGCCTTCCTTGAGAAACGTCCGCCAGTTTTCGCCAACCCGCACCAATGAGCCCAGGCTCGAAGCAGGGCGGCCGAGCCCGATTCGCCTGACCTGTTCCCTCAGAAGCAAAAAGGAGACTTCATGATCATCGATCCCGCCAAAATGGACTTCCGCGACCTGCACCATCTCTTAGCCGGCTCCATCGTGCCCAGGCCGATCGCCCTGGTGTCGACCCGTGGGGAAAACGGTGTCGACAATGTCGCTCCGCTGTCCTCGATCAACATCGCCTGCGTCAAGCCGCCCATGCTGTCGTTTTCGCTGTCCACGCGCAGGCGCAAGGGTGGCGAGAAGAAGGACACCTTGCGCAACATCGAATTTGCCAAGGAGTTCGTGGTCAATGTGCCGGTTGTCGAGAGCATCGCCGCGGCCATGAACAAGGCCGGCGCAGAATACCCCGACCATGTCAGCGAGTTCGCCGAAACCGGGCTGACCCCGGTCAAGGCCGATCTCGTGGCCGCCTCGATGGTGCTGGAATCACCGGTGAACTTCGAGTGCCGCCTGGTTCAGATTTCGGAATTTGGCGAACACCCCAGCGTCTCCAGCCTGATCGTCGGCGAGATCATACGGGCGCACATCAAGGACGAGTTCTTCGCCAACGGCGAACCCCAGACGAACAAGATGCGGGCCATCGGCAGGCTGCTCGAGCCTTACTGCCGCACCAGCGAAATCTTTGAGTTCGACGTCGAATACACGCTGTGATCCGGTGTCGGGCGGTCCCCGCCCGGCGCACACTCAGCGCGGCTGGCCAGCGTGCCCCGGCCGCATCTCCACATAGGTGGGCAGACGCTCAGGGTAGTCCGCCGCCACAGGCGCGTCCGATGCCATGTTGCGCTCGAGCCTACCCATGGCCAGCGGGTAGTCCTTGACATTGAGGTAGTAGAAAAAGGACAGCAGCCGTTCGGAAAAACACCACAAGCCATCGATCTTTTCGTAGATATCGTCGTAGCGCAAGGCGGTGACCATGGGCTGCTCCTTGCGCCAGACTTCCGCATGCACAGACAACATGCCGCGGGCCCGGGTGGTGCTTTCAAACCAGATCACATGGTCGTGCGCAAAATGATTGGTCGCCCCCAGCACGCTGAACCTGGCCTTGAACTGCTCAACAATGGCCTCCACGCCGGTGGCCCGCATGGCGCCGTCCTTGGAGCCAAAGGAGCCATGGGCTGCAAATAACAAGCGCACGGAATCCAGATCACGGTTGTCAATGGCGAAGTTGTAGCGAGCGGTCAGGTCGCGGATGGCCGCTTGGTCCTCGACCCGCTGCAGGCGCTCCTCCAGGCTGGACTCGGCGCCTGGCTTGACTCGGTGTGGAATGCTCATGTCATCTCCTGTGTGAAATTATGGTGGCCAGCCGCCCCGGGGCCTCAGCCCTTGGACTGCGAAGCACGATAGGCTTGCACATAGTGGGCAACCGAACGGTGGAAGTTCTGCGCCCCGCCCTCATTGCGGCCGAACAGCAACTCGGTGTTGGCGCCCGATTGCAGCCCCTCCTGAATGCTGAAGCTGGTGGAATAGTCCTCGTCGCGCACGATCTTGGCGTACAGCGCGATGCGCTCCTTCATGGCTTGCAGCTGCTCGGGCGTATCTTGGGAAGGATCACGCGGGTTGACGTGGATCTGGTGGGTGATGCAGCGGTCGGGCGCGATCGGAATCATCAGCGAGACCAGACCGCCGTGGCGGTCGGCCGAGATGGAGATATGCGGAAACAGGGTGCGCACAGCATGGAAATACTTGTCGCCCCAGTCTGCGGAAGGTATGTCCTTCATCTTGAGCATCAGCTTGGGATCATTGCCCCAGGCGTTGCCGGCCATGCGCTGGTGCGGCCCACAGGGCAAAGGGCCGTAGTGGTCATACAGGGAGACCGAGGACAAGCTCTCGCGCTTCCAAAATTCGTGCAGAGTCTGCCGGTGCAGAAACGGAATATGGTAGGACTCGAGGTAGCCATCGTGCGTGATCTTCCAATTCGCACTCTCGAGCTGCGAGCGGCCATGCACAAACCATTTGTCGGCTTCGAGACCGGCCAACTCCTCGAGCATGCCGCCCATGTAATGCTCGATGTCGACACTGACACCGCGCGTGATGCAGACCCAGATGAACCCGGCGCGCTCCTCGCAGCTCAACTCCTTGAGTCCCAGCAAGTTGCGATCGATCTCGCCAAACTTGCGCGGGTCTGCCACGGACTGTAACTCACCGGAGGTTCCGAAGCGCCAGGCATGGTAGGGGCATGTGAAACCCTTAGCCTGGCCCACTTCGTCATGGGTCTGCGTGACAGCCCGGCCCCTGTGCGTGCAAGCATTGATGAAGGCCCTGACCCGCAAATCCTCCCCCCGCACGATCAGCACCGGCACGTCCAACACCTTGATGGCCTTGTAGCTGCCGGGCTCACGCAACTCGGCGCTGAGCGCCAGCATCAAAGGCAGGCGGCGGAAGATGGCGTTCATCTCCTCCTCCCAGCTTTGCGCACTGTAGGAGTCCACGGGCAGGCGGTAGATCTCCTCGGTGCTGTCGGTGCTTCCTGCCTCGGCATGCTCGATGGCACGCTTGACCATCCAATGGATCTGCTGCTGTACGTAGTCCGACTGGGCCATCTCAAGCTCCTGTTGTCAAAGTCAAACCGGGGCGGCGCTGGCGCGCCGTCCCCCAAAAACAAGGTGCGCGAACTCCAGCGCTTCTGGCGGGGGCTGCCACGAACTCTTTTATACAGGAACCCGCACCGCAATATTTTCGCAAATGACTTTTCCGGGCGCCATTTTGCCGCTGGGCTCAGGCTGCCTTGGCGGCCGCAGGGCGCGTCACCCAGGCGTCAGGGCCCCAGGGCGTCACGGGAGCATGGGCGTCGACCTGGAAACGGGCCGGGAGATCCTCGACCATGTTCCAGGTCGCCGACAGGCGCCCAAAGCCTATGCACAGGGCGCACCAGGAGCCCAGTTCAACCAGCTCCTTATCGCTGAAGTGCTGTGCCAACTCGGCATACAGGGCATCGCCAATGGCCAGATGGTTGTTGGCCAACAAGTCGGCGTAGCGCAGCGCCAGACGCTCGGCCGCCGTCAGGTCAGCTGCCTCCTCGGGCCTTTCCAGAGAGCACACCAGGTCCTCGGTCACGCCGTCGGCCACCGCGTCGGCATACCGCATGGCCATGCAGCTGCGGCACTGGTTGTGAAACGCAATGCGAAGTCGCAGCAGCTCGCGCAGGCGCTCAGACAGCACCGCGTGCTGCTTGAGTGCACCGGCAAATCGCGCATAGGCTTTGGCCAATTCAGGATGATGGGCACGCACGCTGGTCGGCCGCATCTCACGCTCACTCTTATGGTCGGCGCCCAACATGGCGCGCAGCTCGGGATCGAACTCTTGCAGCGAGAGGGAACGAATGCGTGGCATGACAACTCCTGACTCAAACAAGGACAGAGGCGGGCAAGGCTGTAGCCGGTCGGCTTACCGACGGCTGTCGATATAGGTCTGCAGCCCCTCGGGTAGATCAGCCGCCTGGGGTTCGACACCGGGCCAACGCACGCGCAAGGGATCGGCCAGCCCCTTGGCCACTTCATCGAAAGGCAGGACATAGCGAAAGCGGATATCGCGCTCCTGAAACACCCAGCCCTGGGCGCTGCGAATGTACCGATCGAGGTAGCGCAGCGAGATTCGGAAGGTTTTTCCGGCGATGCACAGCTCTGCGTGGGCATTGACGACACCCCTGGCCTGGTCGTCGGAATCGAAGTCGAAGTGCCAGCTATGGGCGTAATGCGTGGTGGCGGTGTAGGCACTGAG